>NZ_AUGA01000022.1:0-164952 GCF_000426785.1 Bradyrhizobium sp. th-b2
ACAAGGTCCATGGCGTTCGAGAGGCCATCCGGGCGGTCGGAGCAAGCCTGCTCTATCTTCCGCCCTACAGTCCAGACTTCAACCCGATCGAAATGGCCTTCTCTAAACTGAAAGCCCTGTTGCGGGCCGCCGCAGCGCGCACCATGCCCGATCTCTGGCAAGCAATCGCCAACGCTCTCAAGCGCTTCTCACCCGAGGAATGCCAAAATTATCTCGTCGCGGCTGGTTACGACGCAACGTGATCGGAAAATGCTCTAGCGCCACATATTCGGTGTCGTCCTGGCGAAAGCCAGGACCCATTACCCCGAATTTCGATTGTCGCACGACGCTGGGGCCACGATCCCGTTCATCATCAAATGCGGTGGCTATGGGTCCTGGCTCCCGTGCGCAATTGCGCACTAGGCCAGGACGACGATCGTGTGTGAGGCACCCGCATTGTCATCGCCCGGCTGGACCGGGAGATTCAGTACGCCGCGGCCTCTCGGCTCAAGCACCGACGTCTCTGGAATACTGGATCACCCGCATGCGCGGGTGATGACATCGAGCAAGCTGTTTGAGCGTGCAAATGACAACGAGGCGAGTACGCCGCTACTCAAAATCCGCCGGCGTCAGCGCGATCGGCTTGCCGTGCGGGGTGCGGTCGGCGGCGCGGTCCCAGGCGTCGCGGTAGCGGTGCAGGGTCTCTGGTGTCGTGACGCCCTTGGCGGCGACGAGGTGTTCGAGCGTCGCCAGCCAATGCTGGTAATAGGTCTCCCCGGTGTCGGGATCGCCGGCGGCCTGCGCCCGCTTGATCTGATCGGCGAGCGCCGCGGCCCATTCGCTCCATGTGAACACGCCGCGGTCATGCAGGCTCAACGCCATCGCAAACGCCTGGGCTTCCCAGGGCGCGCGGAACACCGGACCGTCCTGGTCGCGGGGAATGCTGGATACGGCGCTGGTGGCGCGGGCTGCGGCGGTCGCATCCATCACACCGCCTCCAGATACGGCTCGAACGCGTCGATCGACACCTTGAGGGTCGGATCGGAGTCAGCTCCCCACAGCTCGCGTCCATCGAACACGACGGTGTACAGCCATTGCGGATGCTCGCCGGCATCGTTCGCAACCGTATCGGGAAACACGTGACAGCCATGATCGCGTTCGATCACCCCGACATGACCGCGCACATAGCGCGGCAGCCGCGTGTGGGTGGCGGGATGGATGTTCTTGGCCCGCACCCGATCGCCGGCCTTGAACTTCGCAGCTGCCGGTGCCGCGCGGCCGAACTTGCCGCGCACCATGATGCGCTCGACATCGGCCATCGAGAACTTGCCGTGCTTGAGCGGCTTCGCCGGCGCGACGGAATGTCCGGCGGCGACGTCGTCCTGCGAGATGAAGCCCTTGTCGAGCAGCAGGGCCTCGAGCCCGAGCAGCCATTTCCTGTAATAGGAGCTCGAAAGATAGACCTGGGGGGGCAGGGTCTCGCGATAGAACCGCGATGCGTCGATGTTGAAGGCGCCGGCGGCGCCCATCGCGCGGACCATCGCGAGTACCCGCGACTCCCATTCCTCATGGAACATCGGCTCGTTCGGCTCGGGCTCGACCTTGCCGAACCCGTCCATGCCGCCCATGTCGTGGACGCCGTTCACGACGGGGCTCCCGGCGTTTTCGGGAATCCCGTGCCGATCATGGAATCCCTCGTCACGAGTTCGGCGAGCTGTTGTTCGCTCCAGCCCTCGGTGCCGTCGGGCCGCATCGGCAGCACCAGGAAGCGCGTCTCCGCGGTCGAATCCCACACCCGGATCTCGATGTCCTTCGGCAGGCTGACGCCGAAATCGGCGAGCACGCCGCGCGGATCCTTGACCGCGCGAGAACGATACGGCGAGGCCTTGTACCAGACCGGCGGCAGCCCGAGCATTTCCCAAGGGTAACAGGAGCAGAGCGTGCAGACGACCATGTTGTGACGGCCAGGCGTGTTCTCGATCGCGACCAGATGGTCGCCGACCCGGCTGACATGGCCGAGGGTGCCGACCGCCTTGGTGGCGTCCTCGAGCAGCGCCTTCTTGAAGGCGGGATCGGTCCAGGCCTTGGCGACGACCCGGGCGCCGTTATGCGGGCCAATCCTCGTCTCATAGGCCTGCACAATGGCATCGAGCGCGGCGGGCTCGACATAGCCCTTCTCGGTCAGGATCGATTCCAGCGCGCGGACGCGCAGTTCGGTCTCCGACAGGTCGGAATGGTCGTGATCGTGGTGGTGGTGGTGATCATGTTCGCTCATGCCCACAGAATAGGCGAAACGGCCGTGCTATGTCGAGGCAAGCAGTACACAACAATGCGAGCAGGGAGGTATGCGTGGTTGACTATGTAACGATCGAGAAGGGCCTCGGACCGGAGGGCCGCATCGCTGTGGTGCGGTTCGACCGCGGCGACGGTATCAACGCGCTGTCTCCGGAAGCGCTGCGGCAGCTGACCGATGCCGCACGCAGTTTCGAGGACGATGGCGGAACCTCGGTGGTCGTGCTGACCGGCGGCGCCAAATCGTTCAGCGCCGGCTTCGACCTGAAAGACGCCGAGGGACGTTCGCGCCAGACCATGGACATGGGCACGCTGCGCCGTCACCTCAAGCTCGGGCCGAGGCTGACGCGCGCCTGGCAGGACATGGAGCAGGTCACGATCGGCGCGATCGAGGGCTTCTGCGTCGGCGGCGGCGTGGCGCTCGCGGTCGCGCTGGATTTCCGCGTCATGGAGCGCGATGCGCATCTGCGCGTGCCGGAGATTGCGCTCGGCATGAACATGAGCTGGCAGAGCGTGCCGCGCATGCTGCATCTGATGGGCCCGGCGCGCACCAAGCAGGCGGTGATCCTGGCCGACGACCGCATCTCGGCCGACCAGGCCTATGAATGGGGCCTGGTGGAGCAGGTGACCGATCCCGGCAAATCCTATGACGCTGCGATGGCGCTCGCGGCCAAGGTCGCCGCCCAGCCGCCGATTTCGGTGGCGATGACCAAGCTGACGGTCAACCGGCTGGCGCATGCGCTCGACGATCTCGCCAGCCACATGGATCTCGACCAGTTCGCGCTGGCGAGCCTGACCGAAGATCACAAGGAGGGCGTCGCGGCGTTCCTTGGACGGCGGACGCCCCGCTTCAGGGGACGCTGACGCGCATTGTCGTACGATTGTTGCGCCAGTATCGGACAACCACAGGAAGTTTGGCACAATTGCGAGGTCGCGCGATGTCGAGAACGATCGTTGCGTCGGGCTGGTTCCTGGGCGCCTTGTTGGGCTGGCTTGGCGCCATTGCGCTTTATCCGACCGCGGCGTCGGCCTGGGGCTATGAGGGCCATCGCGTCGTCGGTGCGATCGCCGACCAATTGCTCAAGCCCGCCGCGAAGGCGAAGGTCCAGCAACTCCTCAACGAGGGCGATACGCATGGCATCGACCTGCGCAAGTCCGGACCCTGGCTGGATTGCGTGAAGAGCGTCGCCCGGCACGACGACGGCCGGTTTCATTACGAGGTCGACCCCGAACATCTCGACTACGAGGTGCCCTGCACGCCGTTCAACTCGGCGCGGGAGAGGGCGCGCATGGTGGATTATGTCGCCCGCAACTGGTCGACCTGTTCCTACAAGCCCGACGGCTTCGAGCGCGGTTGTCACAACACCTTCCATTTCGTCGATGTCGCGATCCAGCGCAGCGCCTTCGACCGCAGCTTGCAGGGGACCAATCCGCACGATCTGGTCGCGGCGATCAGCGCCGCCATCGCAGTACTTCAGGACAAGCCGATCCCGCCGCCGTTCCCGTTCTCGATCAAGGACAAGAAGGAGGCGCTGCTGCTGCTCGCGCATCTGATCGGCGACCTGCACCAGCCGCTGCATGTCGGCTCGGTCTATCTCGATCCCAACGGCCAGCCGGTCGACCCGGACGTTAGTCACCAGGTCGATCCCGGGACCGATACGATCGGCGGCAATGCGATCCAGGATGGCGTCGCGGTCCCGTTCCAGACCATCAACCTGCACCATGAATGGGACGACATCCCGACCGACCTCGGCGATGCCGCGACGGGTGAACTGATCGACGCGGCGAAGGCGGCCCCGGCGAGCCCGGGTACGCCGGACGGTTGGCCGGCGGCCTGGGCGACCGACACGCTGCTGGTCGCGCATCACGCGTTCAAGGGCCTGAGCTTCGGCCCGACGTCGCCGCCGGTGCAGTCCAAATGGATCGTCAATTTCGACAGCCACATGGCCTATCTGCAGGCCGCCGACGCGATCAAGCGCCGGCAACTCGCCAGGGGCGGAGCGAGATTGGCCGAGCTGCTGAATGCAATATGGCCGTGAGGGGTAGCCCAACCATACATCCGAATAGCCACCGGCGCTCCTTGCTTTCGCGCCTATGCGATTGCTTAATCGAGGAAATCCGCGCGAACGGCGCTGCTGTTCGTCGGATGCGATAGACTTGTGCGCATGAGCGCTTCTGCGATCGGAATGCAGGTATGACGTCTGACTGCTGCCCTGAGCTCGACTTTGGCCAAGCTTCCGGCGCGGGCAGGGAGCCAGCAGTGCGGACTCCGCGCTATTTGGACAAGGCTGTCGAGCTGCGAGCCGGGATCATCATGCCGGTTCTCGTGAGTGATGGCCTGGAGGTTCTGGCCTTCGCGCTCGATGCGGAGCCGGATGTCGTTCGCGCGACAGGCGTTTGCCTCAACGACGAGGAGCGTCGGCGCGCCGCGGGGTTGAGGCTGGAGCGGGACCGCCGCCGCTTTGTTGTGGCCCGCGGCCAGCTGCGCCGGGTCCTCGCTTCCAGACTGGGACTCTCGCCGTCCGACGTCGAGTTCGAATATGGACCACTGGGCAAACCTCAGCTCTCGCACCGCATGCCCGCCTTCGATTTGCGCTTCAGCACGTCGCGTTCCGGAGATGTGGGGGTCATCGCCCTCTCGACCACACAAGAGGTCGGGGTGGACGTCGAGGCAGTGCTTCCAGTGCCCGAAGCGGACGAGATCGCAGCGCTCTGCTTTTCCGCCGCCGATTATGGGTCCTACATCGCCCTTGGTCCGGAAGACCGCCTGGAAGGTTTCTTCCGGCGTTGGACCCGGCTGGAAGCTGTCTCCAAGGCGTTGGGGTGCGGCCTGGGACAGCCCATTTCCTGGGATGAAAAGGATTGGCTTGTTCGAAGATTCGTACCTCGAAGGGGGTATATCGGGAGCGTGGTCATCCGGAACTGGCGTTCGCGCGATGTCACGACGCACTAAACGAAGTGTCTCAGCGAAGTCCATTGGACTGCACGGGAGTTCATTCAGGACGGCCCTATGTCAGCGCACTTGATGCAGTTTTCGGAGCTTCTCGCAGACCTGGCGGTCAAGGACATCAAGGTCTGGGTGGAAGGCGACCGGCTGCGCTGCAACGCCCCGGCTGGCGCACTGACGGCGGAGCTTCGCGGGCAGCTGCAGGACCGGAAGGGCGAGATCATCGCGTTCCTGAACATGGCCACGGCAGCGGCCACGCAGCAGCCTGCAATCATTCCGCTGCAGTCGCGCGGAACACGCACGCCGATCTACGCCGTGCCCGGGCATGTCGGCGCCCCCTTCACATTCTCGGACCTGTCGAAGCACCTGGGCGGCGATCAACCATTCTACGCACTCCAACCGACCGGCTACGATGGGCAGAGCGAGCCGATGGACCGCGTCGAAGATATCGCCGAGGACTTCGCCCGCCAGATGGTCGAATATCAGCCGACCGGTCCGTACATCATCGCCGGTTATTGCTCCGGCGCTCCAACGGCTTTCGAACTGGCGAAGATCCTAGGACGCCGCGGCGCAGAGGTGCCATGCATTGCGCTGTTTGGCCCGCTTCATCCCACCACCTATCAGGAACTGCCGCGTTGGCTGTATTTCTCAGCCAGGGAAACAGCCGAAGCGTTGCTGCGAGAGATGGCAAAGCTGCCGACATTGAGCGCTCGTCTGCGATATTTCGGCAGCCGCGTTCGCGAGCGTTTCCGCGCCCTCGGAAGCAAACAACCGGTCGCGACAGATCCGGTGCTGGCGAGCAGAGCTCGGCTCAAATCGACGGCGCTCGCGGCTTTTCAGCGGTACGATCCCACTCCGTATTCGGGTCGGGTCTGCATATTCCTTCCGAACAAGGCCTGGCTGCGATCGGGCGCAGGACCGCGCCGATGGCTTCGCGTGGTGCCTCATGCCGAATTTTATTTTGGGCCCGAGGGCTGTCACGCAGCCTCCATGCTCGAGGACCCTGAAGCGCCAGCCATCGCAGAGCTTTATCGCCAGGCCAAGATTTGAACGATTGACGTGTGATTTGATTATTTGATTTGCCCGATTGGAGCGTAGTCATGAATGAAGTCCTGCCCATTGTGGAGGAGGGCGTAGCGCTTCCCCTGCCGAAGGATGCCGATCATCAGGCGCTGGTTGTCGAGTACAACGCCACGGCGGCGCACTACCCGTCAGACCGGACGATCATCGATCTCTTTCGGGACCAGGTGACGCGCAGCCCTGACGCTGAAGCGATCCGCTTCGGCGATGTAGCGCTGACCTACCGGCAGCTCGACCAACGCTCCAATCAGATTGCCGCGCATTTGAGCTCGACCGGCGTGGGGCCGGGCCGGATTGCCGTTGTGTTCATGGAACACTCCATTGAGGTCGTTGTCGCGATCCTGGGCGTGCTGAAGTCCGGCGCAGCCTATGTGCCGGTGGATGCGGCGACGCCGAAGGGGCGCATCGCAACAATCCTGAAGGACATCTCCAACGGCACCGACGGGCGGGCGCCGGTGGCAATCACGCAAGCGCGCCTGCAATCCGTCATTTCCCCCGATCTCGCCGATATTTTTGTGCTCGACGCCGATTTCGGTTCGATTTTGAATCAGCCGGACTCAGCCCGGCCGTCCGCTGCCACGCCGGACGGTACCGCCTATATCATCTTCACCTCCGGCTCGACCGGCACCCCCAAGGGCGTCGAGATCGCGCACCGCAGCCTGGTGAACTACATCTGGTGGGGTGATCAGGTGTACAGCGCCGGCGAACGCCTCGCCTGGCCTCTGTTCTCATCGCTCGCTTTCGACCTGACCGTCACAACGCTCTTCACGCCACTCATCACCGGTGGCCGCATCGTGGTCTATCTTGGCGATCCCGGCGTGCAGAACATGGTCGCGCTCAAGGTGGTCGACGACAATGCGGTCGACATCATGAAGCTGACGCCGGCGCATCTCGCGATGATCCGCGACCGCGATCTCGAGACCACAAGACTTCGCAAGTTCATCGTGGGCGGCGAGGACTTCAAGACCGAGTTGGCTCGCGACATCACGAAAGCCATCCCACATCCGGTCGAGATCTACAACGAGTACGGACCAACCGAAGCCACGGTGGGCTGCATGATTCACCGTTTCGACATCGAGCGCGATCAATCCGCATCGGTGCCGATCGGCGTGCCGGCCGCCAACGCGGGAATCTACGTCCTCAGCGAAACCTATCAGCCCACCGGCACCGGCATCATCGGCGAGATGTTCATTGCCGGCGACGGTCTCGCGAGAGGTTATTTCAATCGCCCTGACCTGACCGACGAGCGCTTCCGTACCGCCATCGATCCTCGAGACGGATATTCGAAGCTGCGCCTCTACAAGACGGGCGATCTCGCCCGCTGGAGCCCGGAAGGGCGACTGGAATTTCTCGGCCGCGCCGATCATCAGGTGAAGGTCGGCGGCGCGCGTATCGAGCTGGGCGAGATCGAAGCGCGGCTTCTCAAGCACCCGCAGGTGCAGGAATGCGCCGTCGCTGTCATCGAACCGTCAGCGGCCGAAGGCGGCATCGCACGACTTGCGGCCTACTATGTCTCGTCGAAACCTCTGACGGTGGCGGATCTGCGCGCCCACCTCGCCGAAGAGCTGTTGGAGGCGATGATTCCGACGCATTATGTTCGTCTCGAACGGATGCCGCTTACGCCCAACGGCAAGGTCGACCGCGCCTCGCTTCCCGAGCCGACGGCGGAAAACATCCAGCCAGCGCAGGAATTCGTCGCTCCCTCGACAGAGACCGAGAAGACGCTGGCCGCGCTGTGGTGCGATCTCCTGAAGGTCAGGTCGATCGGACGCCACGACAACTTCTTCGATCTGGGCGGCGAGTCGCTGCTGGTGGTCCGGACGGTGGCGCGCATGCGAAAGACCTTCGGCGTCGACGTGCAGCTGCGCAACCTGTTCGAGCGCCCGACACTGGCCGAGCTTGCGGAAGTGATCGACGGAATGCGCTGGGTGGCCGATTCCGAAGCCGCTGCACCCTCGGCAGGGCCGAGGGAGGAAATCGAACTCTAGCTGCTAGCAGAGCGGACGAACACGATGGACAAAGCTTGGGTGCCCCCGCAAGGACCGGGACTGCCTTGGATGGCGGCGGAGTATGAGCTGTTGCGGGATCAGGTCCGCCGGTTCGTCGAGGAGGAGATCAAGCCTTGTGCGGATCGCTGGGAAGAGGAGGGGTTCATTCCCCGTCCGGTCCTGCGCCGCATGGGCGAACTCGGCTTCTTCGGCATCCGTTACCCGGCCGAATATGGCGGTGCCGAGATGGACGCGGTCGCGTCAACGGTCTTCGCCGAGGAACTCGGGCGCTCGACCTATGGCGGCGTTGCCGACGCGATGCTGGTCCAGGCCGACATGGCGTCGGTATATGTCTTTCACGACGGGACCAAAGCCCAGCGGATCCGCTGGATGCCGGGCATTGTCAGCGGCGAGGTGATCACCGCGGTCGCTATCACGGAGCCGGATGCCGGCTCGGACGTGAAGGCCATCCGCACGCGCGCGGTGCGGGAGGGTGACTCCTACGTCCTCAACGGCACCAAACTCTACATCACGAACGGCGTCCACGCCGATCTCTACTGCGTCGCCGCCAAGACCAATCCCGCGGCAGGAGGCAACGGGATCACGATGTTCCTGGTCGAGAAAGGCACGCCGGGCTTCAGCGTCGGACGCGTGCTGGACAAGCAGGGCTGGCGCTCCTCCGATACCGCGGAACTCGTCTTCGACGGTTGCCGGATCCCCGCCGAGAACGTGCTCGGCGCGGAGGGGCAGGGCTTCTATTCCATCATGCGCAACTTCCAGAACGAGCGCCTGGTCCTCTCCGCCATGGCGATCGGGATGGCCGAGGCGGCGATCGACATGACCCTCACCTATGTGAAGACCCGCCGCGCCTTCGGCGGCGTCCTGTGGGACATGCAGGCGATCCGCCAACGTCTGGCGATACTCTCCGCGAAGGTGGAGGCAAACCGCGCGTTTCTCTATGCCACCGCCTGGCGTATGGCGGCCGACGACGATTGCCTGCGCGAGATCTCGATGCTGAAGGCCATCTGCGCCGAACTCGTCAACGAGGTCGCGTATGCCTGCGTGCAGTTCCACGGCGCTATGGGCGTCATGCGCGAGAGCCCGATCGAGCGCATCGCGCGTGACGCGCGCATCCTGCCGATTGCCGGCGGCGCGACGGAGGTGATGCTCGAGGTGATCGCGTCGACGTCGTGAACCTCGTGTGGCAGTGAGGCGATCGGGAGAGGTCGCGGAGGGCGTCCGGCCGCGGCTCTTCGTCAAACGGCCAATGCCATGGTCAGGCGCTGTTCGGCTTCAGCCTCGGTGCAAACGCCCATATCCGTAATTCGCATAAGGTATATTATGGAATATTTATATCTACAATTAGATCAGATATTTAGTGGGAAATCTTCGCACCAGTCCGCAAGTTAGCGCCGTCCCGAGGCCCATCCGACGATCCGTTGGGCTTGCTCCCAGGCCGCGGCGATCGACGTCCGCGCGTCTCGTCTGAAAGCCGATATTGCCGCGGCGTACGGACGCTGCAATAAGCCCCAGCTGTGCAGAGATCGCTGGTGACCCCGCGGCATCAGGTTCGCGTATAGGATGGCATCTCAGAACAACAACAAGCCTCTCTTGGGAGAAACCAATGAGCTTTTCACGACGCACGCTGCTGAAGGTCTCCGCCGCTTCCGCCGTCCTGGGCGGGATTGGCGCGCCCCATGTCGCGCGCGCCCAGTCGGCCGAGTTCTCTTACAAGTTCGCCAACAACCTGCCGGAGTCGCATCCGTTCGTGGCGCGCGCCCGGGAGATGGCCGCGGCGATCAAGACCGAGACCAACGGCCGGTTCGACCTGCAGGTGTTCCCGAACAGCCAGCTCGGTTCCGATACCGACATGCTGAGCCAGGTGCGCTCCGGCGGCGTCGAGTTCTTCACGCTGTCCGGCCTGATCCTGGCAACCCTGGTGCCGGCGGCCTCGATCAACGGCATCGGCTTCGCGTTCCCGGACTATCCCACGGTCTGGAAGGCGATGGACGGCGACCTCGGCGCCTATGTGCGCGGCGAGATCAACAAGGCCGGCCTCGAGGTCATGGACAAGATCTGGGACAACGGCTTTCGCCAAACCACGTCGTCGACCAAGGCGATCAACGGTCCTGATGATCTCAAGGGCTTCAAAATCCGCGTGCCGGTGTCGCCGCTGTGGACCTCGATGTTCAAGGCGTTCGATGCGTCGCCCGCCTCGATCAATTTCAGCGAGGTCTATTCGGCGTTGCAGACCAAGATCGTCGAGGGTCAGGAGAACCCGTTGGCGCTGATCTCGGCGGCGAAGCTGTACGAGGTGCAGAAGTATTGCTCGCTGACCAACCACATGTGGGACGGCTTCTGGTTCCTGATGAACCGTCGCGCCTGGGCGGCGCTGCCTGACGATATCAAGAGCATCGTCGCCAAGAACGTCAATGCGGCGGCGGTCAAGGAGCGCGAGGACACCGAGAAGCTCAACGCCACCGTGAAGCAGGAGCTCGCGGGCAAGGGGCTCGTGTTCAACCAGCCCGAGGTCGGGCCGTTCCGCGACAAGCTGCGCGCCGCCGGCTTCTACGCCGAGTGGAAGGGCAAGTACGGCGACAAGGCCTGGGACCTGCTCGAGAAGTCGGTCGGCAAACTGTCCTGAGCGATCAAGCGGGAGGCTTGCCATGGCTCATGTCGAGATGACGCCGGCCGTGGGCGGCGAGGCGGCGTCGGAGCCCCCTCGCCGCCGCTCCGTTCTCGGTTCCATCGAGGCCGCCCTCGGGTTTCTGGTCGAAGTCCCGGCGGCGATCCTTGTGGTCGCCGAGGTCGTCATCCTGTT
Source organism: Bradyrhizobium sp. th-b2 (assembly GCF_000426785.1). NCBI lineage: Bacteria > Pseudomonadati > Pseudomonadota > Alphaproteobacteria > Hyphomicrobiales > Nitrobacteraceae > Bradyrhizobium > Bradyrhizobium sp. th-b2. The sequence continues at coordinate 11,108 of NZ_AUGA01000022.1, forward strand.
CGCGGGCGTGGTGGCGCGCTACGTGCTCCATGCGCCGCTGATCTGGTCGGACGAGCTGGCGTCGATCCTGTTCCTGTGGCTTGCCATGCTGGGCTCGGCGGTGGCGTTCCGCCGCGGCGAGCACATGCGGATGACGGCGCTGGTCGCGAGCGCCGGACCGCGGCTGTGGGCCTATCTGGACGTGGTCGCGACCTGCGCCGCGCTTGCCTTCCTGATCCTGATCGTGCGGCCGGCCTATGAATACGCCTACGAGGAAAGCTTCATCACGACGCCGGCGCTGCAGATCTCCAACACCTGGCGCGCCGCAGCGCTGCCGGTCGGCACCTGCCTGATGGCGCTGTTCGCGCTGCTGCGGCTGGCGCGGGTCGGCGAGTTCAAGACCTTTCTGCTGGCCGCGCTCACTGTGGCGGCGTTGATCGGGGTGTTCTGGCTGGCGCAGCCGATGCTGCGGCCGCTCGGCAACCTCAACCTGATCATCTTCTTCGTCGGCGTGGTCGGCTTCTGCGTGTTCGCCGGCGTGCCGATCGGCTTTGCCTTCGGCATGGCGATCTTCGGCTATCTGGCGCTGACCACGCGGACGCCGCTGATGGTACTGGTCGGCCGGATGGACGAGGGCATGAGCCACCTGATCCTGCTGTCGGTGCCGCTGTTCGTCTTCCTCGGCCTCCTGATCGAGATGACCGGCATGGCGCGCGCGATGGTGGCGTTCCTGGCGAGCCTGCTCGGCCATGTCCGCGGCGGCCTGCATTACGTGCTGGTCGGCGCGATGTACCTGGTCTCGGGCATCTCCGGATCGAAGGCCGCCGACATGGCAGCCGTCGCACCCGTGCTGTTCCCGGAAATGAAGGAGCGCGGCGCCAAGCCGGGCGATCTGGTCGCCCTGCTCGCGGCCACCGGCGCGCAGACCGAAACCATTCCGCCGAGCCTGGTGCTGATCACGATCGGCTCGGTCACCGGCGTCTCGATCTCGGCGCTGTTCACCGGCGGCCTGCTGCCGGGCGTGGTGCTGGCAATCACGCTGTCCGGGCTTGTGTGGTGGCGCTACCGCGGCGAGGACCTCAGCCACGTCCAGCGCGCCACCGGCAGCGAGATCGGCAAGGCGCTGGTGTTCGCCCTGCCTGCATTGGCCCTGCCCTTCGTGATCCGTTACGCCGTGGTCGAAGGCATCGCGACCGCGACCGAAGTCTCGACCATCGGCATCGTCTACGCCTTCGCCATCGGCCTTCTGATCTACCGCAAGTTCAACTGGCGGCGGCTGTTGCCGATGCTGATCGACACGGCCTGCCTGTCGGGCGCGATCCTCTTCATCATCGGCACCGCGACCGGCATGGCCTGGGGCCTGACCCAGTCCGGCTTCTCGCGGGCGCTGGCGGCGTCGATGGCCGGGCTGCCCGGCGGTTCGGCGACCTTCATCGCGGTCTCGATCCTGGCCTTCGTGATCCTCGGCAGCGTGCTTGAGGGTATTCCGGCGATCGTGCTGTTCGGACCGCTGCTGTTTCCGATCGCGCGCCAGGTCGGCGTCCACGAGGTGCACTACGCCATGGTCATCATCCTGGCGATGGGCATCGGATTGTTCGCGCCGCCGTTCGGCGTCGGCTATTATGCCGCCTGCGCCATCGGGCGCGTCGATCCGGCCGAGGGTATCCGGCCGATCTGGGGCTACATGCTGGCGCTGTTGATCGGCCTGATCATCGTCGCCGTCTTCCCCTGGATATCGATCGGTTTCCTCTAAGCACCTTGCGGACGGGATAGAGCCATGAGTGCAGCTCAAAACCAGTACACGATCGGGTTGGACAAGACGCCTGCCAACTACGTGCCGCTGACGCCGCTGAGCTTCCTGGCGCGCTCGGCCGCGGTCTATCCCGACCATGTCAGCGCGGTCTATGAGGGCCGCAGCTTCACCTGGAAAGAGACCTACGAGCGCTGCAAGCGCTTTGCATCCTATCTCGCGGGCCACGGCATCGGCCATGGCGACACGGTTGCGGCGATGCTGCCGAACATCCCGGCGATGAACGAGCTGCATTTCGCGGTGCCGATGACCGGCGCGGTGCTGAACGCGCTCAACATCCGCCTCGACGCGGCGTCGATCGCGTTCCAGCTCGACCATGGCAGCGCAAAGATCATCCTGGTCGATCCCGAATTCTCCGGCGTGATCGCGGAAGCCTTGACCCTGATGAAGGGCCCGAAGCCGTTCGTGATCGACGTTGATGACGCCGCGTTCCCCGGCGGCAAGCGGATCGGCGAGATCGAGTATGAGGCGGCGGTCGCCTCAGGCGATCCCGCGTTCGTGGAGCGGCCGCCGGCCGACGAATGGGATGCGATCGCGCTGAGCTATACGTCGGGCACGACGGGCAATCCGAAGGGCGTCGTCACCCATTACCGCGGGGCCTATCTCAACGCCGTCAGCAATATCCTTGCCGGCAATCTCGGCCAGCATCCGGTCTATCTCTGGACGCTGCCGATGTTCCACTGCAACGGCTGGTGCTTCCCCTGGACGATCGCGGCGACCGCCGGCGTCAATGTCTGCCTGCGCAAGGTCGATCCGGCTAAGATCTTCGAACTGATCCCGGAGCACGGCGTCACCCACATGTGCGGTGCGCCGATCGTCTACAACACGCTGATCAACGCGCCGGGTGCGCCCACGGGCGGCAAGGCTAAGCCGGTCGTCGGCCTGATCGCGGGCGCGGCGCCGCCGGTTGCAGTGCTCGAAGGCGCCGAGCGCATCGGCATCAAGCTCACTCATGTTTACGGTCTCACCGAAGTCTATGGCCCCGCCTCCGTCTGCGCCGAGCAGCCGGGCTGGGACGAATTGTCGGCTGATGCGCGCGCGCAGCTGAAGCGGCGCCAGGGCGTGTCCTATCCGCTGCAGGAAGGCGTCACGGTGCTCGATCCCGAGACCATGCGCGAGGTGCCGCGCGACGGCGAGACCATCGGCGAAGTCATGTTCCGCGGCAACATCGTGATGAAGGGCTACCTGAAGAACGAGAAGGCGACGCAGGAAGCCTTCGCCGGCGGCTGGTTTCACACCGGCGATCTCGGCGTGCTCGACGAGCACGGCTACGTCATCATCAAGGATCGCTCCAAGGACATCATCATCTCCGGCGGCGAGAACGTCTCCTCGGTCGAGGTCGAGGACGTCCTCTACAAGCACCCGGCCGTGCTGTTCGCGGCCGTTGTCGCCAAGCCCGACCCGAAATGGGGCGAAGTGCCCTGCGCCTTCATCGAGCTGAAGGACGGCGCCAAGGCGACCGAGGCCGAGATCATCGCCTATTGCCGCGAGCACATGTCGGGCTTCAAGACGCCGAAGTCAGTCGTGTTCGGCGTGATCCCGAAGACCTCGACCGGCAAGATCCAGAAATTCCTGCTGCGCAACGCGGTCGGCTCCGCGAAGGCGATCTCGGCCTGAGCGGCCGCGCTCAATCCTCGGTGAGACGGCCGAGCAGTTCGTACAGCAAAGCCTTCTGGCCCGCTTTCAGCGGCGCCAACGTCATCGCGGTGCACTCGAGCTCGATCGGAATCAACTGCTCGACCAGCGCGACGCCAGCCACGGTCAGATCGATCAGGATCAGCCGCTTGTCGGTCGGGTCGCGCCGCGTTGCGACGAGGCGGCGCTTCTTCAGCCGCAGCACGACGTCGCGGATATTCGCCGGCTCCATCGCGACGAGCCGGCCGAGCAGGTTCTGCGACAGCGCCCCGCGCTCGTAAAGCCGGGCCAGCGTCGCATATTGCGGTGCCGTCAGGTCGTAGGACCCGATCCGCTCGACAAGGTTGGACGAGGCGCGCTGATAGGCCCGGCGCAGCAGGAAGCCGACCTGATCCTCGAGCCTGTAGTCCGACGCGAGGCGGCGGACCGGCGCCGCTGCTTTAGTCGACGTTCGCTGCATCCCGGTACATCACCTTGTGACGCGTGGTTGAAACCCATTCGTCGATCTCAGCTTCGGTCATGAAATGGGAAGCATCGAACCGGTTCCGGTTGCTGATGTCCGCGAGGCTCTTCTTCCAGCGCTTGTAGGGCGGCTTGGCCGGCGGGCCGAAGCACATGATGTCGAGCACGGACAATTCTTCGGGGATGCCGAGCAGCGGCTTCATCGCCTGCTGGGCCTTCTCCTGCCCGATCGCGGTCACCCACCAGACGTTATAGCCGAGCGCCGCTGCCGCGAGGTGTGCCGACATCGTCGCAGCCGCCACGCTCTGCAGCAGGATGCGCTCGGCATTCTCCTTGTACATCATGTCGAGCTCGGAGCCGTCGTTGAGCACGGGAAACGCCTTCACCCAGCGGAAGTCGCTGGCGACCACGATGAAGCCCGGAGCCGACGCGAGGCCGCGATAGTCAGGCGTTGGAAACTTCATCTTGAGCCGGGCGCGCGCCACCTGCTCCTCGCGGAAATACTCCGTGATCTGGTTCTTCAGGTCCTGGTCCGTGACCACGATGAAGTGCCAGGGCTGGGCATTGGCGCCCGAAGGCGCGTGCCGCGCCGCCTCCAGGATCATGTCGTAATGCTCTGGCGGCATCACGTAGCTGGAATCGAAGGCTCGCGTCGTCAGGCGGTTCCTCACGACGTCCATCAGGGCGTCATAGCGCGTGCGGTCGGTGTAGTCCTGCACAGCCAGAGCTTCCGGCATGGGAGCCTCCCGATATTGTTATGATCATAACGATATCGAAAATGCGCAAGAGGTCAATACCCGGCTGCGAGGTCGTGCGATCAACTCGAGCGGAAGCGCGCGTGACCTTGGTCAACGCGCGACGTCCGGCTAGAGCGTTTTCGAGCGAAAGTGGACGCCGGTTCGCGTGAAGAAAACGCGTCAAAACAAGAAGCTAGAGCATCGGTTCTGATTCAACAGAACCGATGCTCTAGCCTGGGATTGTCGAGGTTTTCAGCCCGCCCGATCGAGCGTCAGGCGCATGCCGTCATAGGCCGGGATCACGCCCGCCGGCAGGCTCTGCCGCAGCACCTCGTAATCGAGGTCGGAATGCAGGTTGGTGAGGACGGCCTGCTTCGGCTTGAAGCGCTCGATCCATGACAAGGCATCGGCCAAGCTGAAATGGCTCGGATGAGGTGCATAGCGCAAGGCGTCGACGATCCAGAGGTCGAGACCCTCAAGCGCCGGCCAGCTCTCCTTAGGGATGTCGTGCAGATCGGGCGTGTAGGCGGCGTCGCCAATGCGGTAGCCGAGCGCCGGGATTCGGCCGTGCTGCACCAGGAAGGCCTCGAGCTTCAGCGGGCCGCCCTTCCCCTGCACCGTATGGCTCTCGCCGTGTTCGATCGAATGCCGCGTCAGGATCGGCGGATAGTCGCTGCCTTCCGGCGAGATGAAGCAATAGGAGAACCGCGCCATGATGTCCTTGGCGGTCGACTGGTTGAAGTAGACCGGGATGCGGCGGCGCTGATGCAGCACCACCGAGCGCAAATCGTCGATGCCGTGGGTCTGGTCGGCATGCTCATGCGTCAGGAACACCGCGTCGATGTGCTCGACATTGCCGTCGATCAGCTGCTCGCGCAGATCGGGCGAGGTATCGATCACGACACGCGTGGTGCCGTGCTCCATGGTGCGTTCGGCCATGATCGAGCAGCGGCGGCGACGATTCTTGGGATTGTTCGGATCGCAGGCGCCCCAGCCGAGCGCCGGGCGCGGCACGCCGGCGGATGAGCCGCAGCCCAGGATGGTCAGTGTCAGCGTCATGCGGCAACCTTCGGCGGCGCCGGCACCTTGGAGAACAGCCGGAAGAAGTTTTCGGTGGTCTGCCGCGAGATCTCCTCAAGCGAGACGCCGCGGGTTTCCGCGAGCACCTTGGCGACCTCGACGACATAGGACGGCTCGTTGCGCTTGCCGCGGAATTTTCCGGGCGCAAGATACGGCGCGTCGGTCTCGACCATGATGCGGTCGGCCGGCAACTCGGCCGCCAGCGCGCGCAGGGTGTCCGACTTCTTGAAGGTCAGGATGCCCGTGAACGAGATCGACAGCCCGAGCGCGATCGCCTTCATCGCGAGCTCGCTGCCACCGGTGTAGCAGTGCAGCACGGCCTTGAACGGGCCCTTCGCGACCTCCTCCTCAAGGATACGGCCGCAATCCTCGTCGGCCTCCCTTGTATGGATGACGAGCGGCAGGCCGGTTTCGCGCGCCGCGGCGATGTGGGCGCGGAAGCCGCGCGCCTGCGCCTCGCGCGAACCATGCTCATAGAAATAGTCGAGCCCCGCCTCGCCGAGCGCGACGACCTTCGGATGCTTGGTCAGCTCGATCAGGTCGCTGGCCGGAATGCCGTCTTCCTCATCGGCGTGATGCGGATGGGTGCCCACCGAGCAGTAGACGTCGGGAAAGCGCTCCGTGATCGCAAGCAGGCCGCCGAGCCGCTTGACCCGGGTCGAGATCGTGACGATGCGGCCGATGCCGGCGGCCTCGGCGCGTCCGACGATCCCGTCGAGATCGTCGGCGAAGTCAGGGAAATCGAGATGGCAGTGACTGTCGACCAGCATGAATTTCGAACCGCTCACTCGGTCGTCGGTTCCACGTAGCGCGGGAACACGCCGACCGGCGCCGGCAGAACCGTACCCGGCCTGATCCGCTCGGCGATCGCGGCAAAGCTACGCGCATCCGCGGGGATGCCGAGGCTGTCGAGCATCTTGGCGCAGGATTCGGGCATCACGGCCTGCGCCATGATCGCGATCTGCCGCACGACTTCGGCGGTGACATAGAGCACCGTCTTCTGGCGCGCAGGATCGGTCTTCGCCAGCGCCCACGGCGCCTCGCCGGCAAAGTAGCGATTGGCCTCGGCGACCACGGCCCAGACCGTGTTGAGCCATTGATGGATCTGCTGCGTCGCCATCGCGGTCCGCGACGTCTCCAGCATGGCGTCGGCCTGCGCCAGCATCGCCTTGTCGTTGTGGCTGAACTCGCCGGGCTCCGGCAGCACGCCGCCGAGCTGCTTTGCGATCATCGACAACGAGCGCTGCGCCAGATTGCCGAAATCGTTAGCGAGGTCGGCATTGATGCGCGCGACGATGGCCTCGTGGTTGTAGTTGCCGTCCTGGCCGAACGGCACCTCACGCAGGAAGAAGTAGCGCACCTGGTCGACGCCGTACTGGTTTGCCAGATTGAAGGGATCGACCACGTTGCCGACCGACTTCGACATCTTCTCGCCCCTGTTGAACAGGAAGCCGTGCGCATAGACCCGCTTCTGCAACGGGATGCCGGCCGACATCAGGAAGGCCGGCCAGTACACCGCGTGGAAGCGGATGATGTCCTTGCCGATGATGTGCACGTCGGCCGGCCAGTAGCGCCAGCGCTTGTCGCTCTCGTCGGGGTAGCCGACGCCGGTGATGTAGTTGGTCAGCGCGTCGACCCAGACGTACATGACGTGCTCGGGATCGTTGGGGACCTTGACGCCCCAGTCGAAGGTGGTGCGCGAGATCGAGAGGTCCTTCAGCCCGCCCCGCACGAAGCTCATCACTTCGTTACGACGGGAATCCGGGCCGATGAAATCGGGCTGGCTCTCATAAAGGTGCAAGAGCTTGTCCTGGTAGGCCGAGAGCTTGAAGAAGTAGCTCTTCTCCTCGACCCATTCGACCGGCGTGCCCTGCGGGCCGCGGCGGACGTTGTCCTCACCGACAGTGGTCTCATCCTCGGCGTAATAGGCCTCGTCGCGCACCGAATACCAGCCGGCATAGGCGTCGATATAGATGTCGCCATTGTCCTGCATGCGGCGCCAGATTTCCTGCACCGACTTGTGGTGAGCAGGTTCAGATGTGCGGATGAAACGGTCGAACGAGACATTGAGCCGCTCGTCCATTTCCTTGAAGCGCGCGGCGTTGCGGGTCGCGAGATCGTACGGGGTCATCCCCTCGCCCTGCGCGGTCTGGATCATCTTCTGTCCGTGCTCGTCGGTGCCGGTCAGGAAGAATACATCCTTGCCGTCGAGCCGCTGGAAGCGTGCCAGTGCGTCAGTCGCGATCGCCTCATAGGCGTGGCCGATATGCGGCTGGCCGTTCGGATAGGCGATCGCGGTCGTGATGTAGAAAGCGTTGCCGCGGTCCGCGGCGGGCGCCGAGACGGATGCAGGCGCCGGAGCCGCAGCCGGTTTGGGTTGCTTCGGCGCGCGAACCGTTGCCGCTTTCGGGGCCTTCTCGGCAGCCGGGGGCTTCGGAGGAACTGGCTTGTTTGCAGCCGGTGCCACGGCCGCCGCGGCTGCCTTTTTTGGCGGAGCCTTGGTGGCCTTCGCGGCAGCCTTCTTGGTTGTCTTTTTCGCGGCCTTCTTGACGGTCCTTTTAGCGGCTTTCTTCGTCGCCGGCTTCTTGGCTCCCGTCTTGGCCTTGACCGCCTTCTTCACCTTCTTGGTGACGCGCCCACCCTTCTTGGCGGCACGCGACTTCGCTGCGGCCTTCTTCTTCGACCCACGAACTGGCGATGCCTTCTTCGTCTTCTTGGCCTTCTTCGACGATTTCTTCTTAGCGGTCGCCACCACGGAATCCTTTGCAGATCGAACGAGATTTTCGGGAGTGTTGTCAGACAGGTGTGTCTTCAGACGGGGCGCCTATCGGGTCGCTTCCGCGAGCATCGAAAACACCGAGAAAACCAGCGGCTTGCGCTCCAGATTGTAGGCTTCGGTATCGCGTGCGGCGCGGACGATCTTTTCCCATACCTCCGCCAGCCGTGCAAGGCGCGGCAGATTGGCATTGACATCGCCACTGCGCATACGCTCGCTCATCCAGCGATCGATGCTGTCGATGAAAGCGGCGAGCGCGACGCGGTCGCTGGTACCGAGTGCATCGCCAAGCGCATGCAGCTCGCGCGGATCGACGCTCGGCAGCGTCGCGAGCAGCGCAGCCGTGCGCTGCTGCAGCTTGAGCGCGTCGCCGCCGAGCAGCGCCCGCGCCCGCCCGACGCTGCCCTCGGAGGCTGCCGCGGCTTCAGCCAGCGCAGGATCGTCGGCTGCCATGTCGGTTGCGGCCGAGGCCGCGCGCACCACGTCGCCCGTCTCCAGCGGCCGCAGCAGCAATTTGCGGCAGCGGGACAGGATGGTCGGCAGCACCCGGGACGGCGCGTGGCTGACCAGGAGGAACAGCGACTGCTGCGGCGGCTCCTCGAGGATCTTCAGCAGCGCGTTCGCGGCGTTGGGATTGAGCTCGTCGACGGTGTCGACGATGCAGACACGCCAGCCATCGACTGCGGCGGTCGAGCCGAAGAATGGGATCGTCTCCCGTGTCTCGTCGACCGTGATCACGGTTCGCATCACGCCGCGGTCATTGAGGCCCCGCTCCAGCACCAGCAGCCCGCCATGCGCACCGGCGGTGATCTGGCGCGCCACCGGATCGGCGGGATCGACCCGCAACGTCGGCGCCGCCTGAACCTGGGATGACTTCGGATTGCGGAATGCAAGCACGAACCGCGCCATGCGATAGGCCAGCGTCGCCTTGCCGATGCCTTGCGCGCCGCCGATCAGCCAGGCATGCGGAATTCGTCCGCTGCGATAGGCATCGAGCAAGGCGGTCTCCGCCTCGCGATGCCCGAACAGATCGGGCGTTTCGCGCGGATGCCGCGCCGCAATCTCCTGTTCGACCTTGCGCGCGCTCATGCGGGACTGTCCGCCGTGAACGTCGCGCGCAAATGTTCGCGCAGCGCGGCCCATATCCTGGCCGCGACCGTATCAGGGTCGGCCGTGGCATCGATCAGAACGCAGCGCTGCGGGTCTTCAGCCGCGATCCTTTGGTACGCCTCGCGCAAATCCTGATGGAACTTGATTCCCTCGGCCTCGAAGCGATCGGCCGTCGCATCGCCGCGGCGCGCGGCGGCGCGTTGCAGCCCGACCTCGACCGGCACGTCGAGGATGAAGGTCAGGTCAGGCTTGAGATCGCCGATGGTGACGCGCTGCATGGCGTTGACGAGGCCGGGCAGCACCTGCCCGAGCTGGCCCTGATAGGCGCGCGTGGAATCGAAGAAGCGATCGCACAATACCCAGATGCCCTGATTGAGCGCCGGCAGGATCACAGTGCGGACATGATCGTCGCGGGCGGCGGCAAACAGCAGCGTCTCGGCGTCCGGCCCGAGCAGCTTGCCCATCCCCGACAGGACGAGATGGCGGATGATCTCCGCTCCCGGCGAGCCACCGGGCTCGCGAGTCACGATCGCGCGCAGCTTGGCGGCATCGAGGCGTTCGGCGAGCTTGCGGATCTGGGTGGATTTGCCCGACCCCTCGCCGCCCTCAAAGGTGATGAAGCGACCGCGCAAGCTCGGCCGTTCGGCTGCTGCTTCCGTCATGTCAGAGCTTCTCGACGCCGGCGCGGAACATGCCGATGACGAGCTCCTGGGCGCCGTCGAGCGCGCGGCGCATCGTCGATCCGGTGCCGACGGCCTCCGCCGCGAACACCGGCGTCTCCATCGCGACATTGCCGCCGCGCCAGACCCGGACGACGCCGATCTTCTGGCCGGCTGCGACTGGCGCCTTCACGGGGCCGTTATAGACGACACGCGCCAGCAGCTTGTCGTTGCCGTTCTTCGAGACCATCACCTTGATCGGATCGGGGCTGACGAGCTTGACCGAGCGGCTCTCGCCGCCGAACACTCGGGCGTAGCCGACCGGCTGATTGGCCGCGATCAGGACCCGGGTCTCGAAGCTGCGGAACCCCCATTCCAGCATCTTCTTGGCTTCGGTCGCGCGGTCTTCGGAATCCTCAAGACCATTGACCACGACGATCAGCCTTGTGTCGTTCTGCACGGCCGAGCCGACCATGCCGTAGCCGCCTTCCTTGGTGTAGCCGGTCTTCAATCCGTCGGCGCCGGGCAAGGCGTTGAGCAGCGGATTGCGGTTCTGCTGGCGGATCTTGTTCCAGGCGAATTCCTTCTCGCCAAACAGCTTGTACCTGTCCGGGTAGGTCAGGATGATGTGCCGCGCCAGCAGCGCGAGTTCCCGCACCGTCATCTTGTTGGCGGGATCGGGCAGCCCGTTGGAATTGCCGAAGGTCGACTTCGTCATGCCGAGCTCGCGGGCGCGCTTGGTCATGAAGTCGGTCGCGAATGTATGCTCGTTGCCGGCGATGCCTTCGGCGAGCGCGATGCAGGCGTCGTTGCCGCTCGGGATGATCGCGCCGTGCAGGAGATCGTCGACCGAGACCTTGCTGTTGATTGCCGCGAACATCGTCGAGGTCCCCGACGGCGCGCCACCCCGCCGCCAGGCATTTTCGCTGATCCGGTACTCGTCAGTGAGCTTGATGTCGCCTTTCCTGATGGCGTCGAACACCACCTCGGCCGTCATCAGCTTCATCATGCTGGAGGGCGCGCGCAGCTCGTCGGCGTTCTTCTCGAACAGCACGCTGCCCGAGGAGGCCTCGACCAGGATCGCGGTCGGCGCATCGCCGTCGAACCCGCCCTCGTCCTTCTTGGCGCCCTGGACGCTGTTGTTGGCGGCGTAGACGACCCCGCCGCAGCCGATCGCCAGCGCAACCAGAGCCGCGACCAGCCCACGCCAGCCGCGCCCGGCGCGAGCTAGGGACGTGCTGGGAACTGCGGTTAGGGTTGCCATCGGCGATGTCCTGAAAGGCTGCGTTCTAACAGGTGGAAGTATCGCAAACAACTGAGGTTTCTGCGCTTGTGCACCGCCGGTCGGATTGCCGGCTGTACCGAACACCCATATCCTTCGAACCAGCTCACGACACCAGAACCGGCAAACAAGGCGGAAACGCGATGTCACCCTCCCGCACCATCTCCGCCAACGGCATCGACATGTTCGTGCGCGAGGCCGGGCAAGGCCCGCTGGTCGTGCTCTGTCATGGCTGGCCGGAACTGTCCTACTCATGGCGGCACCAGATCGCAGCGCTCGCCGCGGCCGGCTTTCGGGTCGCAGCCCCTGACATGCGCGGCTTCGGCCGCACCAGTGCACCGGCTGACATTGGCGCCTACGCGATCTTCGATACCGTCGGCGACATGGTCGCGCTGGTGGCCGCGCTCGGCGAGAAGCACGCGATGATCGTCGGCCACGACTGGGGTGCGCCGGTGGCCTGGCACGCGGCCCTGTTCCGGCCGGATATCTTCACCAAGGTCGCCGGCCTCAGCGTGCCGCCGCCGTTCCGCGGGCGTGGTCGTCCGCTCGAGACGCTGCGCGAGAGCGGCGTCACCAATTTCTATTGGCAGTATTTCCAGCCGCCCGGCGTGGCGGAGGCCGAGTTCGAGCGCGACATCGCCCACACCATGCGGCTGGTGCTGGGGCGCGGTGTCTCCGATCCGAGCTCGATGTTCGTCGATGAGGCCAAGGGCTTTCTCGGCAAGCTGCCGACCGGAATGCCGCTGCCGGCCTGGCTGACCGAGGCCGACATCGCCGAGTTCGCCGAGGCCTACCGGCAGTCCGGCTTCCGCGGTGGCCTCAACTGGTACCGCAATCTCGACCGCAACTGGGAGCTGACCGCGCCCTGGCAGGATGCGCAGATCCATCAGCCGTCGCTGTTCATCGCCGGCTCGAATGATTCGGTGATTACCGGGCTGATCGGCGCCAAGCGGGTTGCCGACATGGAGCGCGTGCTGCCGAACCTGCGGCAGAAGCTGATCATCGAGGGCGCCGGCCACTGGATCCAGCAGGAGCGCCCTGACGAGGTCAATTCGGCGCTGATCGCGTTTCTGAAATGATCAGGCCAAAAGCTCGATTCACAAGAGCTTGATTCAGTAGAGCCCGCGTCCGCTCAGGACTTCGGCCGGTCCGCGCGCGTCGATCGGCACATAGGCTGCCGCCGGGCTTGGGGTCGCGGCATAGCGCGCGTCACCCTCGTAGGAGACCTCGCGCGGATTGTTCAGGGCGCGGCGATGCGACCGGCTCGAGGCCGACATTTCGGAGGTGGCGTTCACCGAGGCATAGTCGGCCTGGGTGTTGCCGAGGCTGTACGGCCGTCCCTCTGGCACCGGGACATCGCCGCGGATACGGCCTGCCGCGGAGGTCATTTCCGGCACGAACGGCCGGGCCGAGGCGACCCGCACCATGGACGGTGACGGCGCCGGCGTACCGGTCCGCAAGGTCGCCATCAGCTGGCGGTCGTCGGACCCTTCGAGCGGCGCCCGGCCGACATATTCGACGCGGACGAGGGCGACGCCATTGCCTTTGAATTCAAGTAGTTCGGCGGCTTTGTTCGAGACGTCTATGAGGCGGTTGCCGTGGTACGGCCCGCGGTCATTGACGCGAACGACGAGCGATTTGCCGTTGCTCAGATTGGTGACGCGCGCGTAGCTCGGCATCGGCAAGGTCGGATGGGCGGCTGTGAGCGAGCCCATGTCGAACACCTCGCCATTGGCGGTCAGGCGGCCATGGAAATCGTCGCCATACCAGGACGCCATGCCCTCGGCGCGGTAGTTCTCGTTCTCCTCCGGCACATAGGTGCGGCCGGCCACGACATAGGGCTTGCCCACGCGGTAGGTGCCGCCACCCTTCGGCACGGGATCGCCGAGCGCGACGACGCGCGGGCTCGACGACACGCCGTATTTGGGATCGACGCGGCTCGCGAACTGGTTCGAGGAGGCGCAATTGGCGAGGACGAGGCACGTCGCCACCGCAACGGCGCCGCGCGCCGTCCGGATCATCGAATCTGGCCGTCTAGTCCCCATCTGCCCCAAGTACCATTCTGCCGGACCCTCGCCTACTCCGAGGCGTCGGGATCGTTTTCGTCACGATGCGGCCCACCTCCGCACCAGCGCTCGACAATATCGCAACCGGAACACGGCGGAAATGCGGTGAGCCGCGAGGCTATGGCACCTTGGTAAATTGCCTGTTGCGCCTCCTCAGTTGTTCTACGGAGCCTGCGCCGTCCAAAGCGCCCTCGCCTGTCCCGCGATCAGACACACTGTTGCAGCAAATCATCAGTTGGGGCGCATCTTCGATTCCAACAATTGAATCTTTTTGACTGTGCAAGGCTGCAATCGTTTTCTCCCGGGCGTGGGGCGCAAAGGAAGTTTGCGATGATCGAGACGGTTACAGCGGTGATGGGCTTGGTGAGTGCGGTGATCTTCTTGGCGCATGCCGTGGAAGGCTATCGGTACCGGGCCTGACGGTCCGTTGGACGGCGGAAAGACGCGTCACCCTTTCCTGGAGCGAATGTTCGGAAAGCTTTAATCAATTCGGATGAGCATCACATCAAGGCAGGTGTATCATGCGTAATCACGATTTGGTCTCCGACGGGTTTCTGACCCTGACCGCAGCAAGCCTTGTGCTGCTGTGCTCGAGCCTGCTGGCCTTCGCTTTCGGCTGACCCATTGGACGCCGCGGGCGGAGGAGTAAGAGAGGGAACATCCGCCCTCCTCATCAGCACGGATGGCCGCCTTCTGATGCAGCGGCGCGACGACCTTCCCTACATCTCCGATCCGGGAAAGATCAGCCTTTTCGGCGGACGCCGGGAAGGCACCGAGACCTTCCTGGAATGCGTGGTACGCGAAGTCCACGAGGAGATCGGCTCGAGCGTTTTGAGCTCATCGGCCGGTATTCCGGACCGGATTATTCAACGCCAGACCGCAGCCTTCGCGGTGAGGTGTTTCTCGCGCGGGACGTGCCCGCCGAGAGGTTGACCGTCACCGAAGGCCGCCTTGCGATCGTCGCCATCGACGAGCTCGAACGTCTCAGCGGTACGCTGGCGGCCCCCGCGGAGTATGCGCTGGCGATCTTCCTGAAACGGAAACCGATTACCTGAGGGCTGAAACCAGTTCGCGGACGCGGTCATCGATCATGGCCAGCGCAACCGAGGGGAAGCGCAAAGTCGATATCGTCGACATGCCAATAGGTCACCCTGCCGGCAGCCTCGGGGAACCGGCGCTCAATGAGCGGACGATGCTCCGCCTCCTTGAGCGCGATCACCAGGTCCGCATCGCCAAAGTCAGCCAGTGAACATGGCTGCGGATAGCGCGCCGCGCCCGCCGGTATGATGCCCGTTGCGCGGAGACGCTCGTCGGCAAAGCCTGATATCGGCCCGACATTGTCGGGCGATCCGCGTTCGGCCGCGCCTCTGGAAAATGCGCGCCACGCCAGGCGTTCGCCACTCGCAAGGTGATTGAACAGCTCCTCGGCGTATCGACTGCGATAGTAGTTGCCGGTGCAAAGGAAGAGGACTCGCTTCATAAACATCATGATGGCCAAGCTAGGCGCGCGCGGTCAACGCCGTTGCGTGCATGTCGCAATGAGCCGCAGCCCGGGTTCGGTGACGCCGGCAGAATGGCGTTCGCCAGCATGCCGGCCATTTCGGCTGCACTTGGGCACATTCTGTCCATCCCCACGGCGCGCAGTCGGCCGCAGCACCCAGCCTATTCCCAGACATCAGGTCTTCCCGTGAAACCATTTTGACCGGCCCGCGAAACCGGCCTGAAACATTTGGTCTGTAAACCGTCGGCAAAAGATAAGGGGAAGTGTCATGATCGAAGCCACAGTCATCGGGCTGCTGCTTTTGAGCGCGGCTATCTTTAGCGCCCACGTCTACGACGCCATCCACACCCATTGAAGATGGATGTGTCGGCCCCTCATGTTTCCGTCTGAAACATGAATACCGCGTTGGCTGATCTTCGCCTATGGGTTATTCCGACCGACAGGTCGCTCAGTTCCCGAACACCTTGCGCGCGCTAGGGCGCAGCATCGACTTGACCCGGCGCGCAGCGATGTGCGCTGCGCCGGTTTCGCGCGTTTAATGCGCTCCCTGGTGCGGGTCACAATCTGCGACAACTGGCGCACGGGGCTGTTTCTTGCGCAAGACGTCGTTTAACCCGACTTTCCAACCGCCAAGATTGTGACTGGGGTGGTCAAGCTAACCGCATTGGAGTGGCATGAACTGTGCAAATGATTGGCTGCCGGGAATTTCAGTGTCCCGGTTCGGGAATAAGCGGTCACCTGGTGTGTATTCTTAGGACCGGCGGACCGCCATTTGGGAGGTATCGTTGCATTACACAGCACATCAACAAGCCAGGTTCCTGGTTCGGAGGGGAAGCGCTGACTGGATGGTTTATGATCGGGAACTCAAGGGGCCAGCGCAACTCAAAAAAGACGGCCCATTCGCCGAGAAGCTAACGAAGGAGCAGGCCGAATACGTCAAGCAAACGCTGACGGAATCCCTCGTTGCGCAGGTATCCCGATCCAATCCAGAGCGCGTACCATGATGCCGCGCTACGCTGGCCCCGTTCTACGCGACGATCTGGCTCGTTTACACGAGTTGGCCGCGCATTGTGAAAGGCGCGCTTCGGAAGCGCGGCATGCCGACGATCGCATCGCATGGCTTGCGTTGGCCAGAGATTGGCTAGCGCTCGCGCAGCCCAACTCACTCACAGACTGCACGCTCAGCGATAGCCGTGCTGCATCCGATTTACTGCAACGATAAGACTGGGCTGTTCAAGTACCTCAACCAGTCGGTCAAGGATCAGCCGTTCATTGGTGCGCGGCCGAGGTTCGAGATACTCTTCAAGAATTTCCTGGGCGGCGCTTACGGCCTGCAGAGCGATGTCTTCATCCGACATTCTCGAGTCTCCAAGATTAACTCGGTTAATCATTCGGGGGGCGGATAGTTCCCAATTGAAATTGCGATCACCGATCCCAACGAGCCTGGATACGATCCGAATATTCGAGGAGAAAATTCGAGAAGCAGTGATGCGGCGAGCCCCAGCTCAGGGGGTGAGCTGGGGCTAACGGCGACACCGGAGGCTGAAGCGGCCAACCTCCGGCCATGACGTTACGACTCTTTCCAATTTCATCCATCAGGATTCGCGGTTGCTGCAGCGCGCTACCACCTTTGCGCCACGGGCCAGACTATCGCGCCGCTGGTTGGGGCTAGTTCAGAATGGCAATTGCCACGAGCATTTGCAGATTTACTGTATCCCTAGTCGTGCGGATTGGCCGACATCCACACCACACCCCGACCATCGCGCGATAAGGGATCGCCGCTCCGGGCCACGGAGCGACGGTCCCGCCCACCTCACCAAACAAGATGGAGAGGGAATTCCGGATCGAGGTTTTTCAATTGCGCGGCTTCAATCATTTGCCAACCGAACAGCCAATTTTTCAAATCGGCGATCGGGTCCACCTGAGCGAACTCGGCGCTAGTCGAATGAAGAGAGCCCTCTATACGACCGGATCGGTCGTGGGCGCGGGCAAGGCAAGCAAATTAGCTGTTCGCGTGCTCTTTGACGGCATGAAAACGCCGGTCAGCCTTCATCAAAGCTATCTTGAGCTCGACATCGGAAAGCCGTGAAAATTCACCGCAGATTGGCCTACTCTCTCCCAATTGGCCGTGCAGAGAAGCTGCCCGAGATGGACTGGTTCTACTATCTCCTGGTCCTTGCTGTTGTCCTGCCCCTCGTTGCCTTTGGCCTGCATGGTAGCCTCTACAGGAGGGATACACGGAAGGATGAGAAGCTGAACCGGCTGATCGATGAGCGCATCGAGCGGCTGGACCTGGAGCGCCCAAAGAAGGAAGATTAGCCCACCCCCCCTGTACGCGCGCGGGGTACAGCGCGTTGACGTTTGAGCACTTGCTGCATAGAAAGCGACGACCGTTGGTAGCAAGCTGGTAGCACAGTTCAAGATCTGTGCTGCCGACGCCGACAAAAAGCCTAACTATTTCAAGGTTTGGAAGGGTGGCCGAGTGGTTTAAGGCACCGGTCTTGAAAACCGGCGTGCCCGCAAGGGTACCGTGGGTTCGAATCCCACCCCTTCCGCCAGCTCACCCCGCCATCGCATTGAATTTGCTACAGATTTATTCGTCATCCAAGCCGTGCCCTAGCGGCTGCCCGGTTGCGCCAAGGTGGACGGTCAATTCGAGACGCGCTGTCGGCTCGTTTACCGTCCCCCAAGATTGGCCGGTTACGCAAATTAGAATCGACCGAATCGGTGCGCCATGCGGCCACCTACCTTGGGCAAGAGACAGGTACCAGCGATGTCACTGCAAGAAACAAAGGATCATCTGATCCAGCTACTCGCCGATCCGGACAACAAGGTCATCGCGCTATCTGGAAAATGGGGTACGGGCAAAAGTCATCTGTGGCGCGAGGTCCAGGCCGCCTCCACCGACGAAACGACGAAGGGCGCACTGTATGTGTCTCTGTTTGGGCTGTCCGACATCGACCAATTGAAGAGGAAGCTCATCGAGTCCGTGGTCCCTGTTGCTGAATCTCATCCAGGTTTATGGGATGGCGCCAAGCGAACGATGAACTCTGGCATCAAGGTTCTGGAATCGTTTCACAAGGGATTCGGGGCCCTTTCCGATTTGAGCCTATTGTTGGCTCCCGCCATGCTGCGCGAAAAGATGATCGTGATCGACGACATCGAGCGCAAGCACGAAAAGCTCAGTGTCGATGAGGTCATGGGTTTCATCGACCAGTACAGCCAGCAATACGGCTCACGATTCGTACTGATCTTGAACAGTGATCAGCTTGCGCAAAGACCAGTCTGGGACACCCTGCGGGAAAAAGTGATTGATCAGGAGATCCGTCTGCTCACAACTCCTGAAGAGGCTTTCGAAATTGCAATTAAGATCGCGCCATCCCCTTACTCTGCCCAGATAAAGAAGGCTGCGGGCACCTGCGGGCTGACCAACATTCGCGTCGTTCAACGCGTGATCCGGTCCGTGAACCGGATACTGGGTGAGCGCAATCTCGCGGATGCAATACTCGTGCGCGTTGTGCCGTCGATCGTATTGCTCACCGCGATCAACTACAAGGGCATCGATGACGGCCCTGACTTTCAGTTTGTCTTGGCCATTGGCTCCGCGAGCGACATCGCTGACCTCATACCGAACAAGGACAAGAAGCCTACTGCCGAGGACAACCGTAGAGCACGGTGGCGGCTCTTGCTCCGGGAGTTGAATATCACCCGCTGCGACGAGTTCGAAACGTTGGTGGTGCAATTTCTGGAATCAGGCCAATTCGACGCAAGCAAGGTGACCGCGATTATCGATCACTACGTCGCTGAAACCGACAAGATGGAAGCCCACCACAAAGCTAATAAGTTGCTAGACCGTCTTTACTGGGACCATCGCGCGGAGGAAGCTGATTTGGTCGCACAGGCTGAAAAGCTGGTATCCGTTGCACACCTGCTCCACGCCTACACCGTCACCGATTTGGACAAGGCTCTCACCCAACTGGCCGGCGGTGGTGCGATCGGGCAGAAAATCGTGCAAACCTGGATAGCTGCTTTCCTCGCGGGACAGCCAGAAATCGACCATGACGCCCCTTACCGCAGACCAGTCCACCCAGACATCATAAACGCGATCTCGGCGATCAAAACTCGTACCCAAGCTAAAACTACGGTGTTCGATGCCTGCATACACATCATCAAGCACAGTGGATGGGGCACCTTGCAAGAGGTTGTAATGAAGAACGCGACCGTTGAGGATTTCGAGTCAACGATCAAAGGCTTGGCGGTCGATGATTTCGCGGTTTTCGTGCGACGCATGCTGGAGATACGACTTCAGCGAGAATCATACATCGCTCACTTTGGATCGGCCGCGGATCATTTTGTGGAAGCGTGCCGGAACATCGTGAATGACCCCCACTCCGGACGGCTCGGATCTCTTGTCAAACGCCTCTTCGACGAGGTCAACCTCGGGGCGGAGTTGACTCCTCAAGCCAACCCAGCGGGCGCCGGGATAGACACGAGCGCGACGGCGTGAGCACAGATGTTGCCCTGAATCACGAGCTGCGCAGTATCTTCATGATGGCTGTCTCATGCTCTGCTACCAGCGCCTGAAACGCTTCGAAAGCATCATAACAATGGTGGCACTGCGGAACGATGGCGTCCGCGATGCGCTTCAGCTCAAGGGGCTGCGTGTAGCCCATGACATACTGCAAGTTGCCCTCGGCATCCTTCTTCCGGGTGATGAACTGGGAGAGCCCCATCATGACGTGGGGCGCGAAGCGATGGTTGTGGCTGTGACGAAAATCGAGCGTCTCGGCCTCGAAGTCACCCTTGAATATCTTCTCAAAAGCGTCCTTGCAGCCAGGGTAAGCCAACCAATGCTGCCCGCACCTCTTCGCCTCCTTGAAGCCGATTTTCTCATCCTCCGGCAAGTCGTCACTCCAGTGGAAATTGGGCAACGCCTGATTGGCCTGGTGGGAGAGATGCGCAATGGCAAAAATAAACCGGGATCGAATGGCGTAAGGCAAGGAGAGCGCATCGGTGGCGATTGGCTGGATGAATTCAAGCAATGCCTCCATCCGATCATCATCATTCAGCGACGGCATTACCAAGTCCCACGCTCGAATTCGAGCGAGATGGTTGGTTAAGTTGTTCACCGCGTTCGCGATCTCGATCGCGTATTCCGTGAACATCTGGCCGTAAATCACCCACGGGAAGGGCAGCGACTTCGGCAACCGCCCCCACTCGTAGGGCATCATTCTTCCCTCAACGGGCACCTGCGGCAACGCTGCTAGGTATTTGCCGTAAAGCTCGGCGCGTAGATCGTCTTGCTCATCTGACATCGCCCGACGATAACGGAACCATTGAAGCCGTCCACGTTGAAGTAGCAGGAACGGCCTCTTGCCGTCCGCCACCGTCCGCGAGATAGCTCTTGCTGTCCGCCACTGTTTCCGGTTATTCGGACGTCGTCCAGAAGTGCGCTGCCATCACGAGCAATCCCGGTTTCGGCCGGGCGGAGCGATGCATCACATGGACGATTCACCACAGCAACAGCCCCTCGCGCTTTCAATCCGCGAAGCCTGCGCGGCCGCGAACGTCGGTCGGACCTACCTGTATCGCGCCATGCAGGCCGGCGAGCTACCAGCAAAAAAATGCGGCCGCCACGTTCGTATCCTGCGCGCTGATCTTGAGCAGTGGTTGCGGGACCTCCCGCCGGCCTTTAGACCAAAGCCGCGCCTGGCCGCGGGCGATCGCAAGCCCGATTGGCTCGCGCGGCAGCAGGCGACGTGATCGTCATGCGTATCAACGATCGCATCATCGCCGGTGGACGGATCAACCAGTGGCGAGACTGACGTCCGCTTTGCGAAATTGCCCTAAGAGCGTGTTTTTCGTATCTAATTGTCTCATGGCAACGAATCGAAATGCCGGATGGGTGACCGATATCGAGTTTGTGTTCGCCGAATGCGAGCGGATTCAAAAGGCGTTCTCGGCTGCGGTCAGTTTGCGGGACCTTCCGAAACAGGACATGTGGGGCGACCTACCTCGTCCGGATGGTAAGGGATCGCTGATGTGCGGGCGCGCGGCCGATCTGCGGGTTTGGCGGCTGGCCGAACAGGCGATAAAATTCAGCGACGCCATGGGCACCATCGAAATCGCGCCGGTGCACAACGCGCTCGGCAAGATCCTGGTCCAGCGCTTTGCGGTCGAGCGTCGACCGCTCGATGAACAGCAGGCGGAACGTGCTCTCTCTTCGGCAGTTAAAGAGGCCAAAAAAGCCCGGATGAACCGAACACATTATTTCCCCTGCCGACTGATGCGCACCAAGGAGCCTCCCAGCTTCGCTATCGGCCCTGTTACGTTCTACACGCTCGAACGCTTCAACGAACTGATGGCTCCCCATTACGAAGACCTCGCACGGCGCGGCGACAAGGATTCGAAAAAGGAGTCGAACGAGCGATTGCTTGCCAGCGCGAGGCATTACTATGACGGCTTCACCTGGGTCGGCGAGGTCAGCATACTGAATTGTGACGGCGGCACCTCGCTTGAGCGTGCCCGGATGGCGGTGACCGGGGCGGTCAACCTCGTGCATATTCTGTTCGGGTCGTATCACACGCGCCGAATGGATATCGGTGGACCGCGCCTCGAAACTGACCGCCGGGCGCATATGTCACTCGATCAAAAAAACGGCCTCTATATCTCATGCTCCAGCGCATCGACTTCGGCGGTGGGTTTCGGGGATGATTGGGTAAAGTTTCTCGAAGGCGAGGATATGGCGGTCCTACTTCGCGCCGTCAACAAAGCGCTGGAAACGGTCGTCAACCCAGCGATCAAGCGGACGCTTGGATCACGCTTGTTGGACTCAGCTGCGTGGTTCGGTGATGCGGTTCGCGAGGAGTCCCCTGCCGCGCAAATCATCAAGGCGGTAACGGCGCTCGAACGGCTGGTGCTAACCTCGGAGCATGAAGGCATCAAAAAGACGGTCAGCCAGCGTGGTGCGGCGATCCGGTATGCCCCAGCCGACACCAAGTCGTTTGAAGAAGTGGAAAGCGAGCTGGCGGAAGCTTACGTGATGCGGTCGCGCCTTGCCCACGGCTCTCTATCGCCCTTCGATCCCGAAGTAAGCGCCTTCGCGCCGGTCTGCCTGCACCGCATCGAACAGGTGATCTGTTGGGGATTGGGTCTGTTTGAAGCGCACGGGCTCTTCGACCGCGAATTGACGAACAGGCAAATGGCCGAAGGGTTTGACGGTCTGGTCTCATTTGCACAAAAGCGTGCCGCGCCCGACGATTCTCGCGCCTGAAACGCCGCCGTCGCGAATATGATCCGCGCCTGAAACGAAAACCGGCCCGCGACAGGGCTGGCGGGCCGATCTTTCGGAGCCGGAGCGAAGAAGGCGTCACATCACAACACCGTCACCGAACCAAAAGACCGCGAGAGGAGAACCCGCAGTCAATCGGCATGCATGTGTGTATCGCGTCATCGTTGCGGTGGCAACGCGGTAACAACTTGCTTTGCACGTCTGCACATTCGCGGACCAAAAATAAACTTCATGATTGTCTCTCACGGGTAACAAGCGAAGATATCTGCGGCGCGTGGAAACCGCTAATTGCAATAACCCGCATAAAATGGGCACTTCTGCGACACCTGCTCTAATGGCACGTAGCAGGATAATTTTTCCGCGATGGGTAACCAAGTTTTTCTCACGCGGAACAAGCGCAACTCTGTGCAGAGTGAGGCTGTGGGGCTTGCGGCGATCGATTGCTTGCCCCAAATGAAAACCGCGCCGGCAGTTTCACAGGCTGCCGACGCGGTTTCCTAGTTCTCGATGCTGCTTTGCAGGCGGCACCGGGTATTAGACTGCCCGATGAAGCTTCGCAGGCTGAGTATCGGACACGACAGACAGTTAGGAATCATCCGGCTCTCTGTCAACGTCCGTCTCCTCCGCAACAGCAAAATCGTCATCGGGCTCGATCGAACCATCGCGTTCGGTTGCCTGTGAAGCTGCGCGGACTTTCCTCGCACCCCCTCCCAGTCAACCGGCCGCGCAAAGGCGAGCATGCACCCTCATGCGGAAACCGGTCCGGGGTGCGTGGACAATGGCGCGATGGATGGGAGTGGATCACAGCGCCGTACGGGGTCTGGTCGAAAGAAGGGTGCCCCTGATCACGCTCGGATTGAGCGAACAAGTCCTTCGGTAGCTGGCGCAATCCGCAGCCAGCGCCTCCGGTAAGCGTCCCAGGCTCCGTCGAGCAAGAGACCCCCGGACGACCGCCAACCACGCTTCACCGCGTGGAATGGTCTGGTCTGTCCGGGTCACGAACCCTCCACCATCAAGCAACGACACCGACCAACACTCAGGAGAAGACGATGGCGATGATAAGGGCAGCGGCTGGGGCATGCGTCTTGGCATGATCGCCAAACCTTTGAGAATCCGGCAGCGCCGGGCCCACATGTGGCGGACGGTGAATCCGACAAGGGGCGCAAGGGGACCAAAGGATGGCGACGCGGCCTTTCCAGCAATTGGCCCTGCGATTCCTCGAATACACCGGGCGGATGACCGGGCAATCGTTGAGGAGGCCCGAGAAATCGGGATTTCGTGGCGTCTCTTGGAACGGGCAACGCAACAAGTGGGCCGCCAAGATCACGATCGGATCAAAGCGCCGTCACGTGGGCCTCTTCGATGACCCCGCCGATGCAGCGCGGGCGATCAAGCGGGCACGCCACCAACCACCCCCGGCGCGGTCACGGCGGTCCGGCCAACGCTCCTGGCAGCAATGGACCGCACCGCCCTATTGAGAGGACGCGCTTGAACGCCCTCTTCCGAGGCCGAGAGGGACCGCCGATGCGTTGGCTGGCGCTCGGGTTGCAGACTCAAACCGGACATCGCCTTCAGGTCCGGCACGTCCGAAAAGGGCCACATCCGGACTCATGCAGCGCAGCATCATTCGGCCAGATCGTCGACGCGGTCAGCAGTTTTGGAGTGATGGAGAGGTCGGGCTGGCGTTGCCGCTTACGGCGGAAATAGGTACTCATCCTGGTCCTAGACCAGTACAAGTGTATCGGGTGCAGTCCTGGTAGACACCCCGACACTCGAACGACGGCAATTGGTTCAGACGACGACAGTCGCGATAACGTGCACGACAGGTGTTCGTGCATTGCTGCTTGGCGGTCTGAGCGCGTGCCAAGGTAACAGAGCCGCGATTTGTCTTGAGCAGCTCGTGCTGCAGCGTCGAAGGTGTGGTCTGGGCCAGCGCCGGTGCCGCCCCGCATAGCAGGAGGGCGATGATTATGCAGCCAGTTCGATTCTTCATGGTCATCGGTTCTTCATGGTCAAGAGCACCACCCAAACGCATGGGTGCGGTTGGCCGTATCTGGCCAACGATTGCAACGGATGCGCATTCGCTTCATCTGTCGTGTGCGGGCGCCCCCGTAGGGGCGCCGCGTGGTCGTGTTACGCGCGGTCGGCTATTGACTCGGGTGGCCCTGACCCTTCTTGAGCTGATTCATGACCTGATCCAAGTTGTAGCTCGCCGGATCCTGCATCGGCGGGAACGTCTTGTAGGTCTCCAGCTCCGCGAGCCAGAGCGCCTGGCCGATGGGCAGCAGGTTCCAGTCGTATATATAAGCCGTGGCCGGTCCGGCGAGCGCGCCGCTGAACCAGAAAGCAGCCTTTTTCTCATCGCCCCACGACATCTCGAATGGATCCCGCTTCAGGTTTACCATGCCGGCCACGAACTGGGTCTGGACTCCCGGGTTCACGAAACCCGTCGCGTTCTCGGGCGCGATCGCGAAATACATCTTCCAATTCTTGTAGCGCACCGCCGAAGGATGGGCGCTGGAATAGTAGAAGAAGACGTCGCGCGCGGACTTCTCGGTCTTTCCCTCCAGGTAGTCGCGCTGATTGAAGCCGTCGAGCGTGGTCTTGACGATGCCCGGGTAGCTGCCGGCCTCGATCTGCGCCTTGAGGCCGTCGCCCTTGGGGCCACCGGCGATGTCGACGAACGTGGGCAGCCAGTCGAGCGAGGCGAAGATCTCGTCCTTCACCGTGCCCGGCTTGATGACGCCCGGCCAGCGGATAACGCACGGCGCACGCATGCCGCCTTCCCAGGTGGTCATCTTCGAGCCCTTGAACGGCGTGACGCCGCCGTCGGGGAAGGTGAAGGTCTCGGCGCCGTTGTCGGTGGTGAAGACCACGATGGTGTTGTCGAGCTGGCCCATCTCCTGCAGCTTCTGCAGCACGTAGCCGATATTGTCATCCATCTGCTTCATGCCGGCTTCGTTGACGCCCCAGTCCTTGCCGCCGGGTTCGCCGACCATGGCCATGTACTTGTCGTTCAGAACGGTCGTGACGTGCATGCGCGCCGGGTTGTACCAGACGAAGAACGGCTTGTTGGTTTTCTTGGGATCGTTGCGGTCGAGGAAGTCGATGACCTTGGCCGAAATTTCCTCGTCCACCCCCTTCGAACGCTCAAGGGTCAGCGGGCCCTGGTCCTGGCAGGTCTGGTTCTTCGCCGTTCCGTCGGAGGACTTGCACCAGAGAACCGGACGGGGCGGCGTCAGGCAGGTCTTTGTCTTCGTTACCATCTTCGGATCCACCGCGCCTGGCACTTCCGCAATACCCGGGATCGGTGTGTTCCTACAGGGTGGGGCGACGGTCTGCTGGGTCGGGGTCTTGTTAATGTCCAAGAAGCTCACGCCCTGCATCGCATCGAGGTGGTACAGATAGCCCCAGAACTCGTGGAAGCCGTGGGCGGTCGGCAACGCGTCGGTGTGGTCACCCAGGTGATTTTTGCCGAACTCGCCGGTGTTGTAGCCGAGGTCGCGCAAGAACCATGCGATCGAGGGCGTCCCGGGCAGCAGGTAGGTTGGGCTGCCGGGCAGCTGAGGCGGGATCATCCCCGTGCGCAGCGGGTTCATGCCGGTGAAGAAGGCGTTGCGCCCGGCCGTGCAGCTCTGCTCGGCGTAGTAGTGCATGAACTTGGCGCCCTCTTGTCCGATGCGGTCGATGTTGGGCGTCTCGCCGACCATCAGCCCTTGATGGTAGATGCGCGGCTGCATCCAGCCGATGTCGTCGCCCATAATGAAGAGAATGTTTGGTTTCTGCGGTGTTTGCGCTACCGCCGGTGTGGTGGCCGGTCCGGACAGCGACAGCGACACCAGCGTCGTCGCGCCGAGCAACGCGGCGCAGGACCGCAAGCCAGGCGTCTTGCGTGGCGGTGTTGCAATAAAGGGCGGCTTGTCAGGCAAGATGGTACTCAACATGGCTACGCTCTCCCTTTTTATGATGCATCGGGGACTCCCCGCTTGATGCATCGAAAGCCAAGGTGACTGGTGGAAGTATCGACCGGCTCCGCATGGCGCGCTGCCGGCCGGTAGCGTCGGCAGTAGTTCGGCGCGCACAAATGCGAGCCGCCTTTGATGACCTTCCGTGGAATCTTCACGTTGGTCGTTCGGGGGTCATAGCTGTCGGCTTCGCGGCCGCCACGCGGGTTTGCTGGAATGCAGCAAGCCTTCGGCGCATCCGCCTGATGCTTTGGCGAATACCAGTCGTCCGTCCATTCCCAGACGTTGCCGATCATGTCGTACAGGCCGTACCCGTTTGGCGGGAATGCGCTGACCGGCGAGGTGCGCTCGAAGCCGTCCGCGTTGGCGTTCTGGCGGGGGAATTCGCCCTGCCAGGTATTTGCCATGTGGCGGCCGGCCGGCGTGAATTCATCGCCCCAGGCAAATTCGGTAGCGTCGAGCCCGCCGCGTGCCGCAAATTCCCATTCCGCTTCGGTCGGCAGGTCATTGCCCGCCCATGTCGTGTAGGCGAGCGCATCGCGGAAGGCCACATGCACGACGGGATGATCGTCCAGCCCACGGATGTTGCTTCCGGGTCCATAGGGATGCCGCCATTGCGCGCCCTTGGCGAAGGTCCACCACTGGCTGAAGTCCCGGAGACTGACCGGATGGTTGGGCGGCGAGAACATCAGCGAACCCGCGTAAACCATGTGCGGGAGCATTCCGGGATAGTCCTTCGGATCGGGCGCAATCTCGGCGACGGTGACGTGGCCGGTAGCCTTCACAAACTCCCTGAATTGCCGGTTTGTCACGGGATGACGGTCCATCCAGAAGCCGTCCACGGTGACGCGATGCGCCGGGGCTTCTTCGGGATAATGCTTGTCCGAACCCATGCGGAATGTGCCACCGGGTATCCAGATCATCCCGTCAGGCTGCGAGGGGCAGTCATCAACCGTGACATCAGCCTTAGCAGTGGAGGCAGAGAAGAGCGCCGTCATGTCACGTATCACCCCCTGTGATCATCGCGGGATGCTGGTCAAGGACCATTCCTGCGAGCATGAGGCAACTGCACACGGGGGGAAATCGGCCGTCTTGATCTAAATCAACGCGTCTGATTGTGACAATTCTGTTAAAAGCCCAGGCTGCGCTTTATCCGCTCGTAATCGTTCGCGCGGCGGTGGAGCGGTGCGGCAATGTTCAGGTGCCTGTCATCTAGATTTGAGCGGGGCCGTCGACCGCTCTGTCGATAGCCGAGAACAACGCTCTGTCCTGCACAGGTTTTCGGAGACTGGCTACAAGGTCACCTTCGCCGAATCCTTTAAGCACACAGCGTCGCCATGCGCAGTGATGAAGATCGTCGGAATTTTTATGCCGTTGCTGAGCAGATGCTGTTGAAGCTCCAAACCGTTCATCTCGGGCATCTGGAAATCGACAATCAGGCATCCCGGAAGACCGTTGGCTAATGAAGCGAGAAATTCCTGCCCCGATCCATATGTATGAACATGGAAGCTCCGAGACCGCAGTAGTCTGCTCAAAGACTTGAGCACGGCTGGATCATCGTCAACACAACGGCAATCTGGGGAGAGGCCATCGTCATGAGCGATTGTGCCCTCGGGTTCGGTTGCCTGTCGAGTGCGTTGCGAACACCGAGATAGGCATGATTCAAGCCCCCGAACCAGGGCCTCGAATCATGAGATAAGAACTAACGGACCTTGAGTGGACTGCCATCAGGCAGTTCCTTCCGAACAAGCCGCGCGACGTGCCGACCGTCTTGTCGCAGGCCGGCGCCGCCGCCCTCGATCCCTTCATTGCTGCGCACTCCGGAGTTGCACGACGTTTGTCGTGTTCTGGCAGTACGAGGCCCAGCTTTCCATCAGCACGCGCCGCTTCTCCAATGCGTCACCGCGCCGGTAAGCCTGCTCGGCCTTATCGCCGATGACGTGCGCCAAAGCGGTTTCGGCAAGCTCGCGCGGGAAGCTGGTGCACTCGCCGGCCCAATCTCTGAACGAACTGCGGAAGCCGTGCACCGTCGCATTCTCGATCTTCATGCGCCGGAGCACCATGTCGAGAGCCATCGTCGACAGCGGCTTATTCTCGCCCTGACCGGGGAACACGTACTCTCCGATTCGCACCTCGTGCATCTTCCGCACGATCTCCAGTGCCCTCGCCGCCAGCGGCACCCGGTGTTCGCGACCGGCCTTCATCCGCTGCGGCGGCACAGTCCACACGCCGCGATCGAGATCGAACTCAGTCCACCGTGCGCCGATCGCTTCCCCGGTGCGCGCCGCGGTGAGGATCAGAAATTCGAGAGCGCTCGCAGAGACAGCCTCGCGAGCCCGCAGGTCGATCAGGAAGGGCGGGACGTCGTTATAGGTCATTGCCGCATGATGGCCACGCGTCAGATGCTGGCGCTTTGACAGACTGTGCTCCAAGTGTCCGCGCCATCGCGCCGGATTCTCGCCGCTGCGATGTCCAGCAACCTTGGCAGCATCCAACACGGCCTCGATCCGGCCGCGGAGGCGCGACGCGGTTTCCGGCTTGCTCTGCCAAATAGGCCGCAGCACATCCAACACGTCATCGGTGGTGATCTTGTCGACGTGTATCGGGCGGATCCTAGCGCAGTAATCCCGCTCTGCCGCCTTGCGATCAGGCTTCACACCTAGCAGTGTCATTCGCCATTGAGCCCCGTGCTTCTCGTTGCGCCAGCCAGGCGCCTTGTTCTCAATGAAGCGTTCAGCGCACTCGCCGAATGTGGCGCCGGCCGCGGGCTTTTTCGCATCCTTCGGGTTGATGCCCTTCGCAATCATTTCCCGTGCCGCGGCTGCAAGCTTTCTAGCGTCGGCCAGCGTCACATGCGCAGAGACGGCTCCTTTTTTGGGCGCCGATCCGAATCCTAGCTCGATGGTCTTGCCGCGCCAGCGATAGAGGAACGTCCATCGCCGGCCACCATTCGGCGAGATCGAGAGGTAGAGGCCGCCGCCGTCAGCATGCCGGCCGTGTTTGGCGATGTTTGCCGCCGATGTTGCGTTCAGTCTGTGGATTGCCCGAGCCATCGTTTTTTCCCTGCCCTATCAACCTGCCCCAGCGCTCGCGCTGGATAGTGACGGACAATGGAGAACACGGGAGCATCGATTACGCAAGAAAACCCTGCGAAATAAGCACCTCTCAGAACAATGACGTACAATGGAGGACGTTAGACGCGGGTAGTTCGGAGGACACCCCTTCCGTCATATCAAATTGAAAATACTGAACAATAATTGATGTTGCGCTTCTAGCGCACAAATGACTGCACAACGAGAGCGATCCCCGCGGGGCGGGCCCGCCGAGCCTCGCCGGAAAACGATATCTATTCTCCATCTGACCAACCGAAGCCGTTAGCAAATCAGCAAGCAGGTCGGCGCAGGCTTCCCGGAGGGACGGGACCGATTTCGGAACGCCTTGCGGTCACCGTTTCGGAGGAGCTGGCGCGCTGTCCCGCCTGCCGGCTCCTCTTTCTCAAAGTCTGTGTATGCACTGCAACAGTCATTTGCCCACGTACCTGCTAAATTGACGGCACTGGGAATTCAGGGCCCAGCGCTGGAAAACAATGACGCCGCCGGGACAACGTATTTCGAGCCCGGCGGCGTAGTTTCGCGCATCTAACTGGTGCCGGCCGCGGCCATGTTCTCGATCCCCTCGATGATCGAGAGCGCCATCTCTTCGGCGCAACCATCGATGCTGTCGATCTTTCCGCCCGACCATGCCTCGGCACACCGGATCTTCGCCCTTAAGCCCTCCAGCGTCTTGGCCGGCATGTTCAGGATTTGCAGCTCAGACACTCTCAACGCACGCGTGCGCGACCATCAACTGCCATATGTCAGAACCGACCTCCCACCAACTATCGATGAGGCAACCACTCGGTGGCTGAAAGCTCGCTAACGACTCGAGGCGCTTAGAATTTACGTCCGGAGGATTCCATTTTTTTGCATTCCCCGCTGACTGTAAGGGATTTCCCTTCCGACGACAGGGTTTTGGTAGCTTTGCCTGACTGTCGGGAAATAGTGATCGAAAGCGAAGCTGCGGTATCCTTTCCACCGATAGTAATTTTTATCGGGCCATCGAAGGAGAAGGAATCTTGGTTCACTCTCCAACCTCCTGCTGTATCGATGTAGTATTGCAGGGTCGACGCGGCCACGCTCCAATCGTCAGTTGAAGCGAGCGGAAAATCGCACTCCAATGCTGCGACGAGAGTTTGCGCGTGACCTTCCAGGGTCAACGCTCCTAAGGCCAGAAGCGATAGAAATCCATTTCGTATGACTCGCACGCAAAAACTCCTCGACGCGTTTGGGCACTTTGCGGATGGGGCCCGGAAATCCTTAATTACCTGGCGTTTTTGAATCCTGCTTGCGCCTTTGCGGGGGCACCGTCGATGGCGAATCCCAGTCATTCATTTTCAGGCAAATGAGGAGTTCGACATAGCTTTGTACTTGCCCTGACCCCGCCAAGAGTTCGCAACTTTCACGCGGTCCTGCCGGGACAGTTAGCCAGATCGAGTTTAGCTGTTGCCGCGCATCCGTCTCGTCACTCATGCACTTACTCGCATCCTGGGGAAGTCCCGACGCTTTATCGTCAGCGGAAACATCCGCGCAAAGCGCCTTGATATCGAAGTTGGGAACACTGTCTGATATTTGTACGGGCGGCTGGCTAACGAGCAATAATCCCAAGAGTGCTGCCTTCATAAGATCGTCCTCCCCGTCCGGCGTGCCCCAGCTCGAAGGGGATTGAGCTGGGGCTGACGCGGCTTCGAAGGCTGTAGCGGCCAACCTCCGCCCACGACGTTACATTGCGCCCCTTTTCTGATTTCCATCCACCACGAACCGCGATTGCTGCGGCGCGCTACCACCTTTGCGCCAGGGCCCGGCCTTCCCCCTATCCGCTCGCTATTGGATTATATGTCCATCAAGCGAAAGCCGATCGAGATCCCGCCGGAAGTCGCCAGGTGGTTCGCTGCCGATATGCGAGCCTTCCACGCCGAGCCCGATCCGATCAAGCGCGACGGGATCCGGCGGCCAATACCCGGCATCTGCTCCTGCGGCACTTGCCGAAGGGCACAAAGCTCCGGCTCGCCGACTTACTTCAAGTTTTCGAGTTGATGCGATCTTGGTCGGAAACAACTCGGCCGGCACACCTCGAGCTTACCCACGCTTCAGACGAGCGATCCTCTTGTAGTCGATCCACAACTCGATGATTTCGTGCGTCCAAATAATCCTTAGCCCGACGCTTCGCCTCTTCGTCGTCACTGCAACGAAGTTCATACGTTGCGCGTGCGACGCCAGCAGGATCGACTCCGAATGCTACGTAAGGTTTGAGTCCTTCAATCATTTTTGTCTCCATGACTATACAGCATGAATTTGACGCCGCTTGGCGTCGGACAATTTCATTGCAATCAAAATAGAAATGAAGAGGCCGCTGGCCGCTGACAGCGGCCTCTTGGACCCGATCAAAAATGAACATCTTGGAAATAAAATCGCCGCCGAAGGTCCGTCATGATTAGACGATGAATTCGCAACGCCGTGAAGTAGGGAGAGGTCTATCCACAATTGGATCTGTTGTGACGTTGCGAACGCGACACACTTTCGGTGATCTCCGAGCTGCATCTATTGCCTGTTTTTCCCGACAATGATTGCAACTTACTCCCAGAAACAGCTGCCACTTCTTCCTCAGGGTGCGCTACGCAACTGACCGCGCGAGCACTGATCATTTGAACGCATTGACGGATTTTACTATGATCAGCCCGTTCGCTTCGCTCGATGCGGCGCTCTTCACGTTGGAGAGCGCGTAGGGCTTACGCCTTCTGCGCATCCTCGAGATCGTTTGACCGCATAATTTTTTCTAGAGACCAGCGATCTCGTTTCTAGTCGACCTGCATAGCTCCAAGGCACGAAGCTCCGACTGACGGACAGTCATTGCCTTTGCTGTCATGATGGAGGCGTCAAGGGAGACCCCTATGAACTGGACCTATCTATTGGTCATCTCGTTCGTCCTGATCCTGGTCGCCTATGGCCTGCATGGCGCCCTCTATAGAAGGGATACGCAACAGGATAGGGAATTGAATCGACTGATGGATGAGCGCGTCGATCGTTTGGAGCTGAAGCGCGAGAAGAAGCGCGTTGACAACAGCGCGCACGATTTCAAACTTGTTGAGCTGGCTCGGGTTCGGACAAAAAATGGCCCCAGCAAGAAGCCGGGGCCAGTTCCTATGTTGTCGGGGGAGCGTCCCCCGATGACCCTCAAGTCATAGCACGCGCGATTCTTTCATTTCGTTTCATGAGATTGCTGAGGCGATCTTGCTTAATTCCTCGCCCCGCCGGCGGCCGCGGCCTCTTCCTGCGCCCGTTGTCGTTGTGCAACGGGATCAACGGGGCGATCTGGCCGCCGCTATCTGCTACCTTTCCAAGGGGCGTAATCGATACGATCTCGCGGGGGGCTTTGAATTGAACCACCTGAGTATCGGTCCCGCCGCCTCCACCCACGGCTGAGATCGCCTGCTGCACCAAAGGCGATCTCGGTGTCTGGCTTCAGCGGTGGAACGGTGCAGTCCTTGCCGATGCCGAGACGTCAGTGTCCGGGGCATTGATCCGCTTCGCCTGGCGAACGAAATGCGTGCTCGCCGCCGGCTGCATGACCCGGGTGTATTTCGATGGCGCGCTTGCGGAAGCGCCGGCCCAGGCGGCTGGAGCGAGCAGCGCCGTAACGGCAACGGCACCGATCAGGGTGGCAAGAGATTTCAGCATCGCACCCTCCATGGGTTCGAATTCAACCGAACAGGCGCAGGCGTTTCCGATTGGCGCCTCTGCTCGGCGTCTTGTTGGCAATGAGGCGATGCTGATCTCAATCCGGACCGATCGCAACAATAATCAGCAGATGCCGACAATTTAGACAGTCGGCCGTGTCGATCAAGAAAAAGAGCAATCGATGTTGCCGGCGCGCTGCGGTGCAACGCGGATCACGAGCGGGCAAAGCGATGGCACGTTCGTGCCGACGGCGAGGAGCGGCTCAGCTCTTCTTGCGCGCGAAGAACCGCTGGAAGGCCGCGATCGCCTCCGGTGAGCGCATGCGTTCGCCGAACTTGCGATCCTCCTCACCGATCCGGCGGACCAGATCCTCGGTCGGCAGCCTGAGCAGCTTTCGCGACATCGCGACCGCTTCCGCCGGCAAAGCGCAGATTTCGCGCGCGACCTTCTTCGCCTCGACGACGGCATGTCCGGGAGGAACGATCTGGTTGACGAATCCCGCCTCGCGGCCGTCGGCAGCGCTCATCGCCCGTCCGAGCACCAGCATTGCGAAGGCACGCTGGTGCCCAACCATGCTGGGAACGAGAAGGCTGGTGGCGCCTTCCGGGACCAGGCCATACTGGATGAACGGCGACGAGAAGCTCGCCGTGGTGCTGGCGACGACATAGTCGCAATGGAACACCATCGTCGTGCCGATGCCGATCGCAATGCCGTCAACGGCGGCGATGATCGGCTTTGCGTTGTGGACGAGCGACTGCAGGAAGATCACCGAGTTGCGCGGCCGGGCGATCTCGTGCGTCGCCGTCGCGGCCTGCAGATAGTCGCCGATATCGTTGCCGGCTGTGAACACACCGGACCGCCCGGTCAGGATCAGGCATCGGATCGCCGGATCGCGCTGCGCGGTCTCGATCGCATCGCTCATCGCCAGATACATGTCCTGGGTCAGCGTGTTCTTCTTCTCCGGGCGCCGCATCGTGATGATGCGCACCATCTCCTCGTCGTTGACGATGACATGTTCGCTCATGGTCGGCCGGGCTCCCTTGCGACATCAGAGGCTCAGTTCGGCTTCCTGCCGCTGCGCGGCGCCTCCGCCGCGTGCGCGCCGCCCCAGGGATCGTAGGCCTTGTCGGGAACGGGGATGCGATCGAGCGCCGCCTTGTAGGCCTTTTCGTCAACCTTGGGCTTGTTCTCGACAGGATAGCCCGATCCCGGCGGCTTGGAATGAAATTGTTGCGACAAAGCCGGAGCGACCAGCAGCGCCGCCAACGCCATCGTGATGGTGAAGAGCCTGAGAGCAGCGACTTGATCCATGACGCGATCTCCTGATTGATCCCTATTGTCCCGACGGAGTGCGGACGCCATGCCAGGCGTCGCGAACCTGGTGGTAGTGAACCTCGGGCAGGTAGTCGGGCGTGTTGAGCCCAAGGTTATGGACGTCGAGCCGTCCGACTGCGCTGAGCAGCGTGTAGGACGCGATGACCCGATCGCGCTGCGCCAGGATCTGACGCGAGCGGGCGTTGGTCAGGTCCTGCTGCGCATTGAGCACGTCGATCGTCGTGCGCTGGCCGCCCTGCGCTTCGCGTTTGACGCCTTGCAGCGCAACATCGGCCGCATGCACCTCCGACTCTGCGGCCGACAGCGCCACCTTGGTGCCTTCATTGGACACCCAGGCGCTGACCACGGCGGTGCGTGACTGGTTGCGCACCTGCTCAAGCACCAGGCGGCTCTGCGAGGTAACTTCCTTGGCCTGCCGGGTCTGCGACGCCGCCGTGCCGCCGTCATAGATCGGCACGTTGATCTGACCGAGCACCGAGGCCTGGTCCGTGGCGGACGTGCTGAGCGTCGAATCCGATTGCAGGGACCGGCTGGCACTCGCCTGGACCGCCACGGTCGGCAGCAACGTGCTCTCGGCCACCTTGATCGTGGTCTGGGCGACGTCGACGTCGTAGCCGGCGCCGAGCACCGCGGGATGTTCGTGATTGGCGGTCTCGACCGCCGCCGCCATCGAGACCGGCGACAGCCGATCGACTGGGGTGGCCGCGGCAAGCTGGGACGGCGGCCGGCCGATCACCTGCGCATAGGTCGCCTTGCTGATGGCCAGCGTCACGTCCGCGGCGTTCAGATCGGCCAGCCCGCGGTTCAGCCGCGCTTCGGCCTGCGCGGTATCGGTCGGCGTGACGTCGCCGGCGCTAAGCCGTCGGATGGTCGTGGCCTGGATCTCGCGCAGCACCGCGACATTGGTGCGCTGCGCCTCGAGCAGCGCCTGGTTGGCGAGCACGTTCATGAAGGCGGTGACCGCGTCGAGCAGCACGCCCTGCCCGGTGTTGCGCAACGCCTCGCGCCCGGACAGCACCTGAAATTCGGCTACCCTGACGCTGTTCGCGGTCTTGAAGCCGTTGAACAGCACCTGGCTCACGGTCACGCCGATCGTCCATGGCCGCAGCGTGGCGCTCTGGATGGTATTGTCGGGCAGCGTATTACGCACCGCCTGCAGGCCGGCGCTGAGGCTGCCCATGATCTGCGGCCGATAACCGGCCAGCGCCTGCGGCACGTTCTCATCGGTGCCGCGCTGACGCGCGCGCTCCGCATTGAGCTGCAGGCTGGATTGGTAGGCCTGCACCAGCGCCTCGGTCAGCGTCTCGGCCGACGACGGCGCGGCCTGCGCCACCAATACGGCGAGCGCGATGATCGCCCTGCGAGGCCGTCGCCCCCCCTGCCCCGAACCGCTTTGACGCCTCACTCGGTCACGCATCGTTCCGGTCCATCATTCCGCCGGCGCAAGCTGGCGCGTCGGCGCGAGACCCGGCCGGGTTCGCCGCGAGAACATCGAGATCAGCGCCGGCAAGGTGATCAGGATCACGAGCGGCGCCAGCGACATGCCGGCGACCACGACGATCGCCAGCGGCTTTTGCACCTGGGATCCGATTCCCGACGACAGCGCCGCCGGCAGCAGGCCGATCCCCGCGACGACACAGGTCATCAGCACCGGACGGAGCTGCAGCTCGCCGGTGCGCAGGATCGCCGCGCCGCGCTCCATGCCCTCGTCGATCAGCTGGTTGTACTGCGAGAGAATGATGATGCCGTCCATCACCGAGATGCCGAACAGCGCGATGAATCCGATCGCCGCCGAGACGCTGAACGGGATTCCGGTCAGCAGCAGCCCGAGAATCCCACCGAACACGGCCATCGGAATCACGCTCATGGTGAGCGCGGTATCGATCAGCGAGCCGAAATTGAACCAGATCAGCATCGCGATCAGCGCGAGGCTGATCGGCACCACGATGGAGAGGCGCTTGATCGCATCCTGCAGATTGCCGAACTCGCCGACCCATTCGACATGCGAGCCCGGCGGCAATTGAACCTGCGCCGCGACCTTGTCCTGCGCCTCCTGGATCGCACTGCCGAGATCGCGCTCGCGGACCGAGAACTTGATCGGCAGATATCGCTCCTGCTGCTCGCGGTAGATATAGGCCGCACCCGACACCAGTTTGACGGTCGCGACCTCGCTGAGCGGCACCTGGGTGATGCCGTTGGGGCCCTGGGCGCCAATGCGCAGGTTCTGGATCGCCTCCGCGCTGCGCCGGTATTGCGGCGCCAGGCGGACGATGATCGGAAAGTGGCGGTCGCTGCCGGGCTCGTAGAGGTCGCCGGCGCTATCGCCGCCGATCGCGGTCCTGATCGTGGTGTTGATGTCGCCCGGCGACAGCCCGTAGCGAGCCGCCCGTGCCCGATCGATGTCGATCTGCACGGTGGGCTGGCCGAGCGAGGTGAACACCGCAAGATCGGTGACGCCCTGTACCGTCGACAGCACCGACTTGATCTTGTTGGCGGTGTCGGTCAGCGCCTGCAGATCGTTGCCGTACAGCTTGATCGAGTTCTCGCCCTTGACGCCCGACACCGCCTCCGAGACGTTGTCCTGGAGGTATTGCGAGAAGTTGAACTCGACGCCGGGAAAGCGCTCCTGCAGGTCGGCGAGCAGCTTGGCGGTCAGTTCGTCCTTGCCCTCACGCTCCGGCCACTCCTTGGCCGGCTTCAGCGGCGCGAAGAACTCGGCGTTGAAGAAGCCCGCGGCGTCGGTGCCGTCATCGGGGCGGCCATGCTGCGAGACCACCGACTCGACCTCCGGCCGCTGCGCGATCAGCTTGCGCATCTCGTTGACATAGGCATTGCCCTCCTGCAGCGAAATCGTCGGCGGCAAGGTCGCACGGATCCACAGATTGCCCTCCTCGAGCTTCGGCAGGAATTCGAGCCCGAGCAGCCGGACCGCGAGTGCGGTCATCAGGATCAGGCCGGCTCCCGCCACCAACACCACCCGGCGATGCGCCAGCGAGCGGGCGAGGACCGGCATGTAAAGCCGATGCAGCAAACGCATCACGAACGTTTCGGTCTCCTCGACATGCGCCGGCAGGATGATCGCGCTGAGCGCCGGCGTCACCGTGAAGGTCGCAAGCAGGCCGCCGGCCAGCGCATAGGCATAGGTACGCGCCATCGGGCCGAAGATGTTGCCTTCGACGCCGCTCAGCGTGAACAGCGGCAGGAACGCCGCGATGATGATGGCTGCGGCGAAAAAGATCGAGCGTGACACGTCGGCGGACGCGGTCAGGATCGCATGATGCTTCATGTCCGCGATCGTGCTCGCGGAGATCGTCGCCTGCTCCTGCGCGGACAGCCGCACCGTGTGCGACAACCGCCGGAAGATCGCCTCCACCATGATGACCGTGGCGTCGACGATCAGGCCGAAGTCGATCGCGCCGACCGACAGCAGATTGGCCGATTCGCCGCGCAGCACCAGGATGCCGACCGCGAAGAACAGCGCGAACGGTATCGTCGCGCCGACGATGAATGCGCTGCGCAGATCGCCGAGAAACACCCATTGCAGGAACACGATCAGCGCGATGCCGACCACCATGTTCTCCAGCACGGTATGCGTGGTGGTCTCGATCAGGTCCTTGCGATCATAGATGCGCTCGATCCGCACGCCCGGCGGCAGGATCGACGAATTGTTGATCTGGCTGACCAGCTGCTCGACCCGGGAGATCGTCGGCGAGCTCTGCTCGCCGCGGCGCATCAGCACGATGCCCTGAACGATGTCGTCGGCTTCGTT
The DNA here is from genome assembly GCF_000426785.1 of Bradyrhizobium sp. th-b2. Taxonomy (NCBI): domain Bacteria; kingdom Pseudomonadati; phylum Pseudomonadota; class Alphaproteobacteria; order Hyphomicrobiales; family Nitrobacteraceae; genus Bradyrhizobium; species Bradyrhizobium sp. th-b2. The sequence goes on from NZ_AUGA01000022.1 coordinate 49,338, forward strand.
CTGGCCGGCGATGCCGAGCCGCGGCTGCTCGCCGACCGTGACGGTCGCGACGTCCCTGACGAGGACGGGCGTGCTGCCGCTGCCGGATACCATGGTGCTGGCGAGCCCGTCGATCGAGCGGATCAGGCCGACGCCGCGCACCACCGCGGACTGCGGCCCGATGTCGACGGTGTTGCCGCCGACGTTGACATTGGCATTGCTGACGGCCTGCAGCAACTGCGGCAGCGTCAGGCCGTTGGCGACGAGCTTGTTGAAATCGACCTGGAGCTCGTAGGTCTTGGTCTTGCCGCCCCAGCCGGTCACGTCGATCACACCTGGCACGGTGCGAAAGCGGCGCTGCAGCACCCAGTCCTGCAATGTCTTCAGGTCGAGCACCGAATAGTTCGGCGGCCCGACCAGACGGTAGCGGTAGATCTCGCCGATCGGGCTGAGCGGCGAGATTTGCGGCTGGGCGTTGTTGAGCAGCGGCGCCAGCTGGGACAGCCGGTTCAGCACCTGCTGCTGGGCCTGGTCATAGGTGTAATCGAACGAGAACTGCAGCTTCACGTCCGACAGGCCATAGAGCGAGATCGTCCGGATCACCTTCAGATTCCTGAGGCCCGCGACCTGGGCCTCCAGCGGGATCGTGATGTAGCGCTCGATCTCCTCGGCCGACAGGCCGGGGCTTTGCGTGACGATATCGACCATCGGCGGGGTCGGATCGGGATAGGCCTCGATGTTCAGTTGCTGGAACGCAACCAGTCCGCCGATCAGGACGGCGGCAAACAGGCCCACCATCAGATAGCGGCGGCTGACTGCGAAAGCTACGATGCGATCCATTCGATCAGATCTTCATTTTTACAAGGACGGATGACTGGATCAGCTGCCTGACGCCGCCCGATCGATGAACAGGCTGCCGCGGGTCACGACCTGCTCGCCCGTCTTCAGATTGCCGCGGACCTCGACCAGGTTTCCGTTGACGAGACCCGGCTCGATCTCGCGCAGCTCGATCGACTTGTCTTCGCGCGCGACCCACAGGCGCACGTGTTCGCCTTCATAGATCAACGCCTGCCTGGGTACGCCGATCGAAGGGCGGCCGCCCCCGCTGTAGATCGTGACACTGGCGAACATCTCGGGCTTGAGCTGGCCGTCCTTGTTGTCGAGGGTGGCGCGCACCAGGAGCCGGCGTGTCGCGGGATCGATCGCCGCCGCGACATAATCGAGCCTGGCCTTGAACTGCTTGCCGGGCAGTGCCAGGACCGAGAAGGTGATCTCCTGCCCGACGGCGACGTCAGCGGCCTCGCTCTCGCGAACGAACGCAGTCAGCCAGACAGTCGAGAGATCGCCGATCACGAACACCGGATCGCTGGCACCGGTGCTGATGAACTGGCCGGGACCGACCTTGCGCTGCACGACGGTGCCGCCGATCGGCGAATAGATCGGCGTGTCGGCGCTGATCTGCCGGGTCTGCTCGAACGTCGCGATCTGGTCTTCGGAGCGGCCAAGGATCCGCAGCCGGTTGTGCGTCGCTTCCAGCGCGGTCTCGGCCGAACGCAGGTCGTTCTGCGCGCCGGTCAGATCGGCCTGCGCCTGCTGCCAATCCTTCAGCGGGACGGCCTTGCCGGCATAGAGATCGTTGGCCCGCTTCTCCACGATCTCGGCCAGCTTGAGCTTCGAACGCGCCGTGTTGAGCGTGCTGAGCGTCGCAACGAAATCGTTCAGCGCCTGGACGCTGTCGGTAGCTTCGACGACGAACAGGGCCTGGCCGCGCTCGACCGTATCGCTCGGCTTGACCAGCAGCTTGGTGACGCGACCGGCATAGGGCGAGAACACTGGGGTCGAACTCTCATCGTTGACCGCGATCTTGCCCTCGGTGATGTGCTCGGCGCGGAAGACATGGTCCGATACCGGCTCGATCGACAGCGTCGCCCATTCGGCGGCGGTGGGCACATAGCGCGGCAATTTGGCTCTCGCCTGGCTCGACGTCTCGGTCGATTTGGCATGCGGAACCAACATCCGGCTTGCGCCAAACAATCCTGCAGCTCCCAGCGCAACCGCGCCGAGCAGCATGGCAGACCGCCTAGTCCAGTTCGCAATCATCATCATCTCAAAGCCGCACCCCCGCGATTACGCGTGTGCCACGCCCGTCCATCGGGCCAACCCGGCGATTTTCCACCGTCAATTCTCGGCCGGCGCGCGCCACATCGGCGACTTCGGACCGCCGTAATACCGCATCGGTCCAAGCCGAAGCGGTCGCTGCGTCGGCGCCGGAGACCAGGCTACGAGCATCGTCTGCGAATGCGGCCTGCGGGCGTGCCAATGCCGACGGGTCGATTTCGCCGATGCATCGCCGCAGGAGCCAATCAACAGCAGTACGCCAAGATGAACCATCAGCCTGGTGCCGGAACGTCCTGCTGCATGAAAGCGACGCGCACGCATCGGATCTCTACTGGCCTGGCCACATCGGCGATTTCGGGCCGCCGTAATAGCGCATGTGGGGGACCGAGCCGTCCCCCGCAGGCACCGCCACATCGCTGGCGCAGCCGGCGGCCGCGGCGCACAGGCCCGCGACCGCGACGACACGCAACACCACGCGTTTCAGTGTCGAGCTCATCACCCCGTCCTCCCTTCCGGCTGCGGTCTGCAGCGGCGTCACGTCGCGTCGCCGATCAGTACTTCGCAACCACGGGACCGCCGAACTTGTAGTCGAGGCCCAGCGTCACGACGGAAAGCGTGTTGTCGACGGTATACGGGAGCTGGCCGTTGGCCGGCGCTGCACGGTCGTACCGACCGAAGTCGTAGTAGCGGTACTCGAACTTGCCGATCAGGTTGTTGGTGAGCGCATAGGCAATGCCGCCGCCCGCCGTCAGACCACTCCTGTTCGCGTTGAACTGATCGATGCCGAAGACCGGATCGGTGTTGGTGTGCTGGAATTCGCCATAGGCCCAGCCGCCGGTGAAGAACAGCAGCAACCGGTCGACCGCGATACCGCCGCGGGCGCGGACGGTGAAGCCGTCGCGGAGACTGGTCGCATCCATGGAGCCGATCGGCAGCGTTCCGGCATTGAACTGCGAGGCGTCGCTGCCCTTGATCCCGGACCAGAAGCCGTCGGCTTCCACGCCGACCACGATGCTTCCGCTCTGCACATTGTAGCCGATCTCGCCACCGGCAATTCCACCGTTCGAGGAATAGTTGATGGTGTAGTTGGCTGCGCCCGCCGGTCCGAGTGCATTGTTGAGGTTGTGATTGCCGAAGCCCCCGCCGCCGAACACGCCGACATAGAAGCCGGACCAGTCGTATGCCGGTGCAGCGATCGCCGGCGCCTTGGTATAGAGCGGCAGGTCTGCGCTCATCGCCGGCGAGGCAAGCAACAGCGCTCCGAGCGCTGCGGTGGTGAAGAAAACGTGCTTCATTGTTAATCCCCTAGTTTCTGATGGGGACGCCACGCGATCTGGTCGACGTGGCGTCGCCTCTGGATCAGAAGTGAATGATGATGTCTGCCGAACCGATCAGAGCGTCCTTCTTGTTGGGCGCAATTCCGAGATTCGAGTTGCCGTTGAACGCCGCCGCGTCGAGTGCCCTGTAGTAGGAAACTTCGGGCCGGATCTCGATCTGCGGCGAGAACCAGTGCTGCCAGCCGATGCCGGTCTCGACATAGCGGGTCTTGACGCCCGTCCGCTGCCCCTGCTGGTCGTCGAACCATTCGAGGCGATACGAGATGTTGTCGAGCGGCGTCGGCTTGTAGCTGATGTAGGTCAGGAAGGTCTGGACCGAGGCCGTGCAGGAGAACACCGCAGCATTGCTGCACTGTGCGAGGAACGGCGAATTAAAGGGCATCACCTGCGGCGAGAACGGAGTGCCTCCCGCGAGGAAGGACGCCAATGCCGCTGGATTATTCGCATTCAGCACATTGTTCTGGTGCTCGTTGTAGGTCTCGAACGAGATGTGCCACTGGTCGTTGAACTTGTGATAGTAGGTCAGGCCGTACCACTGCAGGTTATTGTAACCCCAGGTGCCGTTGTTGATGCCGTTGGCGACGACATAGACGCCGTCATTGCCGCTGTCGGTCGTATAGCGGACACCCACGCTGACGCTGGGCTGCGCGCCGGGATCCTTCAGCATCGTGCTGTACGGAAACAGCGGATTCGGCGCCGGGTTGTCGATCTTCTGGCCGACGTGCCACGGCATTGCCTCGGTGCCGACGGTGAGACCGAGCTGGAGCATCCAGTTCTTGGTCACCGCGAGCGTCGTGTTGATGCCGGTGTTCGTATAGTTGTCGAACGTATACGTCATCGAGTGCGTATACATGTAGTTGTTGGGCGCGAGCTGCGCCTCGATGTCGGGAATGGAGATGTATCGGCCGAAGCGGAACATCAGGCCTTCCAGCACCTGCGGAACGAACACCTCGCCGTAGGCCATCGGCAGGTCGTAGCCGTAGTTCTTGTTCTGGTTCAGAAGCTGATTGCTCCAGAGACCATAGGCGGTCGTGTAGCGATAGTTCTCGCCGTAGATCGGCGCGAGACGGAAGCCCCAGTCGACATGATCCTTCTGGACGGTGTCCGGCAGGCGTTCGATGTAGACCACCGCCTGGTCGAGCTGGACCGTGTTCGGGTTGTAGTCATAAGCCGCCGGCGAATTGCCGCCCTTGACCGTGTTGTTGCTGAGGTTGCCGCCGGCATTGACCCAGCCATAGACCTGGATGTGCGCATCGTTCATCCACTGACCTGCGGGCGTGTTGCCGAGCGCCGCCATCAGGGGGCTGTCGACCGAGCTTGGCCGGGTGTCGCCGATGTTCGTCGAGCCACCATACGGCCAGTCTGCGAACGGCATCGGCGGCGTGCTCTGCGGCGTCGTCGGCCAGTAGGCGCGGCGGGACGGCGGCGCCTTCGGATCCGACGGCGCGGCATCGTGGCCCCATTCCAGCCGGTAATAGTTGACGAACCGCGTAAAGAAGTCGCTGCCGAGATAGCTGTCGAGGCAGGAGTAATTCTTGTAGGGATCGCACGTGGAGGCCGGCGCCTTCAACAACGGCGGATTGGCGTCGGCTGCATGAGCCGCGTTGAACAGGCTCACCGCCGTCAACGATACGCCCGCCAAAAAGAGTCTCTTCATGATTTTGCCCCAAGATATTGCTACCGACGCTTGGAACGCTGTCGCGTGTAACGTCTGCGTAATCATTCGTAGGGCGCTGAGAAAAAGGCGATACGGGTCTCCCCGCGCTTTCATTAAGATAAAATATCCGAAACACTTCTCGTCGCGTCGTTTGCTCGCAGAAACATCAGTTGCTCGCGCGCTTGCTCAAGAACTCGGCGAATATCTTGCTGTTTTGTGACATTCGCTGGTTGCATTGCGATAGATTTCCAGAACTCTGTGTCATTTCCGCCATAGCTCGGTCCGCATCCGATCCGTGCGCTATTTTATTGCTATGCAGATCGCCCTGAATGGAGATCGAAGATATACGCGCCCCGTGGCTAATCTCCCGGCATCGAGCGAATCTTTCGCATCGAGTGCAATGGAGCGCTCCGCGTCGTGGCGAACGTTACGAATGGTGCGAACGACGTCGCTCTCGCCGACGAGGTCAACGACGTCGATCTTGGCTTTCTGCCGGCCAATCTCACGGCGCAGTGCCGCAATCTGATCGAGAGCTATCACGACGTTCATGGCTACGCCTGCCTGCCCGACATGCTGTGGCGAGCGCGGCTCGGGCCGTTCATCGAACGGCATCGCGAATTCCGGCAATGGCTGCGGAAGGCTTCGACCACCCGAAGCGCCAAGAAATCCAACCAGGGCTTTGTCGAAATCGCGACCGCGATCCTGGCGCTGGAGATATTGGCGAGCAGTTTTGCCGGCTGGAGTGCGCTCTATCCCGACGCCGGTGCGCGGGCCCTCGCAATCCTGAAGCGGCAGTCAGGTTGCTCGCTGACCCCGCTGATGGACTTCTATCTCTATCCGCCGAAATACATCAGCTCGGCGGCGATCAGCAAATTGACGCCGCCCCGGGCCAGCCAGACCGGCGAGGCCGGCCTGTACCAGGCGTCGAAGCCGGAGCTTGCGGGGGTGCGGTTGGCCCTCAGCTATGTCAACGCGATACTCCAGAAGTCGGATGATGCCTCGCCCCTGCTTCACCAGCGTTGAAGCCGCCGCCTCGCGCCGTTGTCGCCACCGTGCCAGGGGGTGCCCCCGTCCAATCCGCCGCGGCCGGCCACGAACGCCGGGCCGCGGCTATTACTTTTATATTTCCTGCGCCCTCGAACAGCATAGCTTTTCTACCTCGTTCCGGAGGATGCTCCGATCGCTGGGTAGTTAGCGACATCGGGGCAGCAACCGACAGTCAAGCGTTGGATATTGTGTGCGGGCCCCGGCCGTTTTGACGGCGCAACGCCCTCGCCCCCACGTTTCTGTCGGATGTTGCCGGGGTGGATTTCGTGCTGGCCGGGAAGGCCATTGCGAGGATCTTCCGGTGTCTTTCTCTACGAAGGCGAAATCCTTGATTGATTCCCTGCCCCTGCTTCAACGGCTCGCAGACGTTAGCGCGCGCCCGGGCGAAGCCGGGCTACCATTCGTATCGAAATCCGATGAACGACCATCGTCGGTGATGCGGCGGGATTTCCTGCCTCTGCTCTGGTCGACCGGATTGATCGGCGCGGTCACGGCAGTCATGTTCGTGCTGGAGGGGCCGGTTGCGGCAAATCTGGTCCCGATCGCCTATCTGATCCCGGTCATCTTTGCGGCGACCCGGTGGGGCGTCTGGTCGGGCACGCTGGCGTCGCTGATGGCGATCGCCGCGGCGGATTTCTTTTTTTTCGCCCCGCTTTACAGCCTTCGGGTCGACAATCCGCAGGAAGCCATCGACCTCCTCGTCTTCCTCGTCGTCGCACTGGCAAGCAGCAATTTGGCATCGCGCCTGCGCCAGGAGACCGAGCGGCTGCGGCGTCGCGAGCGGGAAATCCAGCACCTCTATGAACTCTCGAAGCGACTCGCCGCCTGTTTCACCATCTCCGATCTGATCGACGCTATCAGCCACTATTTATCGAACACGCTCGGTCAGCGCGCGGCACTGTTCGTCGCATCTTCCGACGGGCATTTCGAATCCTTGCCGGAGTCGGGGCTCACCCCGCCCGCGGTCCAGGAAGCTGTCGCGGCCATGACGGCCACCGCCACCAAGACGGCGGGCAATATCGTCGATGAGCCGACACAGGATGTCTGGCTGCTGCGCGCCATCGGCTCGAACACGGTGGTGCACGGCGTCATCGCCATCAATGTCGGGCGCAGCCCGCGCGATGCGATCGGAAGCCGAACCGCAAGGATCGAGGCGGTGCTCGAGGAGGTCTCGCTGACGCTGCAGCGGCTCGATATCGGCAAGGCGATGGACGATGCCCGGCTGCATCTGCAGGCCGAACTGTTGCGGGACGCCTTCCACGGCACGCTCTCGCACGAGCTGTGCTCGCCGCTTGCCGCCATTCAGGGATCGGTCAGCGTCATGAGCGCGATGCCGGCCGTCGCTACCGACGATCGGCTCGGCTCGCTGGTCGAAGCTGTCACCGACGAGGTCGCCCGGCTCGACGGCTACATCCGCAATCTGCTGAACGCAACGCGCGTGACGGCCGGCGGGCTGACGCCCCGTCTCGAATGGTCCGACCCAAGCGACATCGTCAACGCCGCACTCAAGACCCGTGCGCGGCGGCTGGCGGCGCACCGGATCGAGATCGGATTCGACGACGACCTCCCGCTGCTCAATGTCGATACCGGTCTGATCGAGGAGGCCTGCGGCCAGCTGCTGGAAAACGCCGCCAAATACTCTCCGTCCGGGTCGACAATTTCCGTGCAGACCCGGCATGCCTCCGGGCGCGTCGTGATGTCGATCATCGACCAGGGGATCGGCGTCACGCCCGACGAGCAGCTCCAGCTCGGCCGCAAGTCGTTCCGAAGCCCACGCCATCAGACAAGCGTCCCCGGCTCGGGACTCGGCTTCTGGATCGCATCGACCTTCATCAGGGCGCATGGCGGTAGCGTTGAATTGATGAGTCGCGGCCAGGGTCTAGGGACGACGGCATCGATCTTGCTACCGGCGTTGCAGACCTCGGACCGGGAACTGGCGACCTACGACGATGAGTAATTCTCGGAATCTCGTCCTGCTGATCGACGACGAGCCCAAGATCCGGCGCTTCCTGCGTGCGGGCTTCGAGATCCACGGCTTCTCCGTGGCCGAGGCCGAGAACGCCGCCGAGGGGCTGAAGATCGCGACATTCAACGCGCCCGACCTCGTGATCCTCGACCTGGCTCTGCCCGACCTGCACGGCAGCGAAACGCTGGAACGGCTGCGCTCGTGGTCAAACGTCCCGGTGATCGTACTCTCCGTCGAAGCCGACGAAACTGAAAAGGTCCGCCTGCTGCAGGCAGGCGCGGACGACTACGTCGTCAAGCCGTTCGGCATGGCTGAACTGCTTGCGCGCAGTGACGCCGCCTTGCGCCGCTACTTCAAGAGCGCGACGGAGAATCCCGTCGTTGTGGTCGGGCCGCTCTCCGTCGATCTCGTTAGCCGGACCGTCGAGCTCAATACTGCCAGAATCAAACTGACGCGTAAGGAGTACCGGCTGCTTCACGTACTTGCGACGCATGTCGGTCTGGTGGTCACGCACGACCAGTTGCTTAAGGAGATATGGACGGGCAATCAGCGGGACAACATTCAGTACCTGCGTATCCTGGTACGCAAGCTGCGCCAGAAGATCGAGACCGATCCCAACCAGCCGCGCCTGCTGGTCACCGAATCGGGGGTTGGCTATCGACTCGAGAACCGGTTGGAGACCGAGGTGAATTGAGCGGCATAGTAATACAGGCAGGATCGTTCGCTCGAACAGAAATACACAAATAGTATATTTCCGGCTTAAAAGACCGTACTGTGCCCTAAAAAGGGGCGTCCGGTGCAATTTCTAATACAGCCATTCCACATCCTTGGGTTCGAAGGCCAGAACTGGATGTTGATCGTGGTGGGCGTGGTCGTCGCGTTTGTGCTGTTCGTCTGGGCGACACGGGATCGCGTCTAGTCCCCTTGCGGCTGAAGTGCGATGCTTTGCGTCAGCGCGCGCGTTGCACACGTTGAAAGGCTTGGGGCGGCTAAATTCTCATCGAATCACGTGGTGCCAGTTGCGCGTCCGTAGCCGGGACCGTGGATTTTGATCCAGCTGTGACAAAAAGAACTGCGATGTCAAATCGGTTGACCGGCCCCCCCTTCCGCCACTCCCCCGTGGTTCCCCGGAATCCATTTTGGTGTTGAAACGCGCTAACAGCCAAAAAGTCAGCGGTTGGTTTCCATCAAGATCGACTGTTTCAGATTTCCGTACGGTGCGCCGGCGTGACGCAGCCGCTTTTCATGTGAGCCGCGAATCCTCCGGAGGCACCTATCGATGTCGCAATCCGAGCATGCGTTAATCTATGTCAGTCGCAGCAACAGCAATGTGCGCGACAGTTCCGCGAGCGAGATCATTCGCAGCATACTCGCGCAGTCGCGCTCGAAGAATGCCAGGCTCGGCGTGACCGGCGCACTGCTCTTCAGCGAGGGTTATTTTTGCCAGGTCCTCGAAGGTGAGCGGGCTGCTGTCGAGGAAATCTTCAACGCGATCGAATGCGATGTCAGGCACCGGGACATCACCCTTCTGACCTTCAGGCCTTCGACACCGCGGCGCTTCCCGGATTGGTCGATGGCCTATGCCGGCTTCTCTGCCGGCCCGGATTGGACCCACAAGATGGAAGGTCTGCTTGCCAACCCATCGGCGATCGATGGCGATCGTTTCGGCCGTGAATTGCTCGTCTTGATGACAGATCTGGTCAGACAGCAGGAGATCGATGGCCCTTAGACGGGTTGTCGCTGCGAGAGCGCGCGCATGACGCGCTTCCGCATTCCGCCCCTGTAGAGGCATTTTCCCTGTTCCGATGGAATCGGAACGAGGCTCCAGATTCTTGTTTTGACGCGTTTTCTTCACGCGAACCGGTAGCCACTTCGCTCGAAAACGCCCTAGGAGAACGTAAAGTCCGTTGCCAGGAGCTGGCTCTTGTTCACGCCGATCAGCCAAATGGCCGTGTTCGCGTCGGCCGTAACAATGGAGAACGAACCGTAGTCCGTCGTAGCGGCGAGCACTTGATCAAAGCTCGTCAGCATCGTTCCTTGAAGCGCGATCAGGTCGTTTGCGACCTCGAAGTCATTCACGACATCGACGCCCGAATTCGCATTGAACAGCACCTTGTCATTCCCGCCGGGGCCAAGGAACAGGTAGTCAGTTCCGGCGCCTCCATCGAATGTGTCGTTTCCGGCCTCGCCGAGCAGGACGTCAACGCCGGCGCCGCCGTACATGATGTCGTCGCCGTCTCCCATGTAAAAATAGTCCTGACCATCTTCACCGGTCGCGACGTCGTTGCCTGCCGCCATCACGAAGATGTTGTTGCCGCCTCCGCCGAAGCCGGTGTCGTTGCCGACGTCACCGTAGAAATAGTCACCACCGTCTCCGCCGTATAGGTAGTCGTCGCCGGTTTCGCCAAGCAGCACGTCGACGCCGCCGCCGCCAACCAGAACATCGTTACCGGCGCCGCCATAGAGGTAGTCCTGATCGTCGCCACCATAGGCGACGTCATTGCCGTTGCCGGCCACAAGGACGTCGACCCCGGCGCCGCCGGAGAACACGTCGTTGCCGTCGCCGCCGTAGAAGTAGTCGTTGCTGGTGCCGCCGTAAGCCGTGTCGTTGCCGGCCAGCCCGACCAGAACGTCAGCTCCAGCCCCGCCTGCCAGGGTGTCGTTGCCCGCGCCGCCGTAGAGAAGGTCGTTCGTTGCCGGCCCCGAGGGATCGACCGGGGAAAACAGCGTGTTGGCCACCAGGCCGCCGACGGCATAATTGCCGTCAGCGAAATTCAGATACTCCCCGCTGTAGACCGTATCCGTGCCGTCGACGCCATCGACGACCACGGTGGTGCCACCATAGATCGAAATGCTGTAGGCCGCCCGGGGCGCGGAGAAATTGAAAAAGTCGGTGCCGGCGTCGCCCTGGAGGACATCGTTTCCGTCGCCGCCCGTGAGTGTGTCGTCACCTGCACCGCCATAGACGACATCGTTGCCCGATCCGGCGTCGATCACATCGAGGCCGTCGCCTCCGTAGAGCACGTCGGCTCCCGCCCCGCCCCGCAATGCGTCATTCCCGGCATCGCCGAACAGAGTATCGTTGCCGTCGTCGCCCGACAGCAGGTCGTTGCCCGCATCACCGTGGATGCTGTCGTTGCCGAGGCCACCGAACATCTGATCGTTGCCGTCGTTGAGCATGGCAACGTCGTCGCCAGCGGCTCCCGAGATAACGTCACCCGTGTTGAAGCCGCGAAAGATGTCGTTACCGCCCGTCCCGACCTGAATGAGTGTGGCGTAGCCGGTCCATTGCCAGGCTGAATCCTGGGATCCGCCGGTGCCTGGTCCATTGTACAGGTATGCAACCGCTTGAAGGTCCAGCGGTCCGAGGTGCGTCGGTTGCGTACCGGTATAGCTCATCACCGTCTGGGATTTATCGTCGAGACTCGGCGTCAGCGTCGGATCGCCATCAAACGGATGCTTGAAGCCGATCGCGTGTCCGATTTCATGCAGCATTAGCCCGATAGCGACGCGGCCATACTGGACGAACACGTCGCCGCCGATTTGATTGTCGTAGTCGTAGTTGATCGATACGTTCGGGTAATACCCAAATCCGCTGTAAATGGCGTATTTGGGGTCGGTAGAGAAATCTGCCGTCGTGAATCGGATATCGCCGAGACCTGCGGGCACCTCGAGAAAAACCAGACCGCTTGCGGCCGCCCATTGTTGCAACGCCGCCCGCGCGACGGCCTTCTCGTCCTCGGTAAAGGGTCGAAGGCTGTTCTTGAAGGCCTGGGTATCTGACGAAGCAAGCTCGGCCGCCGAAATGGTTGTGTCGAACGAAAAGCTGACGAATGCAGGCCTGCCAGGAAGCGACGCTCCCGAAACCGAATTGCCCCACCATGAGTTGCCGGACAAAATTGCGGTGAAGTCGCTGACAACCGTCATAAATACCCCCGAATGCAACCTTAAAATGCGTACTATTTCATCGGGCCCCCTGCTTCGCAAGCGCGATCCCGGCGGCTGGGGAGAAAAGCCAGGGCCGGATCGCACTGCTCCGAATGATGGCCGGGTCGTCGCCGATGTCCGGTGGTCGCCGGCGAGTATCAGCGCAGCAGGAGGCGCCGGCCGGCACAACGCCAACGCGCCGGTGAGCTCTCGGCCAGATGCAACGTGATCCTGTTGTTGGCGTGATCGATCAGCGGTCCGCTAGCTCACGATGTTGAAGTTCGCCGCCGTGACCGTAGCTGCCGTTGCACCGTTCAGCCAGATCGCGGTGTCGGCATCAATCTGGACCACGAAGTAAGCGCCGTTCTGATATGAGTGCGAGAGCACGTCGGCGAAGGACGCGAAGCCGGAGCCGTTCAATTGCACGACGTCCAAGCCCGGCGTCCAGTCCTGCACGACCTGCACCCCGGGAACGTCGGTGACAACGAAGGTGTCGTTGCCCACGCCGGTGCCCGGACCGCCGCCGTTTCCGCCGAAATAGTAATTCACGCCGGCGCCGCCATACATCACGTCGTTGCCGGCCCCGCCGTAGAGGTAGTCGTTACCTTCGTAGCCGTAGGCGGTATCGTCGCCGGCATCGCCAATCAGAACGTCGTAGGCGTTGGAGCCGACGGCGACGTCGTTGCCGTCGCCGCCATAGGCGGTGCCGCCGCCGGAAGGCATGTAGAGATAATCGTTGCCCGCATTGCCTTCGAGGAGGTCGACGCCCTGATCACCGATGAGGATGTCCGCAGATTGTCCGCCGTAGATGCTGTCGTTGCCCTGTCCTCCGTAGGCCATCACGGTTTCGTTGGATGACCCAGACCCGCTGATGATGATCGCGTCGTTTCCGTCGCCACCCTGGATGACAATGAGGCCGCTTAGGCCGATGGGCCCGTCACCGATCGTGTCGTCGCCGCCACCGCCGTCGATCGCGGAGCCGTGTCCAGTGATGGTGTCGTTACCGAGGCCGCCATAAGCGCGACCCGTGTCGAAAAAACCATCCCAGCCCGTTGAGATTATATCATTGCCTTCGCCACCGTAGGCGATGCCCCCGACGCCTGGATCGAGTCGTCGCCGCCATCTCCCGTTAAGGTGGCGTCGTAGCCGGAAAGCGTGTCATTGCCTTCGCCACCATAGACAGTGTCGTTATGAAAAGAACTCGAACTGAGACTGTCGTTGCCATTGCCGCCATAGACAACGCTCCCGGTCATCGTCGCGGCGAGCGTATCGTTGCCGTCCAGACCGTAAAGGACGTCCTCACCAGCAGCGGCCGTGTGGTTGTCGTCGCCGAGCGTTCCAATGTAGGTGGTCACAAAATCTCCTTCCGGAGCTGAAAGTAATGCCGAAAGGTTAGCAGCGAGATGGCCTCGACGCGAGTGTCGTCCGAGGCACAACCGGGCTCCGGAGTTGTCGTCCGTGCTCTCGTGGAACTCCGTGCCCTCGTTGATCGACGTGCTGTCAGGTCTGCCGGATGAACTCCACGATCAGGTCGAAGCAGCAATACCCGACGCCCGCGAGAGGCTGGACCCGCGCCGCGGGGAAGATCGCGGAAAACGGCGGCAGGAATTGTTCGGCGTGCAACGTGCCATCGGCTTCGCCCCAGATCGCAAGCACCGGCATGCCGCGGATGGCGTCACTGCTTGACCTATCGCCTCAAATCGTTACCATTTAATACAACATATTTGGCACGAGATTTGCGGAGTAATTTTTAAGAACCAACCCAGTTTGACAACTTTTTCCGCATTAGCGGAACAAGTAGGCAATAGCGATGGAACCCGATATCGGTGAACCTCTTCGGCGACATGAAGTCGTCCCTTTGAATGAGCCCGTGATCAACCCTGAACCGCCGGGTGTCCCTGCGGCCCCGACGAAAGTTCCAGAAAAGGAACCTGCATGAGCTTTGCTGTCGGCGAGATTGTAGGCCACCGGTATTGGGTTGTCTCTTGGGGCGGGAACCTGTTTGGCCCCCACAGCTGGCGCCATTGGCACCCTGAAGAACCGATGTCCGGTGGCAATTTGAGCCGTGGCGGTCATGCCGGTGTGTTTGCGCTCAAGACCAAGGACTTGGTCAATAGCTTCCTTGCGAGCGCATCAGCACGAAGAGAGCTCGCCAGGATGTGGCGGTCGCCTCCGCTGCTTCCGTCCGCCGACCAGCGAAGTGCAGTAGCTCTTGCAATCGGCACGATCTCTATGTGGGGCACCATTTGGGAGCATGAGTCGGGCTTCCGTGCTCAGTTCGGGCGCGTGCGAACGATTGATGAGTGGCTTGCAGGTGATGAATTCGAACAGCGCCAAACGGAGGGCGTGCTGCTTCAACGGTTGCGAGAGACATATGGCTGTGCTTCCAGCCAGGTCGTGAATTCTTAGGGTCGTCTAGTTTACGTCTCCGTTCGCCACAACTAGCCGATAGGCGGCGGCGCACTTCGCACATCTGAAGCCGTCCGCACTCGTGCGTCGCCTCTCGATGTGCGCAGGTGCCAACATGGGCAGCAGACCGTTTGGGCAGGAGACTGTCTTGTTGGATCAGAGCTCGCCATTTCTTCCCTCACCCACAAACCGGCGTCTAGATTCGGCACACCACCATGTGCTTGCGATCGGCCCGTTAGCTGAAGGTTGTAGATCGTTCGTCCCCACGCTAAGATAGTAGACGCGTATTATACGCGCTTAAGTTGGCTAAAATACCAATCATTGCACCTGTAACCAATGGAGTGATTGCTATGGCCGATCCTATCATCAAGTTAGGCTCGAAAGGTGATGCGGTTAAGAAGGCACAGAAAGCCTTGATCGAAAGATATTACCTCGCCGTCGGAACAGACGACGGCATCTTTGGTCATGTGACCGACTTTGCCGTCAGGAGTTATCAGAATGATCGCTCCGTGGGGCATTTCAACGCCTTCTCATTTCCCCTGGTCATTGACGGCATCGTGGGTCAGCAAACTTGGCACAGGCTAACGCCCGACACGGTCAAGAAGGGCTCGAAGGGTAGTGGCGTGAGACTCCTGCAGGATATACTCAAATCCTTCTCGGACCCCAATCTTGATCCTGGGCCCGTTGACGGCGATTTCGGCCCGCTCACTGAGGCCGCGGTGAAAGCGTTCCAGGGATTCGGTGTTGATTTCGATGGTAACCCCTTGAAGGTCGACGGCATCGTCGGTCCGAAGACGTGGACCGCACTCTGGAGTTGATCAAGCATGCGAAACCTCGGCTCGGCCTCCTCGCGATGCTCCATATCATGCAGCTTTTGCAAAGATAGCGGGATCGCTTAAGGCCGATCCGATCCATGTGTGTGCGCCTTGCGCACACACATGGAGATCATAGCGCTCTCTTCGTCATCCTGTTGGCGCCCGGCATTTTACGAAATTCGTTCGGCCATAGAGCCGTTGAAACGGCGACCATTTGCGGCTAGCTGCTCCGACGGTGCCAGGAATTTCAATGTCGTCGCTGTATTGTTCGGCAATGAAGCCACTCTCTTTCCATCAGACGACCATCTCATGTTCCACGCGACTGTCTCATCACCTCAGATTTGCGGGCGTCGAGATCGGTTTCGCGGCGGCTGCCGTTCTGACGGCCGGTGACGTCACGTGACCTACGGCCGTCCCTTCCCGTTGTGCTCTCAGTTGCCGCGATCGCGAGCCAGACTTGGCGAAGCTGAAAGTCGCCTCAGCGAAATCGCGAGCCTGCCCTCGGCCTAGCACACGCGCGATCATGTCTCGCGGATGAACTCCGCGATCCGCCTCGCGACAGCCTCGGGGGCATCCTTGAAGCGGCAATGCCCGACATCGGCGTCGACTTAGGAAAGCAACCGCGTAGGAAGCGAGCGCGATGCGCACGCTCCGTCAATGGCAACCGGATATTAACCCTCCTTGCCGCAGCATCCGCGCGTGGAGGTATGACCAATGCAGACATTCCGGATTTCGCTGAGTGATGGGACGCGGAAATTCCACACGGTGATTCAGGCCCCTGATTCAGCCTCCGCGCACATCAAGGCCGCCTACTTCTTCGACACCTCGAAGTGGCGGATTCTCAGTGTTTCACTGACCACCGCCGCGATGGCCGCGTAAGCTTCCACAAACGCTAGCCTGTTCGGTCGAGTTCGGCGGCGGCAAGCGGTGCGATCGCAAGGTCGATCTCGGCCAACGGATCGCCGTCACCGAGAAACCAGGCCGCCGACAAGCCGGTCCAGGCGACGATCCATGACAGCAGGCGCCGGCGATCGAGCCGTGCGGCCTCCACGACGATGTCGAGACGCCGCGCAAAGCGCAGGCCCAACTCGAACCGGTTCCCCCGCCGCCTGCCCATGTTGGCTGATGACAGCCCCCACCCATCTCGCGCTACAATGTCGCAGCCGGTGCTACGGAGGGTGTGGTGATGCCGCGAAAGGGAATTACCGGACACGACGATTGGGTGGTCACGGAGGCCCTGGCCACGGCGCTGGTCGCGCTCGAGCAGCTGCCGTCGAAACATCAGCCGCGCGCGCATATGGAGGATGTCCGGAAAATCCTGACCTCGAGATGTGAAGCCGGCGCCGTCACGCTGCATCTTGCGCAGGCCAAGTGCCGGTTGTTTCCGGATACCGATCCGCTGACCATCTACGAGGAATACGGCCTCAAGGATGGACTGGGATAGCTGCCGGTGCCGCAGCGGCTGACTGACTATCGAACCGCTATTCGTGGCTAACGCGCCAGATCGTGCCGTTGCCGTCTTCCGAGACCAGCAGCGCGCCGTCACGCGCCACGGTCACCCCGACCGGTCGGCCCCAGACCTGATTGTCGCCGATGACAAAGCCTGTGACGAAATCCTCGTACTCGCCGGTCGGCACCCCGTCCTTCAGCCTGATGCGGATGACCTTGTAGCCGGTACGCTTCGACCGATTCCACGAACCGTGTTCGGCCGCAAAGGCATCGCCGCGATATTCAGGCGGAAAGCTGCTGCCGGTGTAGAAGGTCAAGCCGAGCGAGGCCGAGTGGGCCTGCAGCAGGACGTCGGGCACCGTCACCTTGTCCTTGAGGTCGGGTCGCGCGCCGGCATGCGCCGGGTCTTCATTGGCGCCGATGTAGTACCACGGCCAGCCATAGAACGCGCCCTCGCGGACCCGCGTTACATAGTCGGGAACGAGGTTATCGCCGCGGCCGTCGCGCTCGTTGGTCGAGCACCACGGCGTGCCGCTTCCGGGCTGGATAGCGAGGCCCACGCAGTTGCGGATTCCCGTGGCGAACAGCTTCTGGTTCTTGCCGTTAGGATCAAAGGCGAGCACCGCGGCGCGGTCGGTCTCGGCCCCCCAGGCCGCGCCAAGTGCGTGGTCGCGGCTCCAGGCCTCGATGCCATCCGGAGGCCGGCCAAGACCCTCGCCTGCGTTGCCGGCAGAGCCGACCGATACCAGCATCCGCTTGTCGTCGGGCGTGAACACGATGTCGCGCGTGAAATGGTCGTAGCCGTGCGGAAGATTTGCGACGATGGTCTCGGGCTTTCCCGACGCCTTGAGGTCACCGTTGCGGTAGGCAAAGCGCACGACGCTGTCGGTATTGGCGACATAGAGCCATTGCGGATTGTCGCCGCTTGGAAAGAACGCGATGCCAAACGGCCGGTTCAATCCGGTTGCGTAGACGTCATTGGTCGCAGGCTTGGTGGCGCCGTCGGCGCCGCGCAGGATACGAATGCGGCCGGAGCTGGTCTCCACGACAAAGATATCGCCATTGGGCGCAGTCCGGATGATCCGCGGCCCGTTCAGCCCGCTTGCAAACAACTCGATCTTGAACCCTCCCGGCACCTGCAGCACCGCCGAGGTGGGTCGCTGCACGACGCGCGACGAATTGCTGCTGGAGGCCGTTGCGCCCGGCCTGGGCAGGTCCTGCGGTGTGATCAGGCGCACCGTGCCGGGCTTGTCGCGCTGCCAGTCGCCAAAGGCCTCGGCACCTCTGAGCACGGGTTCGGCGCCCGATCGCGTGATGCTGATGGCTGCGAGGATAACGGCGGCAACGCTGACGCCGGCAAGATTGGCCTTACGCATAAGCTCCTCGCGCGATGTCCCTGTCAGTCGTGCTGCTCATAGCGCAATTCGACCGCCGGCCGCGTTCACAATGTCGTCGCATCAATGTCCGTTGGGGAGACGTCGTCACATCAATCGACGCGCGCTTCGCGAGTTGCGCTACACGGCTCTGGAAATGACCACAGGCTTGCGCTCGGCTGCCGACGGCTCGCGAAACGCCGGCGTCTCTCCAAGCGGCGGCTTGAGAGGAACCGTGAGCCGGCATATTAGGCCTTCGGCGCGCCAGTCGAAGTCGGCCCGTCCGCCGAGCTGGGTCTCGATGCTGGCGATCACGCTTCGCGTGCCGAAACCTTTCTGCTTCGGTTTGGTCACCAGCGGCCCGCCGGATTCCACCCAAGCCAGGATCAGCGTCTCGTCGTGCACTTCCCAGGTGATCGCGAGCCGGCCCGACAACACCGACAGGCTGCCGTATTTCGCGGAGTTGGTGACGAGCTCATGCAGCGCCAACGCCAGCGTCTGTGCGGTCGCGGGCTGCAACTGCACCTCGCCGCCGGCGATCTGGATCTGGCCGGCCTCGGAATAGGGCGCGATCTCCTCGGTCACTAGCCGGCGGACTTCGGCGCCCTGCCAGCTCGACAGCGACAACACAGTATGGACGCGCGCCAGCGCCGTGATGCGGCCCTCGACCGCCCGCACATAGGCGGTGACGTTCTGCGCGCGCGTCAGCCGCACGATCGATTGCGCCAGCGCGAGGGCGTTCTTGGCGCGATGGTCGACCTCGCGGGTCAGGAGGGTCTGCCGTTCCTCGGCCTTCTTGCGATCGGTGATGTCGACGGTGACGCCGCTGACCCGCACCACCCTGCCATTCCTGTCGCTGGTCGCCGCAGCCGTGCCGACACACCAGCGCACCTCGCCGTCCGGCCGCATGACGCGGAATTCGGCTTCATACGACGTCTGCCCGTCACCGAACCCGGCCCAGGCTTGCCGTAGTTCTTCGACATCGTCGGGGTGAAACAGCGCCTGGATATTGTCGGAGGTCAGCGCGAAGGATTTCGGGTCAACGCCGAAGATCTTGTATTGCCCCTCGTCCCACATCCAGTCGCCGTTGACCCAATCCCAGTCCCACGAGCCCATCTTGCCGGCGGCAATCGCCATGCTGCGGCGCGCCTCGCTTTCGACCAGCCGCGTGGTCGACTGCTCGAGCTCGGCGGTGCGCGCGCGCACACGGTCCTCGAGCTCGGAATTGAGGCGTTCGAGCTGGCGGGTCTTGCGGTAGAGCTCGGCGAACACGCGGATCTTCGCCCGCAGCACCTCGGGCACGACGGGCACCGGCACGTAATCGACCGCGCCCATCTCGTAGCCGCGCAGCCGGTCGATATCGCTGACCTGGATCGCCGAGATGAAGATCATCGCGGTCTTCTGGAAACGCGGATGCTCGCGGATCATCGCTGCGAGCTCGAAGCCGTCGAGCTCGGGCATGCAGACGTCGACCAGGATGACCGCGACTTCGTTCTTGAGCAGGAATTCGAGCGCTTCGCGGCCCGACGATGCGGCGACAAGCGTTTCGCCGAGCTCCTTCAGGATCACCTCATAAGCCAGCAGCTTGGCCGGCTGGTCATCGACCAGAAGGATGTTTACCTTTTCATGGTCCATCATATTCGATCGCCGATCAGCGGTGCAGCCACATGCGGATCGCCAGCAGCAGTTGCTCGGTGTTGACGGGTTTCGCCAGATAGTCGGACGCGCCTGCCTCCAGGCATTTCTCGCGGTCGCCCTTCATCGCCTTCGCGGTCAGCGCAATGATCGGCAACCGCAAAAAGGCGGGATTTTGCCTGATAGCGCCGATGGTCTGGTAACCGTCCATCTGCGGCATCATGATGTCCATCAGCACGATCGCGATCTTCGGGTTGGATTCGACCAGCGAGATCGCCTCATGACCCGTTGTCGCGGTCAACACCTTCATACCGCGCCGTTCCAGCACGCTCGACAGCGCGAAGATGTTGCGGGCGTCGTCGTCGACCAGCAGCGCCGTCTTGCCAATCAGATCCTCATCGGAACTGTTGAGCTTCTCCAGCATTCTCTGTTTTTCGACGGGCAATTCCGTGATCACACGGTGCAGGAACAGTGACGTTTCATCGAGCAGCCGTTCCGGCGATTCCACACCCTTGACGACGATGCTGCGCGCCATCGTGTGCAGTTCCGCGTCTTCCTCGGCCGAAAGTTCCCGGCCCGTAAACACGACAACGGGAATATTGGAGAGCATTTCGTCCTGGCGGATCTGATCCAGCACCTCAAAACCGCTCATGTCGGGCAGCCGTAGATCGAGCACGACGCAGTCGCACGGATTTTCGCGCAGCGTCGAGAGCGCCCCTGCCCCGGTGCCGCTGGTCACGATCTCGATATCCTCGTGCCCGAGCAGCTCGGTGATGCTGAGCTGTTCCGCCGCATTATCCTCCACGATCAGCAGGCGCTTGCGGCGGGGTCTCGCGTATTCCTTGATCTGCGACAGCGCTGCGCTGACGCCTTCGGTCGTGGTCGGCTTGTTGACGAAGGAGAAGGCGCCGCGGGCCAGCGCGTGTTGCCGGTCCTCGTCGAGCGTAATGATCTGGACCGGAATGTGACGGGTCAGTGGATTGTGCTTGAGCTGGCTCAGCACGGTCCAGCCCAGCATGTCCGGCAGGAAGACGTCGAGCGAGACCGCGCTCGGCTGGAACTGCTTGGCGAGATCGAGCGCCTCGGCGCCGCGGGCTGCGACCAGAACCTTGAAGCCCTTGTCGCGCGCCAGATCGATCAGGACGCGCGCGTAATGCGGATCGTCCTCGACGATCAAAAGGATGGTGTCGCCGGGCTCGAGATTGAGCCGGTCATCCGGAAGCTGCTCGATCACACGCTCCTGCGTGCCCGCTGCCTGCAGCGACGGTGCCGTGGTGTGCGGCATCTGTAGCGGCTGAGCCTGCGGGCGCAGCCCGGCCGACGGTCCGGCATATTTGAGCGGCAGATAGAGCGTGAAGGTCGAGCCCTTGCCTGGTGCGCTGCGCAGATGGATCTCGCCGCCAAGCAGGCCCGCCAGCTCGCGGCTGATGGCAAGGCCAAGACCGGTGCCGCCATATTTGCGGCTGGTGCCGGCGTCGGCCTGCTGGAACGCCTCGAAGATCAGCTTCTGCTTCTCCTGGGGAATGCCGATGCCGGTATCCGACACCTCGAACGCAACGACGGCGGGCGCCGCGTTGAGGATCGGATGCTCGGCGCTCCAGCCGCCGAGCGCGGCCGACACCGTCAGGCTGACACCGCCCTCCGCGGTGAACTTGAACGCGTTCGAGAGCAGGTTCTTCAGCACCTGCTGCAGCCGCTTGGAGTCGGTGACCATGCTGCGCGCAAGATTGGCGTCGACATCGATGCTGAAGGCGAGATGCCGGTTCTCCGCCTCGTGCCGGAACGGCCGTCCTACCGTCTCAAGCAGGCTCGACGTCAGAATTTCCTCGGCATCGACTGTCACCGTGCCGGACTCGATCTTGGAGAGATCGAGGATGTCGCTGATCAGGTTCAACAGGTCGGTGCCGGCACCATGAATGGTGCGGGCGAACTCGACCTGCTTGCCGGTCAGATTGCCGTCTGGATTCTCGGTGAGTTGCTGGCCAAGGATCAGGATCGAGTTCAGCGGCGTCCGCAGCTCGTGCGACATGTTGGCGAGGAATTCGGACTTGTACTTCGAGGTCAGCGACAGCTCGGTCGCCTTCTCTTCCAGCGCGCGCCGCGCCTGCTCGATTTCCTGGTTCTTGCGCTCGACGTCGACGTTGCGCTCGGCGAGCTGCTGGGCCTTCTGCTCGAGCTGATCGTTGGTCTGCTGCAATTCCTTCTGCTGGGTCTGCAGCTCGCCGGCGAGCTGTTGCGACTGCTTGAGCAGCGCCTCGGTCTGCATCGTCGCCTCGATGCTGTTGAGCACGATGCCGATGCTGTCGGTGAGCTGTTCGAGGAAGGTGATCTGCGACGTCGTGAACGAGGAGATCGAGGACAGCTCGATCACCGCCTTGACCTGGTTCTCGAACAGCACCGGGAACACGACGAGGTTCTTCGGCATGACCCGCATCAACGCCGAATTGATCGGCACCGCATCGCCGGGAATATCGGAGACAAAGCGCTGCCGCTTGTCGAGCGCGCACTGACCGATCAATCCCTCGCCGAACTGGACGATTTGCGGATGCGGGTTGCTGCTGTCGCTGGCATAGGCCGACAACAGCCGCAGCTGCGCATTCTCGGGATTGTCGACCTGGTAGATCACGCCCATATGCGCGTTGATCAGCGGCGCCAGCTCCGTCAGCAGCAGACGGCCGACGGTCGCAAGATCGCGCTGGCCCTGCAGCATGTTGGTGAAGCGCGCCAGATTGGTCTTCAGCCAGTCCTGCTCGGTGTTGCGCTCCGTGGTGAGACGGAGGTTGCCGATCATTGTGTTGATGTTGTCCTTGAGCTCGGCGACCTCGCCGCGTACGTCGACCTGGATCGAGCGCGTCAAGTCGCCCTTGGTCACGGCGGTCGCTACTTCCGCGATCGCGCGCACCTGGGAGGTCAGGTTCGCCGCCAGCAGGTTGACGTTGCCGGTCAGATCCTTCCAGGTGCCGGCGGTGCCGGGCACGTTGGCCTGACCGCCGAGCCGTCCCTCGACGCCGACCTCGCGCGCCACGCTGGTGACCTGCTCGGCGAAGGTCGCGAGCGTCTCGGTCATGTTGTTGATGGTGTCGGCGAGCGCGGCCACCTCGCCCTTCGACTTCACCGTCAGGTTCTGCTTCAGGTCGCCGTTGGCGACCGCGGTCACCACCTTGACGATGCCGCGCACCTGCTCGGTCAGGTTCGCCGCCATGACGTTGACGGTGTCGGTGAGATCCTTCCAGGTGCCGGCGACGCCGCGCACCTCGGCCTGGCCGCCGAGCTTGCCCTCGGTGCCGACTTCGCGCGCCACGCGTGTCACCTCGCCGGCGAAGGCGTTGAGCTGGTCGACCATCGTGTTGATGGTGTTCTTCAGCTCGAGGATCTCGCCCTTCACGTCGACCGTGATCTTGCGCGACAGGTCGCCGCGCGCCACAGCGGTGGTCACCTCGGCGATGTTGCGGACCTGCGTGGTCAGGTTCGCGGCCAGCAGGTTGACGTTGTCGGTGAGGTCCTTCCAGGTGCCGCCGACGCCGGGCACCACGGCCTGGCCGCCCAGCCGTCCCTCGGTGCCGACCTCGCGCGCCACGCGCGTCACTTCGGCGGCGAAGGAGCGCAGCTGCTCGACCATCGTGTTCAGGGTGTCCTTGAGCAGCAGGATCTCGCCGCGCACGTCCACCGTGATCTTCTTCGACAGGTCGCCGCCGGCAATCGCGGTCGCGACCTCGGCGATGTTGCGGACCTGCGCGGTCAGGTTCGACGCCATGAAGTTGACGTTGTCGGTCAGGTCCTTCCAGGTGCCGGCGACGCCGGGCACTTCAGCCTGGCCGCCGAGCTTGCCCTCGGTGCCGACTTCGCGCGCCACGCGCGTCACTTCGCCGGCGAAGGCGTTGAGCTGGTCGACCATCGTGTTGATGGTGTTCTTCAGCTCGAGGATTTCGCCCTTCACGTCGACCGTGATCTTGCGTGACAGGTCGCCGCGCGCCACGGCGGTCGTCACTTCCGCGATGTTGCGGACTTGCGCCGTGAGATTGCCGGCCATCGAGTTGACGCTGTCGGTCAGATCCTTCCAGGTACCGGCGACGCCGGGCACGTTGGCCTGGCCGCCAAGGCTGCCGTCGGTGCCGACCTCGCGCGCCACGCGCGTCACCTCGCCCGCGAAGCGGTTGAGCTGGTCGACCATCGTGTTCAGCGTTTCCTTCAGCTGAAGAATCTCGCCGCGCACGTCGACCGTGATCTTGCGCGACAGGTCGCCGCCGGCGATCGCGGTCGCGACCTCGGCGATGTTGCGGACCTGTGCCGTGAGGTTACCGGCCATCGAGTTGACGCTGTCGGTCAGATCCTTCCAGGTGCCGGCGACGCCGGGCACTTCGGCCTGGCCGCCGAGCTTGCCGTCAGTGCCGACCTCGCGCGCCACGCGCGTCACTTCGCCGGCGAAGGCGTTGAGCTGGTCGACCATGGTGTTGAGCGTTTCCTTCAGCTGAAGGATTTCGCCCGACACGTTCACCGTGATCTTCTTAGACAGGTCGCCCTTCGCGACCGCGGTCGCAACCTCCGCGATGTTGCGGACCTGCGCGGTCAGGTTCGAGGCCATCGAGTTGACACTGTCGGTCAGATCCTTCCAGGTGCCAGCAACGCCGCGCACCTCGGCCTGGCCGCCGAGCTTGCCTTCGGTGCCGACCTCGCGCGCCACGCGCGTCACTTCGCCGGCGAAGGCGTTGAGCTGGTCCACCATCGTGTTGATGGTGTCCTTCAGCTCGAGGATTTCGCCGCGCACGTCCACCGTGATCTTCTTCGACAGGTCGCCATTGGCGACCGCGGTGGTGACGCCGGCGATGTTGCGTACCTGCGCGGTCAAGTTCGACGCCATGAAGTTGACGTTGTCGGTCAGGTCCTTCCAGGTGCCGGCGACGCCGAGCACGTTGGCCTGGCCGCCGAGCTTGCCTTCGGTACCGACCTCGCGCGCCACGCGCGTCACTTCCGACGCGAAGGCGTTGAGCTGGTCGACCATCGTGTTGAGGGTTTCCTTCAGCTGAAGGATCTCGCCCGACACGTTCACCGTGATCTTCTTCGACAGGTCGCCGCCGGCGATCGCGGTCGCGACGTCGGCGATGTTGCGGACCTGCGCGGTCAGGTTCGACGCCATGAAGTTGACGTTGTCGGTCAGGTCCTTCCAGGTGCCGGCGACGCCGGGCACCTGCGCCTGGCCGCCGAGCTTGCCTTCGGTGCCGACCTCGCGCGCCACGCGCGTCACTTCCGAGGCGAACGAGTTGAGCTGGTCCACCATCGTGTTGATGGTGTCCTTCAGCTCGAGGATCTCGCCGCTGACGTCGACCGTGATCTTGCGTGACAGGTCGCCGCGCGCCACCGCCGTGGTCACGTTGGCGATGTTGCGGACCTGGGCGGTCAGGTTGCCGCACATCGCGTTCACCGAGTCGGTCAAATCCTTCCAGGTGCCGGCGACGCCGGGCACGATGGCCTGGCCGCCGAGCTTGCCGTCGGTGCCGACCTCGCGCGCCACGCGCGTCACTTCCGAGGCAAACGAGCGGAGCTGATCGACCATCGTGTTGATGGCTTCCTTCAGCTGCAGGATCTCGCCGCGGACGTCGACCGTGATCTTCTTGGACAGGTCGCCATTGGCGACCGCGATCGTCACCTCGGCGATGTTGCGGACCTGGCCGGTCAAATTGTTGGCCATCGAGTTGACGCTCTCGGTCAGGTCCTTCCAGACGCCGGTCACTTCCGGCACCTGGGCCTGGCCGCCGAGCTTGCCCTCGGTGCCGACTTCGCGGGCCACGCGCGTGACCTCCGAGGTGAATACCGAGAGTTGCTTGATCATCGTGTTGACGATGTTCGCCGACTGCAGGAATTCGCCGCGCAGCGGCCTGCCCTCGACGTCGAGCTGCACGGTCTGCAGCAGGTCGCCCTGCGCCACCGCGGCGACCGCCCGCGTGACCTCGCGGGTCGGCCACAAGAGATCGTCGATCAGCGTATTGACCGAGCTTTCCATATCGGCCCAGGCGCCGCTGGCGAGGCCGAAATTGACGCGCTGGCGGGTCTGCCCCTCGCGGCCCACGACCTGTCCGACGCGCGCCAATTGCTGCGCCATGCGCTCGTTCGCCGCGGCGATTTCGTTGAAGGCGTCGGCGATCTTGCCGTCGATCCCGAGATAGTCGCCACGCATCCGAACCGAGAAGTCGCCGCCGCGCATCGCCTGCAGGGATTGCAGCAGGTCGTGCGAGGAATCGAGGCTTCCGTTGGATGATTGGGCGCGGCGGGTATCGGCACGGGGACGAGGCGGCGAACCGAGATCGGTCATGGAATTTCCCCTACGCGCTGGCCCCCTGTCGAGAGACTCGGAAAAGCCAGTGTGACCATAAGAATGACTGCCCGTGTTCAATTCAAGCGGGAAAACGCCAAAACCGCCATTTGTGACGCAAAGCGAGTAGCTTAATCGCTAATGGAACCTAAAGTTCCAACGCGGATTGGAACTTCTTCGCAAAGCGGCGTAAGCCGTTCGTATTGCCTGGTCCTCACGGTCGCATGTGATCGCATTGGAACATTCGCCTCTCCGAAACGTTCCGGCCGATGGCAGGATTTGTGATGGTTAAGAAATCGGATCGACTCAAGCGCGGCATTTTCGACAGCGAGCGCGACGTTCGGCTGTTAGCCGGAGGCGTGATCGACTACGCGATCTGCATGCTCGCTCCCGATGGACGGGTGACCAACTGGAATAAGGGCGCCGCGCGCATCACGGGCTATTCGGCCAAAGCCATCCTCGGCAAGCACTTCTCGGTCCTCTATCCCGCTGAGGATCGCGCATGCGGCCTTCCCGCCAAGGCCCTGCAGATGGCGCGGACGGAAAAGCATGCCGCGGCGGAGGGCTGGTGCGTTCGCAAGGACGGATCGCAATTCCACGCCTCTGTCGTCATCGACCCGATTTACGAGAAGCGCAAGCTGGTCGGCTACGCCATGGTCACCCGCGACATCACCGAGCGGCAGCAAGCGCGCGCGGATCTCGATGCCAGCGAAAGCCAGTTCCGCCTGCTGGTGAGCAACGTCACCGACTACGCCCTGTACATGCTGACGCCGGCCGGCATCGTCGCCAACTGGAACGCCGGCGGCGAGCGCATCAAGGGCTATTCGCCAGACGAGATCATCGGCAAGAGCTTCTCGCGGTTCTATACGCCGGCCGACCAGGCGGCGGGCAAGCCGGCCCGCGCGCTCAAGATCGCGGAAGACACCGGGCACTACGAGGAGGATGGCTGGCGGGTCCGCAAGGACGGCTCGTTCTTCTGGGCCAGCGTCGTGATCGATCCGATCCGCGACAGCGACGGCAGCCTGGTCGGCTTTGCCAAGATCACACGGGACATTTCCGAGCGGCGTGAGGCGCAACAGAAGCTCGAACTGGTGCAGCGCCAGCTGGCGGAGTCGCAGAAGATGGATGCGCTCGGTCAATTGACCGGCGGCGTCGCGCACGATTTCAACAACCTGCTGATGATCATTTCGGGCAATCTGCACCGGATCAAGCGCGAGGTGACGAGCGAGCGCGGCCAGCTCGCGCTCAGCGCGATCGACACCGCCTCCGAGCGTGCCGCCTCCCTGACCAGCCAGCTGCTCACCTTCGCGCGCCGTCAGAGCGTCAATCCGCAGACCGTCGACGTCGCCGACAGGATCGCCGCGGTGCGCGAGGTCCTGAGCAGCGCGCTCGGCGGCGCGATCAAGCTGAACATGGAGATCCAGGCGGATCTCTGGACGGTGTTCGTCGACCCGAACGAGTTTGAGACCGCGCTGATCAACCTTGTGGTCAATGCACGGGACGCGATGGCTAATGGCGGTACGCTGACCGTTTCGGCCCGCAACGTACCCGAGACCGTCGAGGTCGCCGTCAGCGTGGCCGATACCGGCGAAGGCATTCCCGGGGACGTGCTGAGCAAGGTCTTCGACCCGTTCTTCACCACCAAGCCGGTCGGCAAAGGGACCGGCCTCGGACTGTCCCAGGTCCACGGTTTTGCGCACCAGGCCGACGGCCGGGTCGAGATCGCAAGCACGCTCGGCAAGGGCACGACGGTCAGCATCTACCTGCCCCGCGGGACCGCTGCCGCAAAGCGTACGACCGCGGACCACAGCGTGCGCGGCTCCGCAATCGTCCTGCTGATCGAGGACAATCCCGCTGTCGCCGATGCGAGCACGGGCCTCCTCGAACAGCTCGGCTACACCGTGCGCTGGGCGTCGAACGCAGAAGCTGCCCTATCGGAAATCGACGCCAACGGGGTCGATGTGGTGTTCAGCGACATCGTGATGCCCGGCAGGATGGATGGGCTGAAGCTGGCGCGCGCGATCCGGGACAGGAAGCCCGAGCTGCCGATCCTGCTGACGACCGGTTACAACAAGAGTGCACGCGACGTGAGGTCCGACTTTCCCGTCCTGCGCAAGCCGTACCGCATCCATGATCTCAGCCGCGAACTCTCGAAACTGACCGGACAAGGCTCGGGCGGCGTCATGGGCAACCCGTCCGCAGGCGCTGTGGAGGAGTTCGATTCCGCCGCGCGGGACGTTGCGCTCAGACCAAAGGCAAAAGCGCACTCCTAGTTCGAAAATCCAATAGCTCAAAAAACCAAGGGCTAGCGTTCTGCCGGCCAGCTTCGCCGCACCAATTGCACCCGCTCGATGCGGCTGCACTGCTCGCAGCGGTACTGGAGAATATCCCTGCCCTCGGTGCCCGGGTGGCTGCTCTCAAGCCGCATCGTCCTGATGCAGCTGATACAGGAAATCAGCGTCAGCAACGGGCTGCGATCGTCATTCATCGATGCCCGCGGTGGCGCGGTCGGATCGGCGATCATGGCGCTGGACGATGCTATGGAATTGGCTCTCACCACAAGAAAATGCCCATCCGTGGCTCCGGTTCCCGCCTCGAAACCAGATTTGGGCTCAAGCCGGTCTGAGGCGCGCCCTCCAGCTCGGGCAGGTCGATCAAACCTTCGCGTTGCTGTGGGCCGGCTTGGGCGTGCCCTTCTTCGAGTTGACGGGGGTCGGCTTGACTGGTCGCAACAGGGCGGTCCGCAAAGCTTCGGCTCAGCCGCTCCCGCACTGTCGGGAGGCGGTCGCCGCCGCCGGAGGCTTTCCATCGACCAATGAGCTCAGCCACTTCGGCCCGCATCGCCATCAGCCGGCATGACGCCTCGCTGCAATCGAGGTCGCGGTTGATCTGATCCCGGATCGACGCCTCGATCAGGGTCATTTCAGCCCGCAAGGTGCTGATCCTCCGACGAATTTCATTGATCTAGTTGTCCATGGCTTGTTAGAACAAAAATAGAACATACTGTCAAGTCACGATCCAGCAAACGAGGTAGGCAATGAGCATGGCAGCGGTAAGGTTTGGCGGGGTTGCGGAGCGCCTTGGCGGGCTGATGACCCGTGCCCAGGCGCTGCGGCTGAGGAACCTTGCCGAGGAGGCGTATCAGCCGAACCAGTACGCGCGCGACCTGACGTCCGAGGAAGCCGAACGGCGCATCGATGCCCTCAGGGCCGAGATCGCGCTGGCGGACTCTTTCTGAGCTGCCCATCCCGACCGGGCCGGACACCCCCTTAAGGCTTTGATATAGCGGCGCAGCTAGTTCTGTTTCTGTCGTTGCTGCTTTGTCTTTATCGCTGCTTTGCTTGGGGGAGCCTTACGTGCTGGAGCTGGAGAAGCGATCGCCACTAGCGTTCCCGATCGCGCTGAAAAACGGGCGAACGCTCGCGACCGTCGGCGACGCCGCGGACTATTTGTCGACGCTGAATATCGATCAGCGCGAGCGGGGTTACTGGAAGACGGCGATCATGATGTTCAACAACGCCATGCGCGAACCGGGCTATCTGAAGATCGCGACCATGAACCTGCGGTCCGCCCTGGTGTATGACCGCCTCGTCGACGACGTCGGCCCCTGATTGTGGTGCGGCGGCTACAGCCGAATCGGCGGTGGTCTCGTAAGTCGCTGTTCGTTATGGCCGCAAACAAGGTAACGGCGGTACACGCGACGGCCGGATGCGGATTGCGCTACGGCCGCTAATCTAGGGCCGCCTCGGAAGGCCAAAGGAAGGCCAAGGCGGCCCATTTTCTTTCAAAGCAATTTTGCGCGGACGAACAGCGTCCGCAACGCGTTGGTTGCTTGCACCGTCAGCATGGCGTTCCCGGCCGCCCTCTCCAGCGCAACCAAAGCCTCGTCATGCAGCGAGCGGAATTCCATCCATTCGACGGCGCTGAGATTGCTGATGAAGCGGTAGGCCTGACCGACGGTCGCAAGCGTCACCGTCTCGCCGTTCAGCCGCACCTTGAACGTCGCCTTCAGCGGCGTGTCGGATTTGGATACGTCACCCATGGCGCGGTTGTGCGCCGCGCCGCGTTAATGTCAATCTAATTTCTCTGCATCCGCCCCGGTGCATCGGCTCCACTGAATCGCAATGTCTGTTAGCGTTTTGTGGGGGTGATTCGTGCCTGAACTTGCCAACACAGCCTATCTCGATGCGCTCAATTCCGAGCAGCGCCGTGCGGTCGAGCACGGGGTCGGCAAGGATTGCATCGTCGGCGCCCCGCTGCTGGTGATCGCGGGCGCGGGCTCCGGCAAGACCAACACGCTCGCCCATCGCGTCGCGCATCTGATCGTCGCGGGCGCCGATCCCCGCCGCATCCTGCTGATGACCTTTTCGCGGCGCGCCGCCTCAGAGATGGCCGGCCCGCGTCGAGCGCATCGCTCGGCGCGTGCTCGGCGATCGCGCCTCCATCATGACCGATGCGCTAAGCTGGGCCGGCACGTTCCACGGCATCGGCGCGCGGCTGCTGCGGGAATTCGCCGAACGCATCGCCCTCGAGCCGGCCTTCACGATCCATGATCGTGAGGACTCCGCCGATTTGATGAACCTGGTCCGCCACGACCTCGGTTTCTCCCGCACCGAAGGCCGGTTTCCCACCAAGGGTACCTGCCTTGCGATCTATTCGCGCTGCTTGAACGCAGAGATGCCGATCGAGACCGTGCTCGGTCAGTTCTTCCCCTGGTGCGCAGGCTGGGCCAGCGAATTGAAGCAGTTGTTCGCGGCCTATGTCGAAGCCAAGCAACGGCAGAACGTGCTCGATTACGATGACCTCCTGCTCTATTGGGCGCAGATGGTGACGGACACGGCGCTGGCCGAGGAGATCGGCGGCCGCTTCGACCATGTGATGGTCGACGAATATCAGGACACCAACCGCCTGCAGTCCTCCATCCTGCTTGCGCTCAAGCCTGGGGGGCACGGGCTCACCGTGGTTGGCGACGATGCGCAGTCGATCTATTCGTTCCGTGCCGCCACCGTGCGCAACATCCTCGACTTCCCGTCGCAGTTCAGCCCGGCTGCCGAGATCGTCACGCTCGACCGCAACTATCGCTCGACGCAGCCGATCCTGTCGGCCGCCAATGGCGTGATCTCGCTCGCCAAGGAACGCTTCACCAAGAACCTGTGGACCGACCGCACCTCGACCCGCAAGCCGCTGCTCGTCACGATCCGCGACGAGGCCGATCAGGCGCGCTACATCGTCGAGCAGGTGCTGGCCAACCGCGAAGAAGGCGCGCTGCTCAAGCACCAGGCGGTGTTGTTCCGTACCTCCTCGCATAGCGGACCGCTGGAGGTCGAGCTGACCCGCCGCAATATTCCGTTCGTGAAATTCGGCGGCCTCAAATTCCTCGACGCAGCGCATGTCAAGGACATGCTGGCGCTGCTGCGCTTCACCGCCAATCCGCGCGACCGGGTCGCTGGCTTTCGGATCCTGCATCTGTTGCCCGGCGTCGGGCCGGCCTCGGCGCAGCGCGTGCTCGACCGCATGGCCGAGGCCGCCGATCCGATCGCAGCGCTCGCAGCACTGCCCGCCCCGCCCCGCGCCGGTGCCGACTGGCGGCTGTTCGTCGAGGCCATCGAGAACCTCCGCTATTCGGAATGGCCTGTTGACATCGAACGCGCGCGCCACTGGTACGAGCCGCATCTCGACCGCATCCACGAGGACAGCGAGGTCCGCCGCGCCGACCTCATCCAGCTAGAGCAGATCGCCGCCGGCTATCCGTCACGCGAACGCTTCCTCACCGAACTCACACTCGATCCGCCGGACGCAACCAGCGACCAGGCCGGCGTGCCGCTGCTCGACGAGGATTACCTGATCCTGTCGACGATCCACTCCGCCAAGGGGCAGGAATGGAAGTCGGTCTACGTGCTCAATGTCGTCGATGGCTGCATGCCCTCCGATCTCGGCGCCGGCACATCGGCGGAACTCGAGGAGGAGCGCCGCCTGCTCTATGTCGCCATGACCCGCGCCAAGGACGATCTGCACCTGTTGGTGCCGCAGCGCTTTTTCGTCCACGGCCAGGCTGCCAAGGGCGACCGCCACATGTACGCCTCGCGCACCCGTTTCATCCCGGAACGGCTGCTGCCGATGTTCGAGCGGACCACCTGGCCGCGCGCCGCCGCCGCGCAGACCGCGTCCGCCAGCCGCGCGCCGCCGATCGACATCGGAGCCCGGATGCGCGGCATGTGGCGCTGACGCCGGTTGCGAAAGATTTTTCAGACGGCCTGGAACGAAGCCGCCGGCCTCGCGTTGAAGCCGCGTTCGTAATCGGCAAGCGACCATCCCCGACGGCTTCGGCGCGGAGTTTCGCGCTGGAGCCGTCGTTTTTTTTGCGCCGCGTCAATTCACGCAGGAAACAATCTGACGGGCTGGTCGAAGCCCTTCAGCGCGTAATCGGAACCGGTTGCCGTGATCATGTCGCCGGTTCGTTCCCGCACCGCCGTCGTGACCAGGATCTCGCCGGATTTCGCCGCCGCCTGGGCGCGCGCGGCGCGGTTCACGACGGTGCCGACCGCCGTCAGGTCGCGATGGGTCTGGCCGAATTCACCGAAATTGGTGTCCCCGCTGTCCATCCCGATTCCGATGCCGATCTCGATGTCGCCGGCGCCGATCGTCCGCACCAGCGCGTCGTGCCTTTCCTGGAAGCGGCGCTGGATGTCGCGCGCGGCCAGCAAGGCCTGCACCGCATGGTCGTCCCGCCGCACCGGAAAATTGAAGATCGCGAACACGGCATCGCCGATCGTCTTGTTGAGAATGCCGTCATAGCGCCAGATCGCTGCGGCGCAGTCATCGTAGAACGCATCCAGCAGCGATGTCAGTCCGTCCGGCGCGATGGTCTGCGTCAGCGTGGTGTAGCCGCGCAGATCGGCGAACAGGATGGTGGCGTCGATGGTCACGGCGCGCGCCTTCATGATCTTCGAGAAGGCCATCTCGCAGAGCGTGCAGGTGTTCGGGTTCATGCGGCTCGGCTTGACGCCAAACAGGCGGAACGGCGCCGACAACGGGCCGCGCAGCGGAATCGGCATATGCAGGTTTTGCCAGCAGCCGAGGCAGATCGTTGCAGGTTCCGGAGTCATCGGCACACCACCAGTTGTTCCAGCAACGAAACCCGGGCGATCCAGGACGTCGGGGCCGGGATTTGCAGCGCACCGCGCTCAGGTCGGCGTCACGAAGCTCAGTCCGATCCGCGTCTTCTTGCTCCAGACCACCTGGCACTCGTAGACAACAGAGGCGTCCTTGGCCATCACCAGGCGGAAGCGATGCGGGACGAAGGCCGGATTCTCGACCTCGATCGCGGCTCCCTCCGGCGAAATGTTCACGATCGTGCAATGCATGACCGAACCGCCCGATGAGACGTAGCCGGGTTCATTGACCTCGGTTCGCGGATGCCTGCGCTTTTCGTCCACCCAGCCTCCCCCCAATTTCCTTCACACAAGCGTGGGCGATCGGCATTGCCGAAGTCAACGGCTCCGACAGGCCGGATCGGGCTTTCGCACCACGATTTGTGCGCAGCGGTAGGCCGAATTGCTTATCGCGTCAGTGCAGATGAGCCCCGCGTCAGCGCGGGCTTGTCGTTCGCGATGGCGCGAGGATAGCCTCACCTTATGGGCGAAGCGCTGGCGCGACGCACGCTCCTGATAACAATGAACAGGCGCCATGGGGAAAACGCGCCATGTTCGAGATTCTCGATCGCCGGACGACTCTGACCGGCAACCAGATCAAGATCCTTGCGGCGGCCATCATCGGCGATGCGCTGGAATTCTTCGACTACTTTCTGATCGGCTTTGTGCTTCGCGTTCCTGATCGGACCGTGGAAACTCACCTTTGGCCAGTCGGCCACCGTGCTGATGAGTTCCGGCATCGGCGCCATCATCGGCGCCTATCTCTGGGGCTGGCTCGCCGACCGGATCGGCCGCCGCATCGTCTTCATCGGCACCGTTCTGAACTTCTCGATCGCGACCGGCCTGCTCTATTTCACACCCGACAATGGCTGGGTCTATCTCGCAATCCTGCGCTTCTTCGTCGGTGTCGGCGTCGGCGGTCTCTATTGTGTCGACCTGCCGCTGGTGCAGGAGTTCATGCCTTCGCACAAGCGCGGCTGGGTCGGCGGGCTCGTGACCTGCGTGATCCCGCTCGGCGTCGGCCTCGGCGCGGTGCTGGGAGCGATCATGGGCACCGACCAGTGGCGGCTGTTGTTTGCGATCGGCGTGCTGCCGGCGGTCCTGGTGCTGCTGGTCCGGCTCTGGGTTCCGGAATCGCCGCGCTGGCTGTGCCGACAGGGACGCTATGACGAAGCCCGCAAATCGCTGGCCTGGGCCCTGCAGATGTCGCCGTCGGAGCTGCCATTGCCGAGCGCAGCCGACGCCGGTCCGATCGTCAAGACGAGCTGGTTCGACCTGTTCAAATATCCGCGCAGCCTGATCGTCTCCTGGCTCGGCAATGCCGGCGCGCAGACCGGCGTCTACGGCATCACACTCTGGGCGCCCGCGCTGTTCGTGCTGCTCCTGAAGGTGACGCCGCAGGAGGCCGCCAAGATGATGATCCTGCTCAGCGTCACCGGTTTCCTCGGCCGCATCTCGTTCTCCTGGTTCTCGGAACTGCTGGGACGGCGCGTCGCCGGCGGCCTGCTCGGCTTGGGGGCCGGGGCGCTGACGATCATTGCCGGCTATCACTACGACGTGACGCTGTTCGGGATGTCGGCGTTCTGGCTGCTGCTCGCTGCCGCCTTCTTCTTCGCCGACGGCGGCTTTGCGATCGTCGGACCCTATGCGGCCGAGGTCTGGCCGTCGCATCTGCGCACCACGGGCATGGGTTCGGCCTATGGCTTCGGCGGCATCGGCAAGATCATCGGGCCGGTCGGGCTTGCCCTGATCGTCGGCTCGAACAACTATCTCAAGCCGGACGTGCCGCTAACCCAGATCCCGACCGCCTTCGTTTATCTCGGCTGCTGGTTCCTGATGGCGGGCGCCGTCTATCTGTTCTTCGGGCTCGAGACCCGGGGCAAGTCGATCGAGCAGATCGACAAGGAGCTCAACGCGACGGCTGACG
The DNA here is from genome assembly GCF_000426785.1 of Bradyrhizobium sp. th-b2. Classification (NCBI taxonomy): domain Bacteria; kingdom Pseudomonadati; phylum Pseudomonadota; class Alphaproteobacteria; order Hyphomicrobiales; family Nitrobacteraceae; genus Bradyrhizobium; species Bradyrhizobium sp. th-b2. Next base: position 84,435 of record NZ_AUGA01000022.1, read on the forward strand.
TCGCGGCGTCCGCAACGATCCGGCGCGCCTGAGGGAGACGAAGATGAGCGTGACTTCTGCCGATCTTGCGGGCGATCGCGACGTGATCGCGCTCGCCGAGGCGATCAGGGAAGCGGTCGCGGCCGCCTCCAACGATATCGAGATGACGCGCCGCCTGCCGCCCGACCTGCTCGACCGGCTGCATGAGGCGCGGCTGTTCCGCCTGCTGCTGCCGCGGTCGACCAACGGGATCGAGACCGATCCCGTCACCTTCTTCCATGTCATTGAGACCATCGCCAAAGGCGATGCCTCGACGGCGTGGTGCCTGAGCCAGGCCGGCGGCTGCGCGATGTCGGCCGCCTATCTCGACCTGCCGGTTGCGCAGGAGGTGTTTGCCGACCCACGCGCGGTGCTCGCCTGGGGTCCCGGCCCGAAGGTCAGGGCGATCGAGTGCGAAGGCGGCTACCGCGTCACCGGGGTCTGGTCGTTTGCCTCCGGCGGGCGGCATGCCACCTGGCTCGGCGCCCACTGCCCGGTTTACACCGCGGACGACTCGCCGCGCCGCGACGCCAATGGCGAGCAGGTCGAACGCACCATGCTGGTGCGCACCGAAGACGTCGAATGGACCGACATCTGGAACACGGTCGGGCTGCGCGGCACCGCCAGCGACCAGTTCGCGCTCAACGATCTCTTCGTCCGTTCGGACCATTCGATCACCCGTGAGTTCGACCGCGAATGCCGCGAGCACGGCCCGCTCTACCGGATGAGCAACCACACCTGCTACCAGATCGGCTTTGCCGGGGTCGCCTGCGGCATTGCCCGCAGCGCGCTGGACAATTTCGTCGACGTCGCTCGCAACAAGGTGCCGCGCGGCATGAAGAAGACGTTGCGGGACAACGCGGTCGTGCAATCCGGCCTCGCACAGGCCGAGGTCAATCTGCGCGCCGCCCGCGCGTTCCTGCTGCAATCGATGGCCGACATCTGGAAGGACCTGGTTGCCGGCAACAGCATCACGGTCGCGCAGCGCATGACGATCCGGATGGCGGCCACACATGCCATCCACAAGGCGCGGGAGGCGGTCGACTTCGCCTACAATGCCGCCGGCGCCACCGCGATCTTCGACGGCCATCCGCTGGAGCGGCGCTTCCGCGACATCCACACCGTGACCCAGCAATTACAGGGCCGGTTCAGCCATTTCGAGACCGTCGGCGCCTGGATGCTCGGCGTCGATGCCGACCTCAGCTTCGTTTAACCCGATTTCTCAAGGAGAAGAACCATGCCATTGGGCGGACTACAGCATTACACCATAGAGCCGCAGGATCTCGAGCGCACCAAGCAGTTCTATTGCGACGTGCTCGGGCTCGAGAACGGCGACCGGCCGCCGCTCGATTTCCCCGGCTACTGGCTCTATTCGGGCGGCCAGGCTACCGTCCATTTAATGGGCACCCGCAAGCCGCGCGACGGCATCGTGGTGCGCGGCACCGAGAAGAAATATGAGGACACCGGCCGCCTCGACCATATCGCCTTTGCCGCCACCGACGTCGAAGCCGTGCGCAAGCGCCTGCAGTCGAGGAACGTCACGTTCCGCGAGCAGATCGTGCCGCGCACCGGCGACACTCAGATTTTCCTCTACGATCCCGACGGCGTCGGGGTGGAACTGAACTTCCTGAAGAGCTGAACCGGCCTTCGCCGGATCACCCCTGCTCAACAATTGGCCGGCGCGTGCGTCGGCCAATTTTCATGTCGCGCAAGCGGTTCCCGACAAGGCCCTGACTCGGCCATCACTCGGGCGCGATCCGGTCCGTTTTTCTTCAACATTGAATGACGAATTAACCGAGCCGCGCCGCTGCGGCAGAATAGCCGGGTGCTGCGCCTTTAACCTACCCCAGGGCTTGGTGGCCCGGCTATTCGTCCCCACTTCGCCGACGATGGATCTTTAGTCGAGCCCGCGTTCGTGGCTGAGGCGGACCATTTCGCTGATGAAGATCTGTTTCTGCTTGTCGTCGAGGCTCGCAAAGAGCGGCTCCGCGGCGTCGGCGACGCTGCGCTGATCGACCGCGCGGTCGTTGAGGAACTGGGCCTCATTGCGCATCTGCTCGATGATGTCGTCAGGCGGATCGCGTTGTGCGCGCGCAATGCGCAGGTTGAGGCGGTCGGCGCCGTTGTGGCCGAGATAGTGCATCGCGCTGTTGAAACCGGACCAGTGTTTCTCCTGCTCCGGCGTTAGATTCAGCTCCGTCTTGATCCGCTCGATGTTGGCGTCGCTGTTGGCGACCATCTGCTCAGCCGTGAGCTGCGGCGCCCCATCCTGGGTTAGCACGGCCGTCTGCTGTTTCGCGCCCTTGTCCTTGGCGGCGGCCTTGGCCGATTTGGTGCCCTTGGCGCCCTGCTTGTCACTGGGGGCCGGAGCCTGTGCATTCTTGCCGCCGCCAGCATTGGGGCTGGGGTTGTTGGCATTGTTGCCGGTGAACACCCCGGTCACGCCGGTCACCACCCCGACGACGCCGCCGATCGCACCGCCCAGAACGCCGCCAACCGGTCCGGCGGCCTTGTTGCCCTCGCGCGCGCCCTTCTCGACGCCCTGCACGATCTGCGCATCGCCGATACGAGGCACTGCAAGCAGCATGACGGTGGCGGCCCCAACCGCGGCGCACAATCGCCATTGCGCTCGCAGCTTCGCTACCGGGTTGAGCATGATCGGGTCTCCGTGATCGATGGTGGATTGCAGAACTGACGCGGGGGTAGGTTCGACGAATCCGGACTTTATCGTTTCCAGCTTCGGCAAGTCTATTGCTCGCGCGGGGCATCAACATGACGGAACACGGCTCGATCAGGCTTGACCGGAAGCCTGCGGCGCAACGGCGCACCGTCCGTGAATGTATCAGTGGCAACTCGTGCGTGCGTCGCAACATGATCGCAAGGCGTGCAGCAAACCGCCGGAAATTGCAGTGAGGCTGACGACACTGCCCGCGATTTGACCACAACGTTAGTTCTACGTGGCACAGGCATTACGTTTCTCGACAGCGGCCGGCAATTCTGTTCTGATTGGTGCAACGAAATCCCGCGATGTCGCGCGAACGCGACGCACAAAAAAGAACATCGGGATTCAAAAAGTCTTTTGTCCGTTGGCTACCAGGGAGGGAATGCCATGTCACGGAAGAAGCTTTCGCGCCGAGAATTCGTTGCAGCGACAGCGCTGTCATCGGCGGCGCTCATTACAGCCCCCTACGTGCGTGGCGCCTACGCAGCCGGCAAGCTCTCGATGGGCTTCTGGGATCACTGGGTGCCGGGCGCGAACAGTGCCTCCACCGAGCTGGTCAATGAATGGGCCGCCAAGGAAAAGGTCGAGGTCCAGATCGACTACATCACCAGCCAGGGCAACAAGAACATCGTCACCATCGCCGCCGAGGCGCAGGCGAAATCCGGTCACGATATCTTCCAGATGCCGACCTGGTGGCCACAGGCCAATGCCGAGCTGCTCGAGCCGGTCAACGACATCATGGACCCGCTCATCAAGCTGAACGGCGACGTCAACGGCACGGTGAAATATCTCGGCCAGGCCGACGGCAAATGGCTCGGTGTTCCCGCCAGCGTCGGCAGCCAGATCAAGGGCCCCTGCTCGCGCATCGATCTGATGAAGAAGCACGCCAACATCGACGTCCAGGAAATGTACCCGGCCGGAAGCCCGCCGAAGGCGGACAACTGGACCCTCGATACGTTCCTCAAGGCGGCCGAGGCCTGCCACAAGGCCGGCTTCCCGTTCGGCATCGGTCTCGGCGAAACCAGCGACAATGTCGACACCGCCGGCGCGATCTTCAACTCGTTCGGCGCGCAGCTGGTCGACGCCAAGGGGAACCTCACCGTCAAGACCGATGCGGTGCGCCAATCGCTCGAGTTCTACAAGAAGCTGCTCGCTTTCCTGCCGCCCGACGTCTCCGCATGGGACGATGCCTCCAACAACAAGTGGTTGGTCGCTGGCAAGGGCGCGATGATCATGAACCCGCCGAGCGCGTGGGCGGTCGCCAAGCGCGATGCCCCGCAAGTCGCGGAGCAATGCTGGACCCACGGCTTCCCGGCCGGACCCAAGGGACGCTTCGCGCCCTATCTGCCGTTCTTCTGGTCGATCTGGTCGTTCTCGAAGAACAAGGAAGCGGCCAAGAGCCTGCTGTCCCATCTGTCGCAACCGGCATCGATCGAGAAGATGGTGGTCGCGAGCGGCGGCTACGACCTGCCGGCCTACGAAAAGCTCACGACGTTGAAGATCTGGGAAGAGGTAGGGCCGCCCAAGGGCACGCTCTACCACTACCCGAACCCCTTCAAACACCAGACGCTGTCGATGGCGGCCTCGCCTGCGCCGCCCAAGGTCGCGCAGCAGATCTACTTCCAGGCCACCCTGACCAAGATGTGCCTGCGCTACTACCAGGGTGAAAGCATGGAAAAGACGCTCGCCTGGGCCGAGGGCGAGTGTGAAGGCTTCATGCGAAGCTGACGACAAGCGAGCTTTCGCGCGACCGCCCGTAGTGCCGGCCGCGCGAGGTCTCGTCTTCACATCCCGACCGCCGAACCGGCGAGCCGTGCAACCAACCCGCGCGAGGGACCTGCGTTATGGTTGACGTCGCATTCCAATCCAACCGCACAGCCGCAGCTCCGAGCGGGCGACGGCGCACCGGTCTGCGCAATGCGCTGCGGCGCAAATCGATGTCCGCGTTCCTGATGGCGCTGCCGTTGATCCTCCTGATCGGCGTGCTGGTGATCTATCCGGCCATCTACTCGCTGCATCTGGCGACGCTGAACAAGGCGATGACCAAGTTCGTCGGCCTTGGCAACTTCGAGTTCCTGTTCAAGCGCGAGACCTTCTGGCTGGTGGTCAAGCAGTCCTGCATTTTCGCGATCTCGGCAGTGGTCTTCAAAGCGCTGATCGGCTTCATCGTCGCGCATTTCGTGCACAACGTGCCGGCCAACAAGCAGCGCAAATGGCGCGGCATGCTGCTGGTGCCATGGGTGATCCCGCCGGCCATGAGCACGCTGGCCTGGCTGTGGCTGTTCGATCCGTCCTACAGCGCCTTCAACTACACGCTCTCGTTCTTCGGCATCGGGCCGATCCCGTGGACCGGCGACGCCATGTGGGCCCGTTTCTCGGTGATCCTGGTCAACGTCTGGTACGGTGCGCCGTTCTTCATGATCATGTATCTGGCGGCGCTGAAATCGGTGCCCGAGCAGCTCTATGAGGCGGCCGCGATCGACGGCGCCAATTGGTGGCAGCGCATCTGGTATGTGACCTTGCCGATGATGCGCAACATCATTGCGATCACGACGCTGTTCTCGCTGATCGTGACCTTCGCCAATTTCGACATCGTGCGCATCCTGACCGCCGGCGGGCCGCTCGACCACACCCACATCTTTGCGACCTGGGCGTTCCGCGTCGGCATCGAGGGCAGTGACATTCCGCTCGGCGCCAGCGTCTCGCTGTTCATGGTGCCGATCCTCGCGGTCGCGGCGATCTTCATCCTGCGCGACATCACCAAACGCGGGAACGAATCCTGATGAGCACGATGACGATCGACAAGTCCGGACCGACCCGCAAGGTCAAATACGGCAGCATGAGCCGCGATCGGACCTGGGCGCTGCGCTGGTCCTATTTCTTTCTCACGCTGTTTGCGATCTTCTCGCTGGTGCCGCCGCTCTACATGCTGATCACCTCGCTGAAGAGCAGTGCGGAGATTTCCGCGGCGACCAACCCGTGGTGGGTATATCATCCGACGCTCTCCAACTACGCTGAGTTGCTGACCTCGAACCAGTTCCTCCGCTTCTTCTGGAATTCGGCGTGGGTCTCGATCATCGTGGTCACCATCACGATGCTGATCAGCGTGCCGGCGGCCTTTGCGCTGGCGCGGATGAAGTTCTGGGGCTCGGCGACGCTCGCGACCGGAGTGTTCCTGACCTATCTTATTCCGGACAGCCTGCTGTTCATCCCCCTGTTCAAGATGTTCGCGGTGATCGGCGACTGGACCGGCATCCAGCTCATCAATCGCTGGTACGTCCTGCTGTTCATCTATCCGACGCTGACGGTGCCGTTCTGCACCTGGATCATGATCGGCTATTTCGCCTCGATCCCGAAGGAGCTCGACGAGGCCGCGATCATCGACGGCGCGAGCTGGTTCCAGACGTTGACGCGGATCTTCATCCCGGTCGCCCTGCCCGGCCTGATCGCGGCGACGATCTTTGCCTTCACCGTGTCGTGGGCCCAGTTCCTCTATCCGCTGGTGTTCACGACCTCGACCGATCAGCTGGTGCTGCCGGTCGGCATCATCACGACCCTGATCAAGGGCGACGTCTTCAACTGGGGACAGATCATGACCGGCGCCCTGCTCGGCGCTGCGCCGCCGCTGATCATCTACGCCTTCCTGATGGACTACTACATTGCCGGCCTGACCGCCGGTGCGACAAAGGGTTGAACGCGACAAAGGTAGGACTCATGGCTGACGTCAGTTTGCGTAAGGTGGTGAAGCGTTACGACGAGGTCGAGGCGGTGCGCGGCATCGACCTCGATATCGCCGACCATGAGTTCGTGGTGCTGGTGGGCCCAAGCGGCTGTGGCAAGTCGACGACCTTGCGGATGATCGCCGGCCTCGAGGATATCTCCGACGGCGACATCATGATCGGCGGCGATGTGGTCAACGACGTGCCGCCGAAGGACCGCGACATTGCGATGGTGTTCCAGAACTACGCGCTGTACCCGCACATGACGGTCGCCGAGAACATGTCGTTCGGGCTGCGGCTGAAGCACTATCCCAAGGCCGAGATCAAGAGCCGGGTCACCGAAGCCGCCCGCATGCTCGACATCACCGACCTGATCGACCGCAAGCCCAAGCAGCTCTCCGGCGGCCAGCGCCAGCGGGTCGCGATGGGACGCGCCATCGTGCGCAACCCGAAGGTATTCCTGTTCGACGAGCCGCTGTCCAACCTCGACGCCAAGCTGCGCGTGCAGATGCGGATCGAGATCAAGAAGGTGCACCAGAAGGTCCGCACCACGACCGTCTACGTGACCCATGACCAGGTCGAGGCGATGACGCTGGCCGACCGCGTGGTGGTGATGAACCACGGCAGGATCGAGCAGATCGGCACGCCCAACGAGCTCTATCACAAGCCGGCGACCAAGTTCGTCGCCAGCTTCATCGGCTCGCCCGCGATGAACTTCGTGCCGTGCCGGCTCGAGGATGTCGGCGGTAAGCTCAACGTGCGGCTGACCGATCGCCTCACCTTCCCGCTGCCGCCGGCGCGCGCCGCCCGCTACCAGGCGCTTTCCCGCACCGACAAGTTGTTGCTGGGCCTCCGGCCCGAGCATGTCATGGAGGCCCGCCCGCATGCCGAGCCCGGTATCGAGCCGTTCGATGCGGTGCTCGACGTCACCGAGCCGATGGGGATGGAGACGCTGGTCTATTTCACGCTCGAGGGCTCCCAGCTCTGCGGCCGGGTCAATCCCAATGCCGGCGCGCAAGATGGCAGCCCGCTCCGATTGGCTGTGGACCTCAACAATATGCATTTGCTAAATGAGGTGACCGGCGTCGTCCTTTGACGGCGTACAAGAAACCTCAAGGGCAGGAAATGGCCACCAACAAGAAGAAGATTTTCATCACCCAGACTTTGTCACCGGGGGCACGGGTGCTCCTCAACGAGCGGGACGACGTCGAACTGATCGAATTTCCCAACCTGATCTCGGCCAAGGACTTCCAGTCCATGCTGGAGCAGCATGCGCCGGTCCATGGCGTGGCGCTCGGCGCCACCCGGTTCGGCGAGGCAGAGCTGGAAGCCTCCAAGGGCATGATGGTGGTGACCCGGATCGGCGTCGGTTACGACGCCGTCGACGTGCCGGCGCTGTCCCGCCGCAAGGTGCCGCTGATGGTCGCAGGCACCGCGAACTCGCCCTCCGTCGCCGAGCAGGCATTGTTCATGATGCTGACGCTGGCCAAGCGCGCGAACGAAATGCACGCGATGGTCAAGGACGGTACCTGGGCGAGCCGGCTCGGCGTGCTGCCGTTCGATCTCTACGGCAAGACGGCGCTGATCGTGGGCTTCGGCCGCATCGGCACCCGCACCGCCAAGCGCTGCCTTGCGATGGAAATGAACGTGCTGGTCTATGATCCCTACAAGCCCGCCAGCGAGATCACGGCGGCCGGTTGCGAGGCGGTGCCGAGCTTAGAGGCGGCATTGCCGCAGGCGGATTTCGTCACGATCCACTGCCCTAAATCGCCCGAGACCGTCGGCATGTTCAACGCGGCGCGGATCAGGCTGATGAAGCCGACCGCCTATCTCATCAACACCGCCCGCGGCGGCATCGTCGATGAGACGGCGCTGCACGACGCGCTGGTATCGGGCAAGATCGCCGGCGCGGGCCTCGACGTGTTCGAGGTCGAGCCGCCGCCGGTTGGTCAGCCGCTGCACGCTTTGCCCAACGTGATCATGGCGCCGCATGTTGCGGGTGTCACCGTCGAGGCCGTCGATCGCATGAGCGAGCAGACCGCGCGCAATATCCTGAGCGTGCTGGACGGCAATCCGCTGCGCCAGAATGTGATCAACCAGGACGTCCTCGGCTGAGCGCTCAGCCTTCCTCTTTGCGCCGCGGCCGATCCTTGCGATCGGCCCGGCGATGCGGAGCACCCACATGGCCTTCAAGGAATTCGGCAACTACGATGCAGTCGGTCTGGCCGAGCTCGTCCGCAACAAGGACGTGACGGCAAAGGAGCTGCTCGACGAGGCGATCGCGCGCACAGCCGCCGTCGATCCGAAGATCAACGCGGTCGTCGTCAAGCATTACGACTACGCCGAACGCCAGATTGCCAAGGGATTGCCTGACGGTCCCTTCACCGGCGTGCCGTTCCTGCTCAAGGACCTCGACCTGCTCGAGGGCACGCGCACCACGTCGGGCGCGAGCCTGTTGAAAGATTTCGTCGCCGATCACAACGGCACGCTGGCCCAGCGCTTCCTCGATGCCGGCCTCACGATCTTCGGCAAGAGCGCGAGCCCCGAGTTCGGCCTGATGCCGACGACGGAATCCCGCCTGTTCGGCCCGACCCGCAATCCCTGGAATCTCGACCATTCCTCCGGCGGATCGTCCGGCGGCGCGGGGGCTGCGGTCGCGGCACGCATCCTGCCCGTCGCACACGCCAGCGATGGCGGCGGGTCGATCCGGATCCCCGCTTCGGCCTCCGGCGTGTTCGGCGTGAAGCCGACGCGCGCCCGCAACCCGTGTGGTCCCGACCGCGGCGAAGGCTGGGGCGGCTTTTCCGTTGGTCATGTGCTCAGCATCAGCGTCCGCGACAGCGCGGTGATGATGGATGCGATCCATGGCCCGGAGCCGTCGAGCCTCTACGTCGCGCCGGCGCCGGAGCGGCCGTTCTCCCAGGAGGTCGGCCGCGATCCCGGCCATTTGCGCATCAGCTTCACCGGCAAGTCGCCCTATGGCGACGCCATCGATTCCGAGATCGCCGCGGCGGTCCGCGACATTGCCAAGCTGCTGGCGGGCCTCGGCCATCATGTCGAGGAGCGCGCGCCGCCGCTTGCGGCCGATCCGGCAGTGACCATGACGACGATCGTCGGCGGCAACACGGCGCTGACGATCCGCCTGCTCGAGCAGCGCGTTGGGCGCAAGCTGACCTCCGATGACGTCGAGCGCCTGACGCTGGCGAGCGCGGAGAATTCGGTCAAGCTGACACCGGTCGACTACGTCGCCGCGCAGCTTGCGGCATTCCAGATCTCGCGCGCCCTCGCGACCTTCTTCGAAGGCTGCGACATCTTCCTCAGCCCGACACTGTGCGCGCCGCCGCTCCGCCTTGGCGAGCTGAACACGATGTCCGAGGATCTGACCCACATCGCACCGGTGCTGCGCCGCTACATGCCTGGCACCTCGATGTTCAATATGTCCGGGCAACCGGCGATGTCGGTGCCGCTGGCCTGGAACAAGGCCGGATTGCCGCTCGGCATGATGTTCGCGGCCAAGCTCGGCCAGGAAGGTCTGCTGTTCCGGCTGGCCAGCCAGCTCGAACAGGTCCGCCCCTGGAAGGACCGCCGCCCGCCGGTCTCGGCCTAATAGCGTTTTCGAGCGAAGTGGCTCCCGGTTCGCGTCAAGAAAACGCGTCCGATAAAGAAACCTGGAGCTTCGGCTCTGATTCAATCAGAGCCGAAGCTCCAGGCTGACAAAGGGTAGTCCGATCAGGTAGATAGGAAGGGCGCCGGCACGATTCCGCCGGCGTCCTGCCTAGGAGACCGAACCGTGAGCGACCCGACCGACAATGCGCTCGCCGCAATCGCGAGTATTCTCGATCAAACGACGACGCCTCCCGAGACGGCCAAATCGGCCGACAAGTCGTCCGACAAGACTGCGGACAAGGCAGCCGAGGCCGTCGAGGAGCCGCCGGTCTCCGTGGCGATGCCACCGCCCTTGCCATCGTCCGTCGGAGTCGTCTCCATCGAATCCGTGGTCGTCTCCATCGAAGCCGTGTCCGTCGAGGTCGCGCCCGTCGAGCCGCCGCCGATCGAGCAGCCCGAGCCGGTCGAACCGGAGTCAATCGAACCGAAGTCAGTCGAAGCAGAGTCAGTCGAACCGGAGCCGAGCAAGCCGGAGCCCGACCAACCACCGCGACCGATCGAGGCCAACGGCTATTCCAAGTCGGGCCCAGGCCCGATGGCCGCGCTGCGCTTCCGCTGGACGGTGCGCGAGGATGACGGCCGCTACTATGTCGACGAGACCGTCGGCGAAGGATCGAGCCCTCACGTCAACGGCCCGATGGACGGCGACGCCGCGATCAAGTTTGTCGACGAACGCGAGGCCGAAGCGCGGCGGCGCTTCGAGCACTTCAAGCACGAGATGATCAGCCGTAGCGCGACCACGCTTCGGGCGAGCAAGGACAGCAACGAGGGCTAGCCCTGCGGCGGCCTTGGTGGTCCCAGAAAGTCCTTCTTCGCAAGATTGACGCCGGCATGGCGCAGGATGTCGTAGGCCGTTGCGACGTGGAAGAAGAACTGCGGAACGCTGAAGGTCAGAATCAGGGATTTGCCGGTGAAGGGCCTGGTCGCGCCGCTCCGGAATGTGAAGACCACGTCCTTGTCGCCAGCGGCGTCGATCGTCGCCTGCGGCAGGCTCCGCGCAAAATCGATCGTGGCCGCAATGCGTGCTTTCAGCTCGGCGATGTCGGGCTCCGCCTCGGCGAAGGCCGGCGGCGCGCAGCCCGCCAGCAACGCGCAGCTCAGGACGACATGCCGGTTCGCCTCTCCGACCGGCTGGCGAAGGCTGTACATATCAGGCGAAAGCCGCGTCGCCAGCAGCACGTCAGGATCGATGTTGCGAGCCCTGGCGTGGGCCTCCGCGCGATCGAGCAGCGCGGAAAGATTGCGCAGATACGGCACATAGACACCGACGGACGCTTCATGGAGCGAGATGGTCACTTTTGCGCCCGCTTTGCTGGCTCGATCGTCCCATCTGGTCTAAATGCTCCGCAGCGACATGTCATGGGAATTGACGGAGACATCAGATGTTTCGCGCGCTGGCCGGCCTCGCTCTCGCTTTGCTCCTGTCTGCCGCGCATGCGCAGCAGGCGCCGTCGCGGCTCGACGAGATCGTCAAGCGCGGCACCTTGCGCGTCGGCATGACCGGCGACTACCTGCCCTTCACCGCGCTCGACAAGGAAACGAAGACGTTCCGCGGTTTCGACGTCGACATGGCGCAGTCGCTCGGCAAGGCGCTCGGCGTCAAGGTCGAGTTCGTGCCGACATCGTGGCCGCAGATGATGAAGGATTTCGAGGCCGACAGTTTCGACATCGCGATGGGCGGCGTCTCCATCACTTTCGACCGGCAGAAGAAGGGCCTGTTCTCGACCCCGATCATGCGCGAGGGTAAGACCCCGATCGCGCGCTGCGCGGACAAGGACAAGTTCGAGACGATCGCCGAGATCGACAAGCCGGGCACCCGCGTCATCGTCAATCCCGGCGGCACCAATGAGCGCTTTGCCCGCGCCAATGTGAAGACCGCCGAGATCCGCGTCTTCAACGACAATACAAAAATCTTCGACGAGATCGCCACGGGCGACGCCGACCTGATGATGACCGATGCGTCCGAGACGCGCTATCAGCAGAAGCTGCATCCCGGCGTGCTCTGCGCCGTGCACCCCGACAAGCCGTTCGACTTCGCGGAGAAGGCCTACTGGATACAGCGCGACGTCGCCTTGAAAGCGTTCGTCGACCAGTGGCTCCATATCGCGCGCGAGGATGGCAGCTACGCGAAAATCTATGCTGCGTGGTTCGAGTAGCTTGCGGCAAACGCGCCTGTTTGAGCGCCCACAAAGTTGACGCGCTCGGCCTGAAACCAGGCCGCAATCCAGTGACTTGAACCAAAGTCCCGAGGACACGACTCATGTTTTGACCGTGATTGGGGCACGTTCAACGGAGCGGGTCGCCACGTAGCCTTGGGAATAATTCCCTGCACTGGAGGTCGAGATGAGGAAGCTTCTCGCGATCGCCACGCTTTTGTTGGCGGGCACGGCGGCAGCGCAGGCGCAATACACCTTCGACTATGACGGCCGTACCATCCGGATCGATCCGGATCGCGGAACGGTTTCGATTCCCGGCGTCTACGACAATACCCCCCGCCGCACCAAGCGCACCAAGGGCGAGGACACCGGGCAGAAGCGCAAGCCGGCTCCGACGGAAGCCAAGACTGACGCCAAGATAGCTCCCACGACAAATCCCCAGCCCGCGCCCGGCGCGCCGCCTGCGGCTGCAGCGCCCGCCCCGCCTGCCGTTGATCAGGCAACTGCCCCGGCGGCGCCCACGCCAGCGACAGCTACGGAGCCAGCCAAGACAAGCGTCGCGGCCACGCCGCCTCCGGCTGCGGCAGCGACCACGCCCCCGCCGCCACCCGCTCCGCCAGTTGTGCAGCAAAGCGTTGCGCCGGCGGCAAGGCCCGCCGCGGCGTCTACGGTCGGCGCCGTCGCGCAACCTCCGGCCGCGGCGCCCAGGTCGGCAGCGAATCCCGTGCTGACCGCCAATTCACCGCTCGGCGTCTGGCTGACCGAAGAGAAGGAAGGAAAGGTCCGCATCGAGCAATGCGGCGCCAATCTCTGCGGCTACGCCGTCGACAAGAAGTCGAACGCTAACGGCGAACAGATTCTGATCAACATGAAGCCCGGCAAGGACAAGTGGAGCGGCCGCATCTTCGACCCCAACAGCGGCAGCACCTACGATTCCACGATCGCGTTGAAGAGCTCCGATACACTGCGCGTCCAGGGTTGCGCGTTCGGCGGCATGTTCTGCGGCGGCCAGACCTGGACGCGGGTGAATTGATCGCCTCCATTGGAAAAGCAAAAGCCCCGCTTCATGAGCGGGGCTTTTCTCTTGGCTGGCTGCGACGTATCAGCCGAGCTTGCCGTTGTACTCCTCGTCGGTGACGTGCTCCATCCAGGTCGAAAACACGCCGTCGAGCGCCTCCTGCATGGCAATGTGGGTCATGCTGTTGCCGGGGGACGCGCCATGCCAGTGCTTCTCGTTCGGCGGAATCCAGACGACGTCGCCGGGGCGGATTTCCCTGATCGGGCCGCCCTTGGCCTGCACCCGGCCGATGCCTGATATCACGTAGAGCGTTTGTCCGAGCGGATGGGTGTGCCAGGCCGTGCGGGCGCCGGGCTCAAACGACACGCGCGATGCGTTCAGGCGCGCCGGTGCGGGTGCCATGTTTATCGGGTCCTGCAGCACGCTGCCGGTGAAGTTCTCCTTCGGCGCGCGGCGGGTCGGCCGCGAGCCGGAAACGTGGATATCCATGGGGTTACCTCCCTCTCTTGAAGTTATTTCTTGCTTGACGTTATTTCTTGCTTGCGGCGTAGCGCGCCTTGGTCTCGGCGTTCATCGGATACAGGCCCGGCAGCTGCGCGCCGTTGTTCACCTCGTTGACGATCCAGGCTTCCATCCGCTCCTGCTCCGGCCCTTCGGCCAGTACATGATCGAGGAAGGCTTGCGGGATCAGCACGGCGCCGTCCTGGTCGGCCACCACCACGTCGTTCGGAAACACGGCAACGCCGCCACAGGCGATCGGTTCACCCCAGCCGACGAAGGTCAGGCCTGCGACCGACGGTGGCGCGGCGTAGCCGTCGCACCACACCGGCAGGCCGGTGCCGAGCACGCCCTCGACGTCGCGCACCACGCCGTCGGTGATCAGCGCCGTCACCCCGCGCTTGACCATGCGCGCGCAGAGGATGTCTCCGAAAACGCCGGCGTCGGTGATGCCCATGGCATCGATCACGGCAATGCAGCCCGCCGGCATCGCCTCGATCGCGGTGCGGGTCGAGATCGGCGACGACCAGGATTCCGGCGTCGCCAGATCCTCGCGGGCCGGCACGAAGCGCAGCGTGAAGGCGGGTCCGACCAGCCGCTTCTGTCCCGGCTTCAGCGGCTTGGTGCCGCGCATCCAGATGTTGCGCAGGCCCTTCTTGAGCAGGACGGTGGTGATGGTGGCGGTGGACACGTGCGACAGCGTCGCGATCGCTTCGGCGGACAGTGACATCTGGAAAGGTTGCTCCGATGGGAGGAAGAGACCGGCGCATGTTGCCGGGCAAAGGCGTTGCGTCAAGGGCTGCGCGAAAATGCTGCGATCATCTGCATTTATCGCTGGCATGCCGATTAATTTATTGAAGTTGCTGTATCTTTTTGCACGAGACGAATTCCGTTTCGCTGCAAAACACGCTAGCTTGATAGCCAACGAGTCCGTTTGATCCAATGGCCGAAACGCTAGCTCCTCCCCGCCTTTTGCCGAGTGGCGACAGCGCCATCACGGTGGAATTCAGCCGCACCATCGACGACGCCGCCAACCGGCGCGTGCTCGCGCTCGACCGCCTGATCGCAGCCGAGCCGATCACAGGCATCACCGAAACCGTGCCGACCTACCGCTCGCTGCTGGTGCATTACGATCCCGTGCAGATCACCTTCGATGTGCTCGGCGAGCAACTGCTCGCGCGCGCCGCCAAGGCGCCGCCGAGCGAAACCGGAACGCGACGCTGGCGCATCCCGGTCACCTATGGCGGCGAGCACGGCATCGATCTCGAGGATGTGGCGAAGGCGCTAAAGACCACGCCGGATGAGATCGTGGCCCGCCATGTCGCCGGCGACTATCGCGTCGCCATGATCGGCTTCACGCCCGGCTGGTCCTATCTCAGCGGGCTGGAGAAATTCCTGCACATGCCCCGGCGCAAGGACCCGCGGCTGCTGACCCCGGCCGGCACCATCTCGATCGGCGGCATCCAGACCGGCGTGCAGTGCCTGGCTGGCCCGAGCGGCTGGCACCTGCTCGGCCGCACCCCCGTGCGCACCTATCAATTGCATCGCGATCCGACCTTCCTGCTGGAGCCGGGCGATGCCATCACCTTCGCGGCGGTCGATGCCAAGACCTTTGCCGAACAGGATCGCGCCGCCGAGGCCGGCGAGTTCGTCGCAGAACTGGTGACGCCATGAGCAAACTCGTCGTCAGCTCGATTGGCCCGGCAAGCTCGGTGCAGGACGGCGGGCGTCCGGGCTCGCAGCGCTACGGCCTGACACCGAGCGGCGCGATGGACCGGCTTTCGCTCGCTGCCGCCAACACGCTGGTCGGCAATGACCAGCTCGCCGCCGCAATCGAGATCGGCCCGTTCGGCGCGGCCTTGACCGCGCGTGGCGGCGCCGTGCGCGTCGGGCTCGCCGGCGCGCCGCGCAATGCCGATATCGGCGGCCGCGCGGTTGCCTTCGACAGTACGGCCACCCTCGCCGAGGGCGAGACGCTCAATCTCGGGTTCGCACGCGGCGGCTCGTTCAGCTATCTCGCGATCGAGCACGGCATCGAGGGTGAGCCGATGTTCGGCAGCCTCGCCGTCAACGCCCGCGCCGGGCTCGGCAGCCCGTATCCGCGGCCGCTGCAGAGCGGCGACGAACTGAAGACGCAGGCCGCCAGCAGTGCACCCGAGCGCCGCATCGAATTGCCGGCCGCCACCGATGCGCCGATCCGCATCGTGTTCGGCCCGCAGGACGACGAGTTCGCCGAAGAAAACAAGAAGCTGTTCACCGACAGCGAGTGGAAGATCTCGGCCACCAGCGACCGGATGGGCTACCGCCTCGAAGGCCCGGTGATAAAACACCTCGACGGCCACAACATCGTTTCCGACGGCACCGTGAACGGCAGCATTCAGGTGCCCGGCAACGGGCAGCCGATCGTGCTGATGCCGGACCGCGGCACCAGCGGCGGCTATCCGAAGATCGCGACCGTGATCTCGGCCGATTTCGGCCGCTTCGCGCAAATCTCCGCTGGCCGGCCGTTCCGCTTCAAGGCGGTGACAATGGCCGAAGCGCAGGCCGAGGCGATCAAGTTCCATCAGCTGCTGCGGTCCCTGCCCGACCGGCTCCGCGGCATTGAGGACTTTGGCCTCAACATCGAGGCGCTGAGAGATGCTAACGTCGCGGGCCAGGCGGTCAGCGCCATCGACGCCGCGACCTGGCAGGTCGCCGTCCCGTAGAATCAAACCAACAACAACGGATCGATCGTCATGACCTCAACCATCGACCTCAATTGCGATCTCGGCGAAAGTTTTGGGCCCTGGGAAATGGGCAATGATGCCGCGATGATCGAGCTTGCGACCTCGGTCAACGTCGCCTGCGGCTTCCATGCCGGCGATGCCGACATCATGCGCAAGACGGTCGAGCTGGCGAAGGCGCGCGGCGTCAGCGTCGGCGCCCATCCCGGCTATCGCGATCTGCACGGCTTCGGCCGCCGCCCGATGCCGGGACTGAGTTCCTCGGAGATCGAGAACCTGATCGCCTACCAGATCGGCGCCTTGCAGGCGATCGCGACCGCGGCCGGCCACAAGGTCACCCATGTGAAGGCGCACGGCGCGATTTCCAACGTTGCCTGCGAGGACGACATGACCGCACGGGCGATCGCCAATGCGATCAAGGCGGTCGACCCCAATCTCATCTTCGTGGTGCTGGCGAACTCGAAGCTGGTGCGCGCCGGCGAAGCCGCCAATCTCAGGATGGCGCATGAGGTGTTCGCCGACCGCGCCTATGAGGACGACGGCAATCTGGTGTCGCGCAAGAAGCCCGGCGCGGTGCTGCACGATCCCAAGGCGATCGCCGAGCGCGTGGTGCGGATGGTGCAGGATGGCGCAGTGGTGTCGGTCACCGGCAAGGTGATCAAGATGCAGACCGATACCGTCTGCATCCATGGTGACACGCATGGCGCCGTCGAGATCGCGCGCGGCCTGCGCGAGGCGCTGAGCAAGGCCGGCATCACGGTAGCGCCCTTCAAGACCGCGCACTGAGCCACCATCGCATCGACTGACAAGGGCCGGCCGTCGCGCCGGCCCTTTTAGATTCCGTTAAGAGTCTTCTTAAACCCAAACTTGCCGTTTGATTGTTAGGTGCAGCTTCCGAGCCTTTGATTGTCCTCTCAGGAAAATTGGGTACGAAAGCATGTTCCGCACCAGCCTCTCCCTCGCAGTTGCCGCGGTTGCCACGGCCGCCTTCACCAGCGCAGCATCCGCCGGCTGCTCCAGCTGCTACACGCCGCCGCCCCAACCCTGCACGACCTGCTATCAGGTGCAGAGCGTGCCGCCGCAATATCGCACGGTGCAGGAAACCGTGATGGTGGCGCCGGGCCGCGTGATCGCGCATCGCACGCCGGCGCAGTATCGGACCGTGATGGTACCAAGGACGGTGATGGTCGCGCCGGGGGGCGTCGCCTATGAGCGCATCGCGCCGCAATACGCCACCCAGGAGCGCACCCAGATGGTGTCGCCGGGCTATTCCTACTACGCGCCGGTGCAGCCGACCTGCAACACCTGCGGCGGTGGCGGCGGTTACGGTTACGGTTACGGATATGGATACGGCTCCGGATACTGAACGATCAGCATCCCGCCAACACAAAGCCGCCGCCTGAGGACATCAGACGGCGGCTTTTGAATTTTCTGAAGACGTCAGAACGGATGGACGGACAGCGTGCCGAACACGATGGCCGCGATCACCGCAAAGGCGCTGTAGAGCGCCGCGGTATGAATTCCGCTTCCGGACTTCCTTGAAACTTGTCGCGCGTAAAAGTGCAGGCGGGCTTCCGCCGATAGCTCGCGCATGGTCGATCTCCAACGCCCCATTCTCGGGCATATGGAATAGCGTTCGCTCCGGGATTCAAGCGGGCGGCGAAAATAGCGATGCCGCCACCTCGGGGAACTGGGTTCCGAGTGGAATATTCTTCCTCGTGGTTTCCCCCGAGAATCTTATTCGTTGCAATTCGAGGCGTTGGGAACCAGCGCCAGTCCCGCAATAACCGAAAATCTCGAAAACAACCCCATGCAAAGTAGCCGGAGGTGGATAGCTGAGCCGCTGCCGCGTCTGTTGCTCATCCTTGCCCAGCAACAAAAGTACCGGCCGCGCGTCCCGGCGGAGCCGCCGTTGCGTCGCGCTCAGGGCTTCCAGCGCCCGATCTTGAACGCCGCCAGGTGGCCCGGAACGTCGCTCGGATCGAACGGTGGACCGGCGAACGCGCCGATCAAGTTGGGGGCTCCTGTCGGGCGGCCGGACGCGGCGTCAAAGAGGTCGGGCCTGAACACGGCCATGGCGGACTTCAGCGCCTCCGGCCGATATGGCGTCTGGCCCCAGCGAACCATCTGGGCGTAGAGCCATGCCGCCTGCCCCGGGTCCGGCCGCGCAGCCGCTTCGCGCCCGACCAGGAGGTAGCGGTTGCTCTCGCGCATGGTGCCATCAGGCGCGATCTTCAGCCGGCCATCGAACGTGCGCTGGATGACGCTGGCGTCGACGCCGATCCGCTCCGGCTGGGCGAGGATACGCGCCACCTCGGATCGGTTCTCGGGCCGCTCGATGAATTCCGCGGCGCGCAGATGCGCGCGCACCAGCGACGCCACGGCGTCGGGATGCTTCTCCGACCAGGCCTGGCGGACCGCCAGCACCTTCTCGACCGCACTGAGCAGGATGTCGGAGACGAAGTGCAGGATATGGCCGATGCCGAGATCGACCGCGACCGAATTCCAGGGCGCGCCGACGCAGAACGCATCGACATGGCCGTTGGCGAGACTGTCCACCATATAGGGCGGCGGCAGCACCACGAGCTGGACGTCCTCGTCCGGATCGACACCACCGGCCGCCATCCAGAACCGCAGCTGATAATTGTGGGTCGAGAACGGGAAGGTCATGCCGAAGGTCAACGGCTCCGCCCCGCTCTTCCGCCGCTTCGCCACCACACGGGCAAGCGCCTGCGAGGTCGCCATCGGGTCGAAGTGGTCGCCGTCGATCTCTTCCATCAGTGCTGCATGCAGCGCCGGCGATACCGTGATGGCGTTGCCGTTGAGCCCGAGATTGAACGGCGCCGCGATCGGCACCTTGACGTGGCCAAGCCCGAGACTCGAGGCGATCGCCACCGGCGCCAGCAGATGGGCTGCGTCGAACAGGCCGATGTTGAGCTTGTCGCGGACGTTCGACCACGACACTTCGCGCACCAGCGTGACGTCGAGGCCTTCCGCCGCGGCAAAACCCTTGTCGACAGCTACGATCAGCGCGGCAGCGTCCACCAGCGGAATGAATCCGATGCGCAAGGGTGTGGTCATTTCAGCAGCTCCGACGCCGTCAGGATCGATTGCGCGATCTCCCCGATCTTCTTCTTCTCGCGCATCGCGGTCGAGCGCATCAGCACATAGGCCTCCTCCTCGGTCAGCCCCTTCACCTTCATCAGGATGCCCTTGGCGCGGTCGATCACCTTGCGCTCCTCCAGCGCATGCTTGGTCCGGTCGAGCTCGTCCTGCAGCTTGGAGAAGGCATTGAAGCGGGAGACGCAGAGATCGAGGATCGGCTTCATGCGTTCTTTTTTGAGGCCGTCGACGATATAGGCCGAGACGCCCGCCTCCACCGACGCCTGGATCGAGGCGGCGTCACTCTGGTCGACGAACATCGCGATCGGCCGGCGCACGGCCCGGCTGACCTGGAACATCTGTTCCAGCACGTCGCGGCTGGGGTTCTCAAGGTCGATGACAATGATGTCGGGGTCGAGCGCGTAGATCCGCGAGAGCAGGCTCTGCATCTCGCTGATATGGACGACGTCGGTATAGCCGGCCTCCCGCAGCCCCTCCTCAAGGATGGCTGCGCGGATCGGGCTCTCGTCGACTATGACGATCTTGGGAGACGACTCAGCGCTCATCGACGACTCTTAAGGACCCGGCAAAGCCATCCATAACATGCCGGAAGCCCCTGGAAAGGGTTGTAATTCTCGGCAATTGGGACTAGCTCCTGCCCATCAATCAGGCAGATTTGGGTAGATATGCAAGAGGCGGCCGCGCCGAAAGTGAGCTTTGTGTCCTTGGGGTGCCCCAAGGCGCTGGTCGATTCCGAGCGCATCATCACCCGGCTGCGCGCGGAAGGCTATGAGCTCGCGCGCAAGCATGACGGCGCCGACATCGTCATCGTCAATACCTGCGGCTTCCTCGACAGCGCTAAGCAGGAATCGCTGGCCGCGATCGGCGAGGCCATGGCCGAGAACGGCAAGGTCATCGTCACCGGCTGCATGGGCGCCGAGCCGGAGCAGATCGAGAGCGCCTATCCCGGCGTGCTCTCGATCACGGGGCCGCAGCAATATGAGAGCGTGCTGGACGCCGTGCACCGCGCGCTGCCGCCGGCGCACAATCCGCACCTCGACCTGGTGCCGCCGCAGGGCGTCAAACTGACGCCCCGGCACTACGCGTACTTGAAGATTTCCGAAGGCTGCAACAACCGTTGCAGCTTCTGCATCATCCCGAAGCTGCGCGGCGATTTGGTGTCGCGGCCGGCCAATGACGTGCTGCGCGAGGCCGAGCGGCTGGTGAAGGCCGGCGTCAAGGAATTGCTCGTCATCTCGCAGGACACCTCGGCCTATGGCGTCGACCTGAAATACGCCGAGAGCCCCTGGCAGGATCGCAGCGTCCGCGCCAAGTTCTTCGACCTCGCAAAAGAGCTCGGCGAGCTCGGCGCCTGGGTGCGGCTGCAATATGTCTACCCCTACCCGCATGTCGACGAGGTCATCGGCCTGATGACCGAGGGCAAGGTGCTGCCCTATCTCGACATCCCCTTCCAGCATGCGAGCCCCGACGTGCTGCGCGCCATGAAGCGGCCGGCCGCGCAGGAGAAGACGCTGGCGCGGATCCAGAAATGGCGTGAGCAGTGCCCCGAGCTGACGCTGCGCTCGACCTTCATCGTCGGCTTCCCCGGCGAGACCGATGCCGATTTCGCCTATCTGCTCGACTGGCTCGATGAGGCCGGAATCGACCGCCTCGGCTGCTTCAAATACGAGCCGGTGGCCGGTGCCACATCGAACGCGATCGGCAATGCCGTGCCCGACGAGGTCAAGCAGGAGCGCTGGAATGCGCTGATGGCGCGGCAGCAGAAGATTTCGGCCCGGCGCCTGAAGCGCAAGGTCGGCACCCGCCAGCAGGTGATCATCGACGAGGTCGGCCCGACCGTGGCCAAGGGCCGGTCAAGGGCCGATGCGCCCGAGATCGACGGCGCGGTCTATCTCACCAGCCGCCGGCCGCTCAAGGTTGGCGAGATCGTCACCGCGAAGATCGAGCGCTCTGACCAGTACGACCTGCACGGCAGCGTCGCCGGATTCTAGCTCCAGGCCATTCCTTCAAGACCTCCACGGGTGCCGGGCATCGCCCGTTCGAGTGAACCCGGCGGCAGCCTGGGCTCACAAAGCAGTGGCGGCCATTCGGTCGTACGGAGCCTGGTCTTGCGGCGATCATGGAAGCGACTGTTGGTACGCGGCCGACTGGCGGCCGCCGTCCTGATCTGGCTGGCGCCGGGGCTCGCCGCCACGGCTGCTCTCGCCGAGCCTCAGCCATCATCCGAAGCCACCGCACAGGCCTGGTGCTTCGGCAACAAAGATCCCGCACAGCGCATCGGGGGCTGCAGCTTCCTCCTCGCCCTGCGCAAGTTGCGGGAGAAGCAGCGCGCCGGCGCCTCCCTCAACCGCGGCGGCGCCTTTCTCGAAAGCAACGATCTCGACCGCGCGATCGCCGACTTCACGGACGTGATCAAGTACGAGCCGATGCGCGCGAAGGGGCTGGCCAACCGCGGCGAGGCTTATCGCCGCAAGGGCGATGTCGCTGCGGCGATCGCCGATCTCGATCGGGCCATCGCGCTCGATCCCAGGGATGCGATCGCATACTACAACCGCGGCATCGCCCACAGCGACCGTGGCGAACCTGATCTCGCCATCGCCGACTACAACGAAGCAATCAGCCTCAGCCCGAAGGATGCCTGGTACTACAACAATCGCGGCAACTCCTACATCGACGCCAAACAACCGGACCGCGCGCTGGCCGACTATGATCGCGCCATCCGTCTCGATCCGAAATTCGCGCTCGCCTATTTCAATCGCGGCAATGCCTATCGCGGCCGCGACGATCTCGAACACGCGCTGGCCGACTACGACACGTCGCTCCGGCTCGATCCCCGCTATGCGCCGGCTTACGGCAACCGCGCCCGGCTGTTTCGCGATCGTGGCGATATCGATCGGGCACTGGCCGATCTCGATCAATCGCTGCGGCTCGATCCGGCCGGCTACCGCGACTATTACGCGCGTGGCAATTTGCATCTTGGACGGCAGGATTACCCGCGCGCATTCGACGATTTCAGCAACGCGATCAAGTTCAATGCGAAATACGCGGCAGCACTCAACGCGCGTTGCCTGACGCGCGTGATCCTGGGCCAGGCGCAGCAGGCGCTCGCGGATTGCGAGCAGTCGCTGCAATGGAAGCCGGACGATCCCTACACGCTCGACAGCCGAGGAATCTGCCGCATGAAGCTCGGCGAGCTTGACGCCGCGATCGCCGATTTCGATGCGGCGCTGAAGATCAACCCGAAACTGCCGAGCTCTCTCTATGGCCGCGGCGTCGCACGGCGCAAGAAGGGCGACGCCGACGCGGCACAGGCCGACATCGCGGCCGCCCAGGCAATTCAAGCCAAGATCGCCAGGGAATTCGCGCCCTACGGCGTCGAGTGACGCGCTGTCGGCGCTTGACATCGCCTGCCCTCCCGCTGTATGGCCCTGCGCCATGAAGCTGAACCGGACCCACCGCCAGGCCATCCGCCGTCGTCGCACCCGCGACGATGATGGGCTGCGCCATGTCCGACGCCAGCGCTGATTAGCTAGATCAGCCAAGGTTTTCGAGAAGGCCGCGCCCCCAAAGCGCGGCCTTCTCGCTTTTCGGCCTGCCCTTAATCCCCACACCGACCCCAGAGGAGATCGACATGACCAACGCCACGCATCCGTTCGACGCGCTGATGGAAATCACCGCCCGCCCTGAAGTCGTGTTCGTGCGCGGCGCCGGCTCGTATTTGTGGGACCACAACCGCAACCGCTTTCTCGATTTCGTGCAGGGCTGGGCGGTGAATCCCCTCGGCCACTCGCCGACCATCGTTGCCGATGCGCTCGCCGCGCAGGCCAGGCGGCTGCTGACGCCGAGCCCGGCGTTCTACAACGAGCAGAGCCTGAAGCTGGCGAAGATGCTGGTCGACAAGAGCTGCTTCGACCAGGTGTTCTTCGCCAATTCCGGCGCCGAGGCCAATGAAGGCGCAATCAAGCTCGCGCGCAAATACGGTGCCAAGTACAAGAACGGCGCGCACGAGATCATCACCTTCGAGGGCGGCTTCCACGGCCGCACGCTCGCGACCATGTCGGCCTCGGGCAAGAAGGCGTTCGAGCCGCTGTTCGAGCCGAAGGTCTCGGGTTTCCGCAAAGCCAAGCTGAACGACATCGAGTCGGTGCGGCAGCTGATCACGTCGTCCACGGTTGCGGTCATGCTCGAACCGATCCAGGGCGAAGCCGGCGTGTGGCCCGCGACGGATCAGTTTCTCAGGGATTTGCGGGCGCTCACCCAGCAGCGCGGGCTGCTGTTGATCGTCGACGAGATCCAGACCGGCATGGGCCGGACCGGAAAGCTGTTCGGTTACGAGCATGCCGGGATCACGCCTGACATCATGACGCTCGGCAAGGGCATCGGCGGCGGCGTGCCGCTGGCGGCGCTGCTCGCGACCGAGCATGCCTCGTGTTTCGATCATGGCGATCAGGGCGGCACCTTCAACGGCAATCCGCTGATGTGCGCCGCCGGCCTTGTCGTGCTCGATCAGGTCGGCCAGCCCGATTTCCTGAAATCGGTTGTTGACGCCGGCCTGCTGCTCGAGCGCGAATTGCAGCGGCTGTCGGCGCGGCACGGGCTCGGCGACATCAGGGGCCGTGGCCTCCTGCTCGCGCTCGATCTCAAGATGCCGATCGGCGCGGCCGTCGTCGCCGAGGCGTTTGCCGCCAGCGTGCTGATCAACTCGCCGCAGCCGGACACGCTGCGCTTCATGCCGGCGCTCAACGTCACGCGGGAGGAGATTCTTGCGATGACCGACTGCCTGGATACGGTGCTGACGAAGGTGGGCGCGGCACGACGGGTGGCTTAACAGCCACTACGCTCGTCATTGCGAGGAGCGAAGCGACGAAGCAATCCATATATCCCCGAGTGGAGACATGGATTGCTTCGCTACGCTCGCAATGACGAAAACTACGGCCGCAGGATCGCCGCGCCCGTGGTCGCCCGGCTCTCCAGCTCGATATGCGCCTTCGCGGCATCCTTCAGCGCATAGGCGTGATTGATCGGCACGTGCAGCTTGCCGTTGATGACGGCCGCGAACAGCGTGTCGGCGCCTTCGAGCAGTTCCTTGCGGGTGCCGACATAATCGTTGAGCTTGGGCCGCGTCGCGAACAGCGAGCCGTGGTTGTTGAGCTCCGCGAGCGCGAACGGCGGCACCGGACCGGAGGCATTGCCGAACGAGACGAACAGGCCGCGCGGCCTGAGGCAGGCCAGCGATCCCGGGAAGGTGGTCTTGCCGACGCCGTCATAGACGACGTCGCAGAGCTCGCCGCGGCTGATCTGCTTGACGCGTTCGACGAAATTTTCCTCGTTGTAGAGGATGACGTGGTCACAGCCATTGGCGAGCGCGATGTCGGCCTTCGCCTTGGAGCCGACGGTACCGATAACATTGGCGCCGAGCGCGTGCGCCCACTGGCAGGCCAGCAGGCCGATGCCGCCGGCCGCGGCGTGGATCAGCACCCGATGGCCCTGCTCGACCTTGAAGGTCTTGTGCAGCAGATACCAGACCGTGAGCCCCTTGAGCATCAGCACGGCGCCCTGCTCGTACGTAATGTGGTCGGGCAGCTTGACGAGCTTGTCCGCCGGGATGACGCGCTCGGAGGCATAGCCGCCGAGGTTGTAGTAATAGGCGACGCGGTCGCCGACATGGAAATTGGTCACCCCGGGGCCGACCGCCAAAACCTCGCCCGCGGCCTCGTTGCCGGCGATGAACGGCAGGCCCGGCGCCTTGTAGAGGCCGGTGCGGAAATAGACGTCGATGAAGTTCAGCCCGACCGCGTGCTGGCGGATCCGGACTTCGCCCGTCCCCGGCGGGCCGACCTCGACGTCCTCATAGGTCAGGACTTCCGGGCCCCCCACCTTGTGCACGCGCACAGCCTTGGTCATGTCGGTCGCTCCCCTCAGATATCAGCGTCACGCGAGCGAATGCCATCGGCGCCGGCTTGTCAACCAAGCGGCCCGGAACCCTGGCGCGCCGCCTTCCTGCGGTTGCGCTTGGCCAGCACGTTGAACATCTCGACCGCGACCGAGAATACGATCGCGAAATAGATGTAGCCGCGAGGAATGTGGAATTGGAAGCCGTCGGCCACCAGCGCCACGCCGATCAGCACCAGGAACGCCAGCGCCAGCATCTTGGTGGTCGGGTGCTGCGCGACGAACCGCGCCACCGGCCCGGACGAGATGTACATGATGGCGCAGGCGATCACGACCGCCGCGATCATGATCTCGATATCCTGCGCCATGCCGATCGCGGTGATGATCGAATCCAGCGAGAACACCAGGTCGATGATGATGATCTGCACGATCACCCAGAAGAACGCGCTGGCGCTCGGCTTGTCGTCGGCCTCCGCCTCGCGCGCCTCGACCTCGCCATGGATCTCGTGGGTCGCCTTGGCGATCAGGAACAGGCCGCCGCCGATCAGG
Organism: Bradyrhizobium sp. th-b2; assembly: GCF_000426785.1. Lineage (NCBI taxonomy): Bacteria > Pseudomonadati > Pseudomonadota > Alphaproteobacteria > Hyphomicrobiales > Nitrobacteraceae > Bradyrhizobium > Bradyrhizobium sp. th-b2. The sequence goes on from NZ_AUGA01000022.1 coordinate 110,519, forward strand.
ATGATATCGCGCCACGACAGCGCGACGTCCTTGATGGTGATCACCGGCTGCGTCAGCCCGATCAGCCAGACCAGGATGCTGAGCAGCAGGATGCGGAACACCAGCGCCAGGATCAGGCCGATCTGCCGCGCGCGCTTGGCCTGCGCGGGCGGGATCCGCGACACGATCACCGACAGGAAGATGACGTTGTCGATGCCGAGCACGATCTCGAGCGCAGTCAAGGTCAACAGCGCAGCCCAGGCTTCCGGGCTGGTGATCAATTGCATCATGCTCTGAAGGCTTTCATCCGGCGGATCACGGTATCGCTGCCGACGATGTAGACGGCAATGGCGCAGAGACCGAAGGTGATCGGGGCTCCGACCACGAAATCGTTGGCGAGCGTGTACGCGCCGAGCAGCGCCCAGGCGCCGAGCAGCCACAGCGTCAGCCAGCGCAGCCGCACCACGCGGAGCGGGTGCAGCACATGGAACGGGGCAAAGGTCAGCGCGATCAGCGCCGCGACCACGATCGTCGACAGCACCGGCGGCAAATGCAGCAGGAACAGATAGAACGCCGCCGCATTCCACAGCGCCGGGAAGCCACGGAAATGGTTATCGTCGGCCTTCATGCGGCGGTCGGCGAAATACAGCGCGCTCGACACCACGATGCCGATGCCGAGGATCGGCGCGGCCAGCGGCAGCAGCAGGCCGCTCGCGGTGATCGCGTAGGCCGGCACGAACACATAGGTGACGAAATCAACCACCAGGTCGAGCACCTCTCCCGACCAGTTCGGCTGCAGCCGCACCACGTCGAACCGGCGCGCCAGCGGGCCGTCGATCCCGTCGATGATCAGCGCGATCCCGAGCCAGGCGAACATGTTGGCCCAGTGCTCGCGCACGGCTTCCAGCATCGCCAACAGCGCGACCCCGGCGCCGAGCGCCGTGAAAATATGAACGGAGAATGCGGCGGTCCGCATCCGCTCTCGCAACGCATCCCCCTCGCTGGTGTGGTCCATCGGCCGAAGTGCTATCAGGAATCGGCCCGCTTTGCATATGCAGTCTTGCGGCGTTCCGCCGCGCAAACCGTTGGAAACTTTTGGTGGTTACCGATGGCTTGAAAATCGGGCCAACCATGTCAATTGTCCTGATATGACCGACAGCACGCAGGATTATGACGTTATCGTAATAGGCGGCGGTCCGGCCGGATTGACGGCCGCGATCGCCTTGGCGGATACCGGCGCGCGGACCGCGCTCCTGGCCCGCCGCGTGCCCTATGCCGACAACCGGACCACCGCGCTGCTCGGCGCCTCGACCGAGATCCTGGACCGGCTCGACGTCTGGCGGCGCTGCAGCGACAAGGCGGCGGCGCTCAAGACCATGCGCCTCGTCGACGACACCGGCCGGCTGATCCGCGCGCCCGAGGTGCGCTTCACCTCCGAGGAGATCGGCCGCGAGCAGTTCGGCTTCAACATCGACAATCGCTCGCTGGTCGCAGCGCTCGAGGACCGCGCCAGCGAGATGGCCGCGCTGACGCGGTTCGACGACGAGGCCGCCTCGGTGCAGCCGGATGGTGGCGCGGTCGCCGTGGTGACGCGGCAGGGTCAGGCGCTTCGGGCCCGGCTCGTGGTCGGCGCCGACGGGCGCAATTCATTGTCCCGCGAGGCCGCCGGCATCGAGGTGGTCAGCCGCGAGCTCGGACAATCCGCCCTCACCTTCAACATCACCCATAGTCGGCCGCACCGGAACATCTCGACCGAGTTTCACACCGAGCACGGCCCCTGCGTGTTTGTGCCGCTTGCCGGCAACAGGAGCAGCGTGGTCTGGGTCTCGGCGCCCAGGGAGGCCGAACGGCTGATGGCGCTCGGCGACAGCGAATTGTCCGATGCGGCCGAGCGGCAGTCGCATTCGATCCTCGGCCGCGTCGAGGTCCAGCCCGGCCGACACGTGTTTCCGCTCGCCATTGAACGGCCCCGGCAATTTGCCAAAGACCGTGTTGCGCTGGTCGGGGAATCTGCGCATGTGCTGCCGCCGATCGGCGCGCAGGGTCTCAATATGGGACTGCGCGACGCCGCCGATATCGCCGAGATCACCGGTCAGGCGATCGCGCGGGGCGAAGATCCCGGCGCGCCAAATGTGCTGTCGCGCTATCAGGCGGCGCGGCGCCCTGACGTCGCCAGCCGGATCTGGGCGATCGACATCGCCAACCGGTCGCTGCTGAGCGATTTCCTCGGTGTGCAGACGGCCCGCGCTGCCGGCCTGCATCTGATCGGCGCATTCGGTCCGCTGCGACGGCTCGCGATGCGCGAAGGCCTCGCGCCGTCATGGCGGCGCTGACCAAAGCGTTTTCAAGCGAAGTGGCTACCGGTTCGCGTTAAGAAAACGCGTCAAACAAGAGTCTTAAGGAAACACCAGCCGTCCGCTCTGGATGAACCACATCACGCTGGTCAGCGTGACCACCGAGGCGAAGGTGCCGATCAAGACCGCGACCGACGCCGGCTCGATCCAGGTGTCGTTCTGCCGTGCGATCACAAAGACATTGAGCGCCGGCGGCAGCGAGGCCATCAGCACCGCGGTCGCAGCCCAGGGCTGCGCGAACGGGCCGAACAGCAGCATCAGCCCGAATGCCAGCAAGGGGTGGATCAGGAGCTTGATCGCAACCACGCCGGGCACCTCCCACGGCACCCGCTCGAACGGCCGCAGCGCCACGGTGATGCCAAGCACGAACAGCGCCGTTGGTGCCGCGGCGTTTTCCAGGAACTGGATGGTCCGGTCGAGCGCGACTGGCAGCGGAATATGGAATGCGGCGACCAGCGCTCCGAACACGGCCGACATGATCAGCGGGTTCTGCACGATCTGCCGCAGCACCACGCCGAAGGCGTGCAGCAGCGAGGGATGGTCGCGGTCGGTGAGCTCGATCAGGAGCGGCACGATCGAGAACAGGAAGATGCTGTCGCAGCAGAAGATCAGCGCGGTCGGCGCCGCCGCCTTGGTGCCGAGCACGGCGAGCGCGAGGCCAGGGCCCATATAGCCGATATTGCCGTAAGCGCCCGACAGGCCCGCGAGCGTCGCCTCGCGCAGCGAGAGCCCTCCGATCAGCTTGCCTGCGACCATCGCCAGGAAGAACGCGGTCACGGTTCCGAGCGTGGTGGCGATCAGGAATGGCGGGTTGTTCAGCTCCGCGAACGGGGTCTTGGACATGATCCCGAACAGCAGCGCTGGCAACGAAACGTAAAGCAGGAAGAAATTCATCCAGGCGAGCCCGCTCTCGGGCAAACCCTTGGCTTTGCCGCACGCGTAACCGATGAAGATCAAGCCGAAATACGGCAGCGCCAGATTGAGGATATCGATCATTCTGAAAGTAGTTTCTCGGCCAGATTCTGGGTCGTTTTTGCAGGGCTGGAATCGGTAAACCCCGGGTTAATTCGCCGCCATGCCCCTAGCATCGGCCACAATGTTGGTCTATCGACGAACCATGATCAAAGCGCGCACCGCCAAGTTTCAGATCGGGCAGATCGTCCGTCACCGGGTGTTCTCCTTCCGGGGCGTGATTTTTGATATCGACCCGGAGTTCAACAACACCGAGGAATGGTGGCTGTCGATCCCCGAGGATATGCGTCCCCACAAGGACCAGCCGTTCTACCACCTGCTCGCGGAGAACTCGGAGACCGAGTACGTCGCCTATGTGTCCGAGCAGAACCTCTTGCCCGACGATTCCGGCGAGCCGATCCGGCATTCGCAGGTGGCTGAGATCTTCGTGAAGGACAAGTCGGGCGGCTACCGTCCGCGCAATCCGTCGCTGAACTGACGCCCGCTTTCCGTCCGGCGAATGCCGCAGCTTGCGCGCGGCCATGTCTCGCATCCTCATACCGCTTCCCGCCTGGCCAGCGCTACCGCGATCGCCCAGACCGCAAAGCCCGCCAGCGCCAGTCCCGCGCCGACGAGGCCGGTCGACGTCCAGCCATAGCCGGCGGCAACCGCCATTCCGCCGAGCCACGGCCCCAGCGCGTTGGCGACGTTGAAGGCGGAATGGTTGAGCGCCGCAGCGAGGCTCTGCGCCTCGCCTGCGACATCCATCAGCCGGGTCTGCAGCACAGTCGCAAGCGCGCCGCCCAGTCCGATCAGGAACACGTCGGCGCTCAGCGTCCAGAAATTGCCTGCCGCCAGCGGATACAGCGCCAGCGTCGCCGCCGACCACAGCAGGAGCCCGCCGGCCGTGGCCATCAGCGCGCGGTCGGCGAAGCGCGGCACGATGATGTTGCCGGCGGTGAGGCCGGCGCCGAACACGCACAGCGTGACCGGGACCAGCGCGGGCGATGTGTGCGTCACCGCCAGCATGGTCGATGCCAGATAGGTGTAGACCGAGAACAGCCCCCCGAAACCAATCGCGCCGATCCCAAGCGTCAGCCAGACATGCTTGCGCCCCAGCGCCGAGAGTTCGCGCAGCGGGCTTGCGTTGCCGTTGGCGGCGTCGCGTGGGGCGAAGATCAGGACCAGGATCGCGGTGAGCAGCGCGAGACCGGCAACGATCGCGAATGCCCAGCGCCAGCCGATCGCCTGCCCGACCCCGTTGGCGAGCGGAACGCCGATCGTCGTCGCAATGGTGAGGCCGAGCAGCACGCGGCCGACGGCCGCCGTGCGCTTGTCCGTCGGGACCAGCGATGCCGCGACCAGCATGGCGATCCCGAAATAGGCGCCATGCGGCAGCCCGGCGAGGAAGCGCAGCGCCAGCATCGTGTGGTAGTCGGGCGCGAGCCCCGAGAGGCCGTTCATCAGCGCGAAGAAGCCCATCAGCGCTATCAGCAGCGTCCGCCGGCTCATGCGCGCCGACAGCACCGCGATGACGGGCGCACCCACGACGACGCCGAGCGCATAGGCGCTGATCGCGTGACCGGCTTGGGGTTCGCTGATGTGCAGATCATGTGCGAAGAACGGCAGCAGGCTCATGGTCGCGAATTCGGCGATGCCGATCGCGAACCCGCCCATCGCCAGCGCGAGATGGACGATGCCGGGATGAAATGCGCTCGGGACATTGTCCTGGTTGACGCGGACACCAGCATCCGCCGCAGCACGGCCGGTTGGCTGCTGCGAAGGCCGGGAGACCGGCTCGCGCCGCTGCGTGTTGACTTGGTGGGACATTGAGCGACTTCCATGACTGCGAACGACGGATGTCCGATCGTCTCGCGTCATCACTTGTCCGCAGGCAGCCAGGGTTCGCGGAACCTCACGCGCGTGCTCGCGCGTCGAAGGCGCGCTGTCCGCGCTTTCGTCTGGCCTCCCGTATCGGATTTATGATTGTGCTTCGACGCCGGAATTGTCCGGACAAGACACCAACGATGCGCGCTCGCAGCTCGGCGCAATCGAAGTGCCTGCAACGAACATCGCACACGATGTGCACGACAACCAGCGCCGCAGGCTGCCATCAGCCAGTCGGTATCGCATGACAAAAAAGGCGCCCTTCCGGGCGCCTTTTGCTGGTCTCGCGTTGTTTTGAACGCTTGACAGTATTTTTACTTGGAAGCCGGGTTGGCCGGAGCCGGCGTCGCGCCGCCACCGCCCGCACCTTCCAGCTTCTTGCGCTGCTCTTCGGCACGCTTCTGCAACTCTTCCTGCAGCTTCTTCGAGTTTTCCTCGAACACCTTCGGATCGGTCGGCGGGCCGTCATAGGCCTTGGCGAATTCGGTGTTGAGCGGCAGCGGCAGCGTCAGCGGCGCGCCGTTCGAATTGATCGCCTGGACCACGAGGTTCTGGCCCTTTTTCATGTTGGCGATCAGCTCGGGCGTTGCTTCATAGTCGGACATGCAGCCGTTCTGGAAGCAGATCACATAGGGCGCCTGCTGCGGCGGGTTGCCGTCGACGATGATGCGGGTCCCGTGAACGAGCTGCATGCCGAGCGGCAGCGTGACGCGCAGGATCTTCTTCGGCTCGCCTTCCGGCTCGATGATCACGGCGGCGATCACGGGCTGGCCGGACTCGATGCGGCCGTCCTTGCCGGTGAAGCACACCTGCTTGGCGTTGGCTTCCTGGCCCTTCAGGCAGAACTTGGTCCAGGGCGCGTAGATCAGCTGGATCTGCTGGTCCTGGGGCGGCTGCTGGGCGGCCACAGCGGGCGGCTGGCCAGCGGCCGGTGCCTGGGCCGGCGCCTGGGCTGCCGGAGCCTTCGGAGCTGCCTTTGGTGCCGCCTTGGGCGCTGCCTTCGGTGCCGTAGGCGCGGGCGCCGGCGCTGCGGGCTGCTGGGCCTGAGCGGCAGGAACCAGGAGCGCTGCAGACAGAGCCGTCGCCGCCATCAGGGCGACAATTCGCCCATGCGGCCGGACCGGGGCGGCCAAGATACGGAAATTCATTGCGGAAAACCCTTTCTGAACGGCAGCGCCCGAAACCGCTGCAGGCGCCGACACATAGCCGTTTGGGCGGCTGTCTCCTAGTCAATTGAGGCGGATACGTGACTGGCGTTCCCGCCCATCCAATTGCACGCCTTCAATACAGCGGCGCACGGAAAGATCAATGCCGACAACCGCATTTGCGCGCTTGTCACGGCGGGTTTCAGCAGCCTGTGATAAACCTTGGGGCGTGACGTTTCGCGAATCAAAAACGGCGCCTCACAGACGCGTTCCCGGGCGTGTGGGGCACGCCCCGTCGGCCGCACTCTGGCTCGCCTCGGCTTTCGTCCTGGCATTCCTGACGACCGGGCTTGCCCCTGCGCCAGCCGCCGAGAGCCACGCGATCGCGATGCATGGCGCCCCGGCGCTGCCGCCGGACTTCACCCATCTGCCCTATGCCAATCCCGACGCCCCCAAGGGCGGCCGGCTGGTGCTGAGCCCCCGGGACGGCACCTTCGACAGCCTCAACCCGCTGATCGTCAGGGGTCTCGCTGTGCAGCAGCTCCGGGGCTACGCCTATGAGCGCGGCTACGTCTACGAAAGCCTGATGGTGCGGAACAATGACGAGCCGTTCACCCTGTACGGCCTGCTCGCCCGCAGCGTCGAGACCGACGACAACAGGAGCTACGTCACCTTCCATATCGATTCGCGCGCGCGCTTCTCGGACGGGCAACCGGTCACCGCCGACGATGTGGTGTTCTCGCTGACGCTGCTCCGCGATCACGGCCGTCCGCTGCATCACCAGTATTACTCGAAAGTCGCAAAGGCCGAAGTGCTCGACCCGCTCACGGTGCGATTCGATTTCGGCGGCGTCTCGGATCGCGAATTGCCGCTGATCCTCGGCCTGATGCCGATCCTGCCGCGCCATGCCACCGACGTCGCCAAATTTGAGGAGACGACATTCGCGCCGCCGATCGGCTCCGGCCCCTACCGCGTGACGGCGGTCAGGCCCGGCGCCGGCGTGACCTTCACCCGCAATCCCGACTATTGGGGGCGCGAGCTGCCGGTCAACCGCGGCATGTGGAATTTCGACGAGATCCGGCTCGATTACTACCGCGACGCCAACAGCCAGTTCGAGGCGTTCAAGCGCGGCCTCTATGACTTCCGCACCGAGCCCGAACCGCTGCGCTGGCACGACGGCTACGACTTCCCGGCGGTGAAGAAGGGCGAAGTGCTCCGCGATACCATCAAGATCGGTACGCCGCGGCCATCCGAATATCTGGTGTTCAACAGCCGGCGGCCGAAATTTGCCGACGCCAGAGTGCGTCAGGCCCTGGCGCTGCTGTTCGACTTCGAATGGGTCAATCGCAACTATTATTTCGAGCTCTATTCGCGCGCGGGCGGCTACTTTGCCGGATCGGAATTGTCAGCCTATGAGCGCCCCGCCGACGCGCGCGAGCGCGAGCTCCTGAAGCCGTATGCGTCGCATATCCAGCCTGACATCCTCGATGGCCGCTACCGCCTGCCGGTCACGGACGGTTCAGGACGCGACCGCAATGTTCTCCGCAATGCGCTCGCGCTGCTATCCGACGCGGGCTACGCGCTCGACGGCACGGTGTTGAAGCAGCGCTCGACCGGGACGCCGCTCCAGATCGAGATCCTGGTCACGACCCGCGAGCACGAGCGGATCGCCCTCGCCTACCAGCGCGACCTCAAGCGCGCCGGCATCGACGCCGCGGTGCGGGTGGTCGACGCCGTGCAGTTCGAGCAGCGCAGGGTCGCCTACGATTTCGACATGATCCCCATCCGCTGGGACCAGTCGCTGTCGCCGGGCAACGAGCAGTGGTTCTACTGGGGCAGCCAGGCCGCCGACGTGCCGGGCACGAGAAACTACATGGGCGTCAAGGATCCGGCGATCGACGCCATGATCGAGGCGCTGCTGGCGGCGCGGGAGCAGCCGGCCTTCGTCTCGGCGGTGCGTGCGCTGGACCGGGCCTTGATGTCGGGCTTCTACGCTATCCCCCTATTTAACTCGGGAGAGCAATGGATCGCGCGCTGGAATCGGATAGAACGGCCTTCGACCACGGCGTTGACCGGCTACCTGCCGGAGACCTGGTGGGAGAGGCCCAGCGCGCAACCCAAGTGATGTCACGTGACGTGATGCGATACCACCCGACGCGGCATGACCTGGTCCGATCGAAGCGATGCAACCGACGTTGAACCCGTGAACCAGTCGATCACCTCGCCAACGCTCGATACCCTGTTCAAGCGCACCTTGGCGCGGCAGCCCGACGCGTTGGCGCTGGTCGACCCGCTCAACAAGCAGCGCATCACCGGACAGACCCGCAAGCGCCTGACCTATGCCCAGGCCGACCGCGCGATCTCGGCGATCGCAGCCCACTTCGTCGAGAACGGATTGCCGGCCAACACCGTGATCGCAGTCCAGATGCCTTCCACGGTCGAGTTCGCCCTGACGGTGCTGGCCGCCTATCGGGTCGGCCTCGTGGTGGTGCCGCTGCCGCTGTTGTGGCGGCAGGCCGAGCTGATATCCGCTCTCAACCGCACCGCGGCGCGGGCAATCGTCACCTGCGGCAGGATCGACGGCGTCTCCTATGCCGACATCGCGATGAACGCCGCGGCGGAGGCCTTCTCGATCCGCCATGTCTGCGGCTTCGGCACCGATCTGCCCGAAGGCATGGCGTCGCTCGATCAGGCGATCCTGCAGGACTCCCGGACCTCGCGGCCGATGCTCCAGGATGGCCGCAAGCCGGCGCTGATCTCCTTCGACGTCACCAGCGAAGGCCCTCGTCCGGTGCCGCGCGCCCATTTCGGCCTGATCGCCGGCGGGCTCGCGATGTCGCTGGAGAGCGACCTGGCGCAGGGCGCCACCATCATGTCGGCGTTTGCGCCGATGTCGTTTGCCGGCGTCTGCTCGTCGCTGGTGGCCTGGCTCGTGTCGGGCGGCACGCTCGTGCTGCATCACCCGTTCGACGATGAGGCGTTCGAGACCCAGTTCAACGACCACGGCTGCGACACGCTGATCGCGCCTGCGCAACTCGCGCTGCGGCTCGACGAGCGCGGCTTGTCGGAGCGCCTGCCCACCCTGCGCAACGTGATCGGGCTCTGGCGCACGCCGGAACAGGTTGCCTCCAGCGCGCACTGGACCTCGCGGCGCGTGACCATGACCGACGTCTACCTGTTCGGCGAGGCCGGGCTGTTCGGCGCCCGCCGCACCGCCGAGGACGGCTCGCCGGCCCAGATCAAGCCCGGTCCGCACAGCGCGCCGCGTGAAGCTCCCGGCGCATCGATCGCCGGCGAGATCCTGCTGACGCCGAAGGGCACGCTCGGCCTGCGCGGCCCGATGGTGCCGGTCGCGGCCTATGCGCCGCCGCCTCCGCCGGGCGACACCCTGATCGCGCCGCCGCCGCGCGATTATGTCGATACGGAATATGCCGCGCGGGTCGATCGCGTGACCGGCGCCATCAACATCACTGCCCCGCCGTCGGGGGTGATGACGGTCGGCGGCTACCGCTTCCTTGCGCAGGAGCTGCAGGAATGGTCGCGCCGCCTCGGCCAGGGCGCGCTGCTGACGGCGCTGCCCGACCGCCTCAGCGGCCACCGGCTCGCAGGACGTGCGCAGGACAATGCACGAGCCCGCGACGCGCTCGCAGAACTTGGCCTTAACCCCTTGATGGTCGAGGCATTTCGCGACCGCGGCGGCGCTGGACTGGGTTAAAATCTTATCATTGCGTTAGTCTTATCATTGTGTTGACGCCGCATTAAGCCATGCGAACTAGCATCGAAGCCGTTGCTGAACTCTGCATTGGTTTCGAGCGTTCGAATGTCCCAACAAGGTCCGGTCCTGATCGTATCGGCGGCAGCCAGGCCGCCGTTTGCCGCGGTCCTCGATGAGACCAAGCTGTTCCCGGTCGTGGTCACCGACTGGAGCGACGCCGGACGGGCCATCGAGCAGGTCAAGCCGGCAGCGATCATCGCGGCCGCCGAGGGCGTCGATTTCGTCACCCTGTCCGGCCTCGCCAGGCGCGCCGCCGCCCGCGCGCCTTATCTGCCGCTGATCGCGGTCGATCCCGCGACCACCCTGCCCGACACCGCGATCGCATTCTTCCAGAAGCCGGGCCTGCCGGATCGCCTGACCGCCCGGCTCAACGCCAGCCTGCGCGTACGCGCGCTGCATGCGACGGTGATGCGCCGCCTGGTTCCGCCGACCCCGGTCGCACTCACGGATATCGATCCGGTCGGGGAAGCCACTGCGCTGTTGATCGGCCGCGGCGGCGCATATCCGACGCTGTCGGTTGCGCTCGGCGAACGCGCCGGCGTGGTCGGGGCGCTCAGCATTGAGGCCGCCGCCAAGCATCTCAGCAACCGCGATATCGATGGCATCGTGCTGGCCGAAGGCTTTACACCGCGCGTGATGGATGCCTTCCTGACTGTCTTGACCGAGGACGTCCGCTTTCGTCCGCTGCCTGTGATCGTCGCCTCGGCCGAGCTTACGCCGCGCTACGAACTGCCTAATCTCGAGATCGTCACGGCCGGGCCGACGCGCGTCGCCGACATGGTGTTGCCGATGATCCGGCAGCACGCCTTCGAGGCGCGGCTCGGCCGCATGCTGCGCGCGATCGACGCCAAGGGCCTGATCGACGCCCGCACCGGCCTGCTCACCAAGGCCGCGTTCGAGCGCGATTTTGCGACCGCCGTCTACCAGACCGCCGACCGCGGCGGAGCGCTTTCGGTGGCGCGGTTCACCTTCGACAACGCGCAGCCCCGCGCGCAACTCGACGGCGCGCGGATCATCAGCCGGCTGATGCGTCAGACCGATTTCGGCGCGGTGCATGACGACCGCTCGATCGTGGTGGCGTTCGCCGGCACCGATCTGCGCAACGCGCAGGCGATCACGCGGCGGCTGGCGAGCGTGATGCGTCACACCCAGAACGGCCGCCGCGACGTCAGATCCGAGCCGGATGTCAGCGTCGCAACGCTGTTGCCGACCGATTCCGCGATGTCACTGCTCGGGCGTCTGTTCGGGACGCCGGAGCGGGCGGCGTCGTAGAGCGAGGACTTCATTAGCGCGCAGCCAAACGCGGATTGATGCGAGCTTGATGTACGCCAGATAGTTGGCGGCGCGCTTGTCGTGTCGGGTCCGCAACATGCCGACATTGCTTAATCTGGTTGAAGAACCGTTCGATGCGACTTGTTCGGCGAGCATCGGTTTAATGGTGGTCCATCCGCAATCGCTGAGTTTGTAGCATATGATTCGAGGCTCCAGCTTCAGGGATTGAATCACGTCTCGCGGCGCGCCCGTAACGCCCATGGCGTGTCGCTAGACTAATGCTTTGAATTTACTTCCGCTTTCGCAGAACGGCGGACATGACCGGATTCGCTACTGCCTCGACTCGGTCGCGAATGACCCGAAACGGACATCGCATTTCCAGGCGGAGATCGACCATCGTGCGGTCGGCGCGACGGCCGCGCAGATCTTCCAAATCATTGATTACTTCGTGGGGGCACTTGTCGGAGGAGGCGTTGGCACCGGGTTAGTGACGCCATAGTGGTCAGCAACGAAGTTGCCAGTGTGGGTAAAAGACGCCGGCCGCGACCGTTCTGGTAGCATCGTTGCGTTCCACCCCTCCCAGTCACCTTTCAGCCGTTCGAAGACGTCTTTCTCCCGGTCCTTGAGATTGGCCCGCTCACGCGGGTCTCTCACCACATCGAAGAGAAACTCGTTTCCCGCTATCCGCAGATATTTCCGGTCGCCGTCGCGGATGGCGCGCTGCGATCCCGCCTTATAGCGCCAACACAACTTCCGGGGATGCGGCCCCGCGCTGCCAATCAAAACTTGTCCGAGGTCCTCACCGTCGGATGGATAAGCCGCGTCCGGCGACGTGCCGACGGCAGCAAGCAAGGTCGGCATCCAGTCCATCGTTATCATGACCTGTTCGCACACCACTCCGGGCAGGATCCGGCCGGGCCAGCGCACAATGGCCGGAACGCGAATGCCACCTTCGAGGAGTTCATGTTTCATGCCGGAGAATGGCCAAACGTTAGAGAAACGTTCACCGCCGTTGTCGCTGGTGAGGATGACAATGGTGTTGCTAGATAGACCGCTCGCTTCGAGCGCCTGCAGCACACGGCCTATATTGGTGTCCAGACTTTGCACCATCGCGGCGTAGGTCTTCTGCGAGCCGCCGTCGCGGTCAAGAATGTTCCTGATCCGCTTCGACTCTGCCTCGTCATCCGGCCCTTCCCATGGCCAATGCGGCGCGGTGAAATGCAGACTCAGCAGAAACGGCTCTTTTGACTTGGCGTAGCCTTCAACAGTTTGCACGGCTCGATCGCCGAGTAGATTCGTCATGTAACCGTGACGCTCAACCGGCACTTCCTGCTCGTAGAGTTGATGCGCAAGTCCGGGGATCGGTAACACGTAGGCTCGGGAAGCCTCCGCTCCATGATTGAAATAATCGGCGCAGCAGCCGAGTATCCCGAAGAACTGGTCATAGCCGCTCTTCAGCGGACTGAAATCCGGCAGATCGCCAAGGTGCCATTTTCCGACTAGCGTCGTGCCATATCCCGCCTTCTTCAGTAGTGACGGCAAGGTGGGATGGTTTGGCGCCAGGCCGATTTCTTTGGGAGTTAAAGGAGTAAGGGGCTCTTCGAGCCCAAGCGGCAAGCGAGCTTGATAGCGCCCCGTGATCAACGCCGTGCGCGTCGAAGAGCAGTCAGGCGAATTGGAGTACGCTTGCGTGAATTTCAATCCCTCGGTTGCAAGCCGATCTATGTTCGGTGTCGTATAATCTCGCTGACCGTAGCAGCTCAAATCCGCGTAGCCGAGGTCATCCGCCAGGATGAAGACGATGTTCGGCTTTGTCGATTGAGCGCTCGCGGGACGACCGCGGCCTATTCCAGCGAGCGCCAACGAACTAGCGGCAGTTGTTTGAACAAATCGACGACGGGAAATCCCGCTCTGCACCATGGGTGAGATCTCCTCTGACCGTCAAAATATGCGCAAGGGCATCGCTTCCGGAACGTCCGCACACTACGCGCAATTGTGTGGGGCAAGCATGCACAATCGGCAGTCGCAGAGCGACGATTAGCCGCCTCGGAGAAGATGAACTCAAAGCCCGGTCGGTCGACTAAATCATTCGACGCGAGTGCCGGGCTCGGCTCATCTCCGAGTTTGGCCCATTGCGTCATTTAGCTGCCCTGCAGAATTTGGTCGCTAAGGGTGCACAGCGGACCTTGGCAAGCCGTCCGCCTTGGCAGGCCCTGGATTCACGGCCTAGCTGCAAACGGTTTGCTTCTAGGCGAGAGCCTTGCCCAGCGGTCATCGGCTGACAGCGAAAGTCCCGCACCGCAATGGCACTAGCGAGCTCGAACCTTCGCGTCGTCCACCATGTTGCCTGCGTCTGCTGTTCAGTTCACTTCTGCGTCCGGTCTTGGCGCGCTTCGCTCGGCAGTGACGCGGATTGGTCGTGGCCTACGCCGCCTTCTTGCTCTCCGCGAGATTGGCGAGTTGGCGCAGGATCTCGGTGGTGCCGGCGAGCCGCTCTTCCGGCGTATCCCATTCCTGGAAGAACACCACCTTCATGTCGGGCCGCACCTTGGCGGCCTGGCCGTGCTGACGGATGAACGACACCAGCCGCTCCGGATGCGCAAAGCTGTTGTCGCGGAACGCGATCACCGCGCCCTTCGGGCCGGCGTCGACCTTCCCGACATTGGCCCTGCGGCAATAGGCCTTGATCGCCGCGACCTTGAAGAGATAGCGGACCTCGTCGGGCAGCACGCCGAAGCGATCGCGCATCTCGGCGGCGAAATTGTCGATCTCCTCGTCGGTCTCGAGATCGGCGAGCCGGCGATAGAGCGAGAGCCGCACGCTGAGATCGTTGACATAGTCCTCGGGGATCAGGACCGGCATGCCGATCGTGATCTGCGGCGACCAGCGGTCGGCGGCGGGCTCGGCGACGCCGGCCTTGAGGTTGACGATCGCTTCCTCCAGCATCGACTGGTACAGCTCGAAGCCGACTTCCTTGATGTGGCCGGATTGCTCCTCGCCCAGCAAATTGCCGGCGCCGCGGATGTCGAGGTCGTGCGAGGCGAGCTGGAAGCCGGCGCCCAACGTCTCAAGCGACTGCAGCACCTTGAGCCGACGCTCGGCCTGCGCCGTGATCTTCTGCTGCGCCGGCAAGGTGAACAGCGCATAGGCGCGCAGCTTGGAGCGGCCGACGCGGCCGCGCAGCTGGTAGAGCTGGGCCAGGCCGAACATGTCGGCGCGGTGCACGATCAGCGTGTTGGCGTTCGGAATATCGAGACCGGACTCGACGATCGTGGTCGAGAGCAGGACGTCGTATTTGCCGTCGTAGAACGCCGACATGATGTCCTCAATCACGGTCGGCGGCATCTGGCCGTGGGCGACCGCGACCTTCATCTCCGGCACGTTCTTGTCGAGGAAATCCTTGACGCCGGCGAGGTCCTCGATCCGCGGCACGACATAGAACGCCTGGCCGCCGCGATAACGCTCGCGCAGCAGCGCCTCGCGAATCATCAACGGATCGTGCGGCGCGACGAAGGTTCGCACCGCCAGGCGATCGACCGGCGGCGAGGCAATGATCGAGAGCTCGCGCACGCCCGTCAAAGCCAATTGAAGGGTGCGCGGGATCGGGGTCGCCGACAGCGTCAGCACGTGCACCTGGGCGCGCAGCTGCTTCAGCCGCTCCTTGTGGCTGACGCCGAAATGCTGCTCCTCGTCGACGATCAGAAGACCCAGATCCTTGAACTTGATGGCCTTGCCGAGCAGCGCGTGGGTGCCGACCACGATGTCGACCTGGCCGTCGGTGAGCCCCTTCTTGACCTGGTTCAACTCCTTGGTCGACACCAGCCGCGACGCCTGCGCGATGTTGACCGGGAAGCCGCGGAAACGCTCGGTGAAGGTGCGCGAGTGCTGGCGCGCCAACAGCGTGGTCGGCACCACGACCGCAACCTGCTTGCCCTCCAGCGCCACGGCGAATGCCGCGCGCAATGCCACCTCGGTCTTGCCGAAACCGACGTCGCCGCAGATCAGCCGGTCCATCGGACGGCCGATCTCGAGGTCCTTCAGGGTCGAGGTGATGGCCCCTAACTGATCCTCGGTCTCTTCGTATGGGAAGCGCGCGCAGAACTCGTCATAAACATGCGGCTGCAGCGGGAATTTCGGCGCCTCGTGCAGCTGGCGCTCAGCGGCGATCTTGATCAATTCGCCCGCGATCTCGCGGATGCGGTTCTTCAGCTTCGCCTTGCGCGCCTGCCAGCCGCCGCCGCCGAGGCGATCAAGCTCGACATTGGCGCTGTCGGAGCCGTAGCGCGACAGCAGCTCGATGTTCTCGACCGGCAGGAACAGCTTTGTCTCCGCCGCATAGTGCAGCTCGAGACAGTCATGCGGCGCGCCGGAGACCTCCAGCGTCTGCAGCCCGACGAAGCGGCCGATGCCGTGCTCGACATGCACGACGAGATCGCCGGTCGCCAGGCTCGTCACCTCCGAGATGAAATTGTCGAGCTTGCGGCTCGCCTTGCGCGGCCGCACCAGACGGTCGCCGAGAATGTCCTGCTCGCTGATGACGGCGAATTCATCGGTCTCGAAGCCGGACTCCATGCCGACCACGGCCAGCATGGTCTCGTTGCGCGGCGTCGCCTGCACGACCCGCCAGGTGTTGACGCTGGTGGTGTTGAGCAGCTTGTGGTCGCGCAGCATCGCGCCCATGCGGTCGCGCGAGCCTTCGCTCCACAGCGCGACGATGACCTTCTTGCGCTGCGACTGCAACGCGCCGATGTGACCGACCACGGCTTCGAACACGTTGACGTTGCCGTCGGTGCGCTCCGGCGCGAAATTGCGGCCCTGCCGCGCGCCGGCGTCGAACATGTCGGGCGAGCCTTCGGGCACCGCGAACGGCGTCAGCCGCGCCAGCGGCGCGTCACCGAGCAGTTTTGTCCATTCGGCCTCGGTCAGATAGAGCTGGTCCGGCGGCAGCGGCTTGTAGATCGCGCCGCTGCCCGGATGCTCCAGCGCCTCGCGCCGCGCCTCGTAATAGTCGGCGATTTGCGTGAAGCGCTCGCGCGCGGCGTCCTCGGCCTGCGGCTCGATCGCGATTGCGGCGCCGTCGAGATAGTCGAACAGCGTGTCCATCCGCTCCTGGAACAGGGGCAGCCAGTGCTCCATGCCGGGATGGCGGCGTCCTTCCGAGACCGCTTCATAGAGCTGATCGTCGCGCTCCGGCGCCCCGAACGCCGCGACATAGCCCATGCGGAAGCGGCGGATGGTTTCGGTGGTGAGCTGGAATTCCGAGACCGGCACGAGGTCGAGCCCGCGCATGTCGAGCAGCGTGCGCTGGGTCTCGGCATCGAAGGTGCGGATCGATTCCAGGCTGTCGCCGAAGAAGTCGAATCGAACAGGCTGGTCGAGGCCGGCCGGAAACAAATCGAGGATGCCGCCGCGCACGGCGTATTCGCCGGGTTCGCGCACCGTGGACGAGCGGGTGTAGCCATTGTGCTCGAGCCAGGCCACGACCGAATCCATCGGCACCACATTGCCGGGCGCGACCGACAGCGCTTGGGCTGCGACCAGCCCGCGCGCCGGCACCCGCTGCACAGCCGCGTTCACGGTGGTCAGCACGATCAGCGGCTTGTCGCTGCCCACCAGCCGCGACAGTTTTGCCAGCGCAGTCAGACGTTGCGCCAGAATGCCGGAATGCGGCGAGACGCGGTCATAGGGCTGGCAGTCCCAGGCCGGAACCTGCATCACGGCGATGTCGGGCGCGAAGAATTCCAGCGCGCGGGCGAGCTGTTGCATCCGCGCGCCGTCGCGGCACACCACGGCGAGGCTGACCGCCGGCCGCTTCGGTTGCGCGGCGATGGCGCGCGCCAGATCCGAGATGACGAGCCCCTCGGCGCCCTCGGCGACATTGGCGATGGTCAGCACCCGGCCAGGCGCGAGCATCGCGGCCGGAGATTTCATCGGCTGTTTCATGCGCCGTGATCCGCCACCCGGAACGCCTTGATGCGGGCAAACAGCGCGGTCGCGTATTCGACCGGCAGCACCTTGTCGCCGGTCAGCGCCGCATAGAGGTCGGGATCCGGCACCTCGATCAGGTGCTCGAGCTCGCCGAGCTCCTGATCGGACAGATCGGCAATGGTCGCGTCGGCAAAGCGGCCGAGGATCAGGTCCATCTCCCGGGTGCCGCGATGCCAGCAGCGAAACAAAAGCCGCTTGCGGCGATCATCGAGCCCGTTGCTTGATCGTGTCGATCCCGTCATGTCCCAAAATCCATCGAACGCCAAAAGCCCGGACGTGCCGGGCGGGCCCTGATATAGCGACGGCGATGGCCGATGTCAGCCCTCTTTAGCGGCTCTTTGGGGTGCTTATGGCGCATGCCGTCATTGCCCGGGCTTGACCCGGCAATCCATCCTCTTGTGAAGATGGATGCGCGGGTCAAGCCCGCGCATGACGTGAGTCGTGTGTAAAGGACACCGATGCGCCCCAGCCTGCTCAATCCGCTGTTTGCCCAGGTCACGACCCTGCAAGGGGTCGGCCCGAAGCAGGACAAGCTGCTGCGTTATCTGCTCGACCGCAGCGAGACGCCGCGGCTGGTCGATCTCCTGCTGCATCTGCCGGCGAGCGTGATCGATCGCCGCGCCCGGCCGAAGATCCGCGACGCCGCGGTCGGAACCATGGTGACGCTGGAGGTCACCGTCGACCGCCATCGCCCGCCGCCGCCGCGCAATTCGCGCGCGCCCTACCTCGTCTATGCCAGCGACGACACCGGCGACGTCGTCCTGACCTTCTTCCGCGCCCAGCCCGGCTATGTCGAGAAGCTGCTGCCGGTCGGCGAGAAGCGCTACGTCTCCGGCACGCTGGCGATGTATGACGGCATCCCGCAGATCGTGCATCCCGATCGCGTGGTCGATGAAGCCGGCTTTGCAAAACTGTCTGGTATCGACCCTGTCTATCCGCTGACCGAGGGGCTTGCGATCGGCTCGCTCCGCCGCGCCATCGCGCAGGCGCTGACCAAGCTGCCGGATCTGCCGGAATGGATCAGCCCCGAAGTGCTGCGCCGCTGCAACTTCCCGCCGATCCGGGAGGCGCTGACCCGCGTCCATGTTCCGGTCGAGCTGACCGACATCCTGCCCGACGGCCCGTTCTGGTCGCGGCTCGCCTTCGACGAACTGCTCGCCGGTCAGCTCGCGCTGGCGCTGATCCGCGCGACGTTGCGCCGTCCCGCCGGCGTCCGCAATGCCGGCGACGGCCATCTGCGCAAGAAGATCATCGATGCCCTGCCCTATGCGCTGACCAAATCGCAGCAGGAGGCGGTGGCCGCGATCATCGCAGACCTGCAACAGCCGGTGCGGATGTTGCGGCTCGTGCAGGGCGATGTCGGTTCCGGCAAGACCGTGGTGGCGCTGCTTGCCGCCGCAGCGGTCGCGGAAGCCGGCAAGCAGGCCGCGCTGATGGCGCCGACCGAAATTCTGGCGCGCCAGCACATCAAGACCATCGCGCCGCTCGCCGAACGCGCCGGCATGCGGGTTGCGATCCTCACCGGCCGCGAGAAAGGCAAGGAGCGCCGCGAGCTCCTAGAGCGGCTGGAGGCCGGCGAGATCGATCTCCTGGTCGGCACGCATGCGCTGATCCAGGACGATGTGATCTACAAGGCGCTGGCGCTCGCCGTGGTCGACGAGCAGCATCGTTTTGGCGTGCGCGAGCGGCTTGCGCTGACCTCCAAGGGCGAGGCCGTCGACGTGCTGGTGCTGAGCGCGACCCCGATCCCGCGCACGCTGGTGCTGACATATTTTGGCGACATGGACGTCTCGGAGCTGCGCGAAAAGCCGGCCGGACGCCAGCCGATCGACACCCGCGCGGTGCCGATGAGCCGGATCGAGGATGTGATGGACGGCGTCGGCCGCGCGCTCGATGCGGGCAAGCTGGTCTACTGGATCTGCCCGCTGGTCGATGAATCGGAGGCCGAAGGTACCGAGCACCTCACCAACGCGACCGAGCGGTTCGAGAGCTTGCAAAAGCGGTTCGGCGATCGCGTCGGCCTCGTGCACGGCCAGATGAAGGGCACCGAGAAGGATCGCGTGATGGCGCAATTCGCCGCGCACGAGATCGGCCTCCTGGTCGCAACGACCGTCGTCGAGGTCGGCGTCGACGTGCCGGCCGCGACCATCATGGTGATCGAGAACGCCGAGCGTTTTGGTCTGGCGCAACTGCATCAGCTGCGCGGCCGCATCGGCCGCGGCTCGGAGGCCTCGACCTGCCTGTTGCTCTACAAGGAGCCGCTCGGCGAGATGTCGAAGGCGCGGCTGAAAGTGATCCGCGAGACCACCGACGGATTCCGGATCGCCGAGGAGGATCTGAAGCTGCGCGGCGAAGGCGACGTGCTCGGGATCCGCCAGAGCGGCCTGCCCGGCTACCGCATTGCGCGCTCCGAGGTGCACGGCCAGCTGATCACCCAGGCCCGCGACGAGGCGCTGCGGATCATGAAGGACAATCCGAAGCTGAAGGGCGAGCGCGGCGAGGCGCTGCGCGCCCTGCTCTATCTCTACGAACGCGACGAGACCGTGCCGCTGATCGGCGCGGGATGAAGCTCCTCGCAATGACGTCGAAAGAGCGGAGGGGTCCTACTCCACCTTCGCCGGCGCGGGCTGTGTGGCGGGCTGCAGCGAGGCCTGGTTGGCGATGCGCGCGGCATTGGCCATGCCGGCGAGCGCCGCGGCGCGCTTCTGATCGTTGGCGCCGCCGGGCTGCACCACGCCGCACGACATGATCAGCGTCGCGGCGTCCTCGGTGCTCATCTCGATTTCGATGATCTTGCTCTTCGGCACGTAGAAGAAGAACCCGGTGGTCGGGTTCGGCGCGCACGGCAAAAACACCGAAATATGCTCCTCCTCGCCGGGCAGGCTGGTCGCGAGCTCGGCGTTCGGCGCCTGCGAGATCAGCACGATCGACCACATCCCGGGCGACGGAAACTCGACCAGGCCGACGCGGCGGAAGCTCGAGCCGTTGCCGGAGAACAGCGTCTCGAACACTTGCTTCAGGCCGCGATAGATCGCCCGCACCGCCGGAATCCGCCCGAGCAGCCGCTCGCCCAGATCGACCAGGGTTCGCCCGATCAGATTGGCGGTGAGGAAGCCCAGCAGCGTCAGCGCGATGACGGCGACGATCAGGCCGGAACCGGGCAGCCCGAACGGCAGGTAGGTTTCCGGCCGGTAGGCCGTCGGCACGAACGGCCGGACCAGATTGTCGACCCAGTTCACGAACCACCAGGTCAGATAGAAGGTGATCGCGATCGGCCCGGCCACCACCAGGCCGGTCAGGAAATAGTTGCGAAACCGCGCCATCAGCCCTCGGGGAGCGTCGGGGGGCAGGTCACCTGGCGCGGGGGGAGGCACTTTGTTGGAAGTCATTGCGGTTCCTAGGTCGTCGAAGCGGCCGTAGTCCAACACCCAGCTAAGCCATTCTGACGCATTTTTGAAGGGCCACGTGAAGCCGCGGCTTGCGGCTATTCGACCGTGACCGATTTGGCCAGATTCCGGGGCTGATCGACGTCGGTGCCCATCACCACGGCGGTATGATAGGCCAATAGCTGCACCGGAACGGCATAGACGATCGGCGCGAAGGTCGCCCCCATGTCCGGCATCACGATCGTCACCAGCGACTGGATGGTGGCCTCCGCCGCGCCCTTGGCGTCGGTCATCAGGATGATCTTGCCGCCGCGGGCGGCGACCTCCTGCATGTTGGAGACGGTCTTCTCGAACACCTTGTCGTAGGGCGCGATCACCACCACCGGCATGTGCTCGTCGATCAGCGCGATCGGCCCGTGCTTGAGCTCGCCGGCGGCGTAGCCTTCGGCATGGATGTAGGAGATTTCCTTCAGCTTCAGCGCGCCTTCCAGCGCCAGCGGATAGCTGGTGCCGCGGCCGAGATAGAGCACGTCGCGCGACTTCGAGATCTCGCGCGCCAGCTTCTCGATCTGCACTTCGGTGGTGAGCGCTTCCGACATCAGGCGCGGGATCTCGACCAGGCCATGCACCAGCTTGGCCTCGTCGGCATCGGACAGCTCGCCGCGCGCCTTGCCGGCGGCGACCGCGAGCGAGGCCAGCACCATCAGCTGGCAGGTGAAGGCCTTGGTCGAGGCGACGCCGATCTCGGGACCGGCCAGCGTCTGCAGCACAGTCTCGCTCTCGCGCGCGATCGTCGAGGTCGGCACGTTGACGACCGACAGCGTGTGCGCGCCCTGCGACTTGGCATAGCGCAGCGCCGCCAGCGTGTCGGCGGTCTCGCCGGACTGCGAGATGAAGATCGCAAGATCGCCCTTGCGCAGCGGCGCCTCGCGGTAACGGAATTCGGACGCGACATCGAGCTCGACCGGTAGCCGCGCGAGCTTTTCCAGCCAGTATTTTGCGACAAAGCCGGCATAGCTCGCGGTGCCGCAGGCCGTGATCGAGATGCGCTGGATATCCTTGAAATCGAACGGCAGCTTGACCGGCATGGTGACGCGTTCGGTCGCCATGTCGACGTAACGGGCGAGCGTGTGCCCGACCACTTCGGGCTGCTCGTGGATCTCCTTCGCCATGAAGTGGCGATAGTTCGCCTTGTCGACCAAGGCGGTCGCGGTCTGGTGCTTGATCGCCTCGCGGTGGACGATGGCGTTGTCCTTGTCGTAGATCGTGGCGCCCTTGCGGTTCAGCACCACCCAGTCGCCGTCCTCGAGATAGCTGATCGTGTCGGTGAACGGCCCGAGCGCGATCGCGTCCGACCCGAGATACATCTCGCCGTCGCCATGGCCGATCGCGAGCGGCGGCCCGTTGCGGGCGCCGATCATCAGATCGTCCTCGCCGGCGAAGATGAAGCCGAGTGCGAACGCACCGCGCAGCTGCGACAGCACCGCCCTCACCGCCTCGATCGGCTTGACGCCGCCCTTGAGCAGATTGTCGACCAGATGCACCACGACCTCGGTGTCGGTCTCGGTCGAGAACGCCGCGCCCTTGGCCTCGAGGCCTTCGCGCAGCTCGCGGAAATTCTCGATGATGCCGTTATGCACCACGGCGACGCGCTCGGTGGCGTGCGGATGCGCGTTATTCTCGGTCGGCCTGCCGTGGGTGGCCCAACGGGTGTGGCCGATGCCGGTGTGGCCGCCGAGCGGCTTGGCCTCCAGCCGGGTCTCCAGATTCTTCAGCTTGCCCTCGGCGCGGCGCCGCGCCAGGCTGCCATTCTCCAGCGTGGCGACACCGGCGGAATCATAGCCGCGATACTCCAAGCGCTTGAGCGAATCCACCAATTGCTCCGCGACCGGAGCGCGTCCAAGAATGCCGACGATGCCGCACATGCGGTTCACTATCCCCAAAATCGCCGAAAATTTGCCAAAGCGGCGACACGGTCCCTTAACGGGAATCGCCGGCCGCAAGATACTCAATAATTATTGCCGATTGCGACAGTCTTAAACGGCAAGGTTGATGCAAAAGGCTGGTTAATCGGGGCTAACCATGCCGGCGCAAAGTCACATCGCGTGAGCCGGGTGCGTGGACTTTGAGGGGCACACGTTAAGGGTGCGATAGTCTTCGACGGCAACCGTAGCCACAGCGCGAAACAACCAAACGCAATCAATCACACTTCGCGCCGCACGCCAAGCGTGCCTCTCCTCCGGTCGAGGGCGAAGTGAACTACAGGAGCAATTTCGACGTTCTGAGGCTGTTAGCAGCCTTCAACGTATTGCTTCAGCATGCGGCCTATCTCAGGGTTCCCTGGCCCAAGCCGCTGCCCCTGCTGGTCGCCTACACCTCCGGCGTGCCAATCTTCTTCATCGCCAGCGGTTTCCTCATCACCGGCACCTTCTTTCGCAATGATGGAGACGTCCTCGCATACCTCCGCAATCGTTGCCTGCGCATCTATCCGGCGCAATGGCTCAATCTCGCAATCATTCTCGCTCTGCTCGTTGCGTTCGGCGCATTGCCGATCGGTTCGATTCTCAGCCAGGATTTTCTTCGATACTGGACGGTCATCCTCGCCACGGGCTCTGACTCCCTCGCCAGTTGGCTTGTGGCGCCGTACCCCTTCGCCTGGAACGACGCGCTGCCATTCCTGCCGACGGCGGCGCTGTGGACCATCGAGCTCGAACTCGGGTTCTACCTGATCGTCCTCGCGATCTTTCCGCCCCCGATCATGCGCCGCCGCTGGGCTTCGCTGGCCGTCGTTCTCGCCGTGACCGTCTATTCGCACCATTTGGCCACCGTCACGGCGACGGATGACAGCACGCGAGTTGCAAACCCTCTGTTCTATTTCTGGTTTTTCGGCATAGGCGCGATATTTTCGCTGCTCTGGACCCGAATTGATCGGCTGTTCCGTGGCAAGTTCGTCCTGTGGGCCCTGCTCTATGCCGAGATGGTTATCCTTGTCGGCGATCAGAACGGCATCGTGTTCTATCACCCGCCGACGCTCCAATCGACCACGTTGACAATCCTTCTTGCCTGCTGCGTCATTTCCGCAGCCTTTACCTGGACCGATCTGTCGAAACTCCTCGCGGGCAATGACGTATCGTACGGCATCTATTTGCATCATGTGCCCGTCGTGATGATCTTGCACGCCTTCGGATGGCAAGGCTTCCCGGCCGCAGCCGTCTTGATCGTGACGACGGCCGTCGCGGCAGCCGCGACCTGGCTCGCCATCGAGCAGCCGGCCATGCGTTTCAAAATCCGGTCGGCCCGCGAAGCTTCGACGTCGGACGACGGCAAGCGCGCGGACGAATTGGAAAGTCTGGCGCACCCCGTCAGATAATTCGTCGTTGGCGCCCGGGAATCGAGCGCGAAACACTGAAGCCTAATGTTCGACCTGATAGAGCCGCCATCGCTCCGGCACGCCCTTGAGCTGGTGCGCGCCGCGATCCTTGAAGCGGATTGCTGACTCCGGCATCAGGTCCTTGACCGCGCTCGAGACCAGCACTTCGCCGGCGCGGGCTTTGGCGGCGACGCGCGCGCCGATGTGGAATGCGAGACCGATCACCTCCGCCCCGCTCACCTTGTATTCGCCCGCGTGCAGTCCGACCCTGATCTCAAGCCCCAGCGTGCGCACGGCCTCAACGATCGCCGTCGCGCAACGGATCCCGGCGGCCGGCGCGACGAACGTCGCCAGCACGCCGTCCCCGGTCGTCACGACTTCCTTGCCGCGCAAGGCTTTCAACTCCCTGCGGACGGCGGCGTAATAGTGATTCATCACCTGCGCCCAGCGCGAATCGCCGAGCCGCGCGGCCTTTTCGGTGGATCGGACGATATCGACAAAGAGGATGGTGGCGAGCGCCTGTTTGAGCTCCGGGCTTCGATCGGCGGTTCGACGCCGGTTCGCAATGTTTCCGGTCAGTGGCTCATAGCGATGGCTGCGCCGCCGTGCGACTGCGGCCTTCGTGTAGTCCTGGGCACGCTGCACGGTGCGGCAGCGAATAGTTTTTTCCTGCGGTGGAAACGTCCAGTAGACCTTGCGCCCGACTCCAGCGCCCTGAACCTCCACGGCGCCCCACTTCAGGAAGACCGTCGAACCAACCCGTCGAATGCACCATGCCTTTGACGTGTATCCGGACACGTTCGACTGATGGACTCCGATGCGGAGGAATTTGGGCATGAGCGTCCGGCCGATCGAATGAGCGCTGGGGTGCCAACCTGGGGTAAAGCGTAATCATACATCCCCGTATTGGCAACAGGACGCGCTTGCGGCTACCCAAGCCGCCTACGATCGCCCATTCGCTCGAACCGCCGTCAGGAACCAAACGCGCGACTGCGATTGAGCTCGCGCCGCTGCCCATTCGACACGGCATCGGCATCGACGGATGGAATTGCCTCGTCTTGCGCTTCCGCTATCGGCTGTTCTTCGTCGCGAAATCGCGCCGGGGTGAGCCGGCTGCGGTCGATCGTCACGTCGAAGATGTCGAAGCGGTTGTAGTAACCGACCACGTCGTGAAACTGTTTCGGCTCGACGCAACGATTGAGATCGATCTCTGCGTAGGCGATCCCCTCCTGGTCCTGCAATTGATCGCCAAACACGTTACCCGTCGGATCGACGAAGAAGCTCGCCGCACGCGGCGTCCGGTCGATCACGTCGGCGATGCTTCGATCGCGTTCAACGAGGAAGGCACGCATTGCGTCGTCCATGTAGCCTGCGGTCACGATCCCGAAGACTTTGGCTTCGAAGCAGTGGGCGCTGGCCCGGATGCGGTTGGCGGCGACGTTGTCGAAATTGCCGCCGCTTGCCGGGCGCCTGGTGGGCCACATCGGCGGCCAGCTCGAGATGTGCACCTGTTCGCCCTGCGCCATCAGCGCGAAGCGGGCCAATGGATTGGTGTTCTCGCCACAGATCAACCCGCCGATCCGGCCCTGCCGCGTCTCCGCGACCTTAAGGCCCGCACCATCCCCCGACGACCACACCAGCTTCTCATAGAAGGTCGGAACCAGCTTGCGGTGGTGGACCAGAATTTCACCGGTCTCCCCGATCAACAGATTCGAGTTCCACAGCCCCCCGACGCTGACGGCCGAGCGCTCGCTGATGCCGATCGAGACGGTGACGCCGAGGGCGCGCGCCTCGGCGCAAAGCTGCGCCACTTCCGGTCCGTCCGCCAGCACGGATTGCTCCGCCATGCGCACGAACAGATCGTGATTGTCGATCGGAGGCCACAGCGCGGCCCAGACCGGAAAGGCGGGAATATAGGTTTCTGGAAACGCAATCAGCTCGGCGCCGGCCCTGGCCGCCTCGCGAATGATGGCGATCGCCTTTTCGGTGGTCGCCCGGCTGTCGAGGAAGATGGGCGCAGCGTGGACGGCGGCAGCCTTGAAACGAGGGAGCATGTCGAAAAATCCCGGCTAGGATCGGAGAGCGAAGCGGTATCATCCCTGCCTTCCCGGCGTGCATCGGAATTGTCGCAAGGTCGGTTGCGAAGGATCGGAGCCGCCGGGCGTTGGAACGGGAATTGCTTTGCTGACAAGGTCCGCAATCGGGAGGCAGGTCATGTTCGATACGATCAACTGGGACGATTTGCGGGTCTTTCTCTGCGCCGCCCGCGCCGGAAATTTGAGCCAGACAGCAAAGCGGCTGCGGCTGGACCATTCCACCGTCAGCCGGCGCATCGCCCAGATGGAAGCTTCCCTCGGGGTTGCGGTGTTCGAACGCCACCGCACCGGTCTCAAGCTCAACGAAATCGGCGAGCGGTTGCTGCGTCACGCCGAGCGGGTCGAGAGCGCGGTGATCGCCATTCGCGAGGAGGCCAGCGCCGGCGACACCCAGGAGCTCGTCGGGAACGTGCGGCTCGCCACCATGGAGGGGATCGCCTCGCTCTACCTTGCGCAACGCTTTGCCAAGCTGCGTCGCACCACGCCGCACCTCACCGTCGAACTCGTCACATCAGCCCAGACGGTCTACGTCCATAAGCGCGAAGCCGATCTGTTCGTGTCCTTCTTCCGGCCACCCGGTCCGGGCCTGATCTCGGAGCGCATCGGCAAGTTTCGGCTCGGGCTATTCGCGAGCCAGGACTATCTCGACAATCACGGCACGCCTGCAAGCCTTCGCGACCTCGGGGATCATTGGTTCGTCTCCTACATCGAGGACCTGGTCCAGGTCGATTCAGTGCGCTGG
Organism: Bradyrhizobium sp. th-b2; assembly: GCF_000426785.1. NCBI lineage: Bacteria > Pseudomonadati > Pseudomonadota > Alphaproteobacteria > Hyphomicrobiales > Nitrobacteraceae > Bradyrhizobium > Bradyrhizobium sp. th-b2. The sequence goes on from NZ_AUGA01000022.1 coordinate 137,464, forward strand.
CTCGCCGACGTCATCGAAGAGCCGAAAATCGCCTTCCACTCCAACAGCATGATCGCGCAGATGAACGCTGCGGCGGGCGGCCTCGGCATCGTGATGCTCCCGAGCTTTGCCACAAACGACCGGCCCGACCTCATACCCGTGCTGCCCGCCCTCGCCGGCACCGTTCGGGAGGTCTGGCTCAATGTCCACAGCGACCTGCAATTTGCCCCGCGCATCCGCGCCGTCCGCGCGTTTCTGAAAAATACCCTGAAGCAGGACCCCGACATGCAGGTCTCGCTGGCCGATGCCGTGCCGTAGCAGCGCACGGCGGATTGCAAAAATCCATAATTCCCTTCCGTCGGAGCCCGACTGAAGCTCCTCCGATTGGCGCCAGCCAGGGCGCGCTGAAGTTTTGAGGGGCCAAATATGAAGGTGGTTACATCAGGCAATGTCGATCCGGCGTTGAGCGTCGGCGCCTTGGCCAAGAAGCGGCTGACGGTCGCGCTCGTTCTCAGCGTCGCGATGATGGTGATCTATTTCGGCTTCATGGGGCTTTTCGCGTTCGACAAACCGCTGCTCGGCACCATCCTGATGCCCGGCCTGTCGCTCTGCATTGTGCTGGGCCCGCTCGTCATCATCTCGTCCTTCGCGCTCTGCCTGGTCTACGTGCTGTGGGCGAACCGGGTGTTCGACGCCGGCATCCGCAACCTTCGCTAAAGGAGCAGAGAAAATGGGCAGCAGCGCGCTTTCGATCGGGTTCTTCTTCGCCTTCATGGCATTGACGTTGGCGATCACCTATTGGGCCGCACGACGCACGCGCACCACCGAGCACTTCTTTGCCGCCGGTGGTCAGGTCACGCCGTGGCAGAATGGCTGGGCACTCGCGGGTGACTTCCTGAGCGCTGCCGCCTTGCTCGGAATTGCCGGCATCGTCACCTCAAACGGCTTCGACGGCATGATCTATTCGATCGGCTGGCTGGTCGGCTGGCCGATCATTCTGTTCCTGATCGTCGAACCGTTGCGCAACGTCGGCCGGTTCACCTTCGCCGACGTCGTGGCCTATCGCCTGCGCCAGCGCCCGGTGCGCCTCGCCGGCGCCGTCGGTACACTTGCCGTCATCCTGTTCTACCTGATCGCCCAAATGGTCGCTACAGGATCGCTGATCAAACTGCTGTTCGGCCTGCCCTACACCTGGTCGGTCGTCATCGTCGGCAGCGTGATGCTGGTCTATGTGCTGTTCGGCGGGATGTTGGCGACCACCTGGGTGCAGGTGGTCAAGGCTGCGTTGCTGATGGGCGGCGGCATCCTGCTCGCCTTCCTCGTCTTGACCCATTTCGACATGAACCCGCTGAAGCTGTTCGCCGCGGCGTCCGAGAAATACGGCACCAAGGTTCTGCAGCCGGGATCGAAGGTGATCTCCGGCCAATGGGATGCCATCTCGCTCGGGCTCGGCCTGATGTTCGGGACCGCCGCGATGCCGCATGTGCTGATGCGGGCCTATACGGTGAAGGATTCCAAGGCCGCGCGGTTGTCGATCCTCTATGCAACCGGCCTGATCGGCGTATTTCATCTCATGGTCTTCATCATCGGCTTCGGCGCCATGGTGCTGGTCGGCCCCGAGGCGGTGGCAAAGGCCGGAGGCGGCGGCAACATGGCAGCGCCCCTGCTCGCGCTCACCGTCGGCGGCAATGCGTTCTTCGGCTTCATCTGCGCGGTCGCCTTCGCGACGATGCTCGCCGTCGTCGCGGGGTTGACGCTGTCGGGCGTCGCAACGCTCTGCCACGACGTCTGGACCAATGTGATCCGGGACGGTACCGCTTCAGAGGCCGAGCAGCTCAAGGTCGCGCGCGTCGCAACCGTTTTGATTTCCATCCTCGCCATCATTCTTGGCGTTGCGTTCGAAGGCCAGAACGTCGCCTTCATGGCGGGGCTTGCGTTCTCGATCGCCTGCGCCGCGAATTTCCCCTCGCTCGTACTCGCCATCACCTGGCGCCGCTTCACGACGCCTGCAGCCGTTGCGAGCATCCTCGTCGGCACGCTGAGCTCCCTGGTGCTGATCTATCTGTCGCCGACCATCCAGGTCGACATTCTCGGCAAGCCATTGACCGAGATCCAGCATGAATGGTGGTTCGTATCGCTGCGCAATCCTGCGATTATCAGCATGCCGCTGTCGTTTGCGGTCGCGATCCTGCTCTCGCTGGTCACGCGGGAGAAGAACGCAAATCTCGCTTTCGACGAGATGCAGCGGCGCATCCTGTTCGGACCGGTCCAGCCGAACACCGACGCGCCGCGCCAGGCGAAGAGCGCCGCCTGAACCGCGTCGCTAGCCCGAAACGCAGCGCGTGCAAGACTGGAGTCGAGTTCGCGACAGGGAGCGGCGATGCCGGCCGGCCATCATTTGGTCTCCGGCACGCTACGAGGCGGCACGCTCGAAAACAATGAGCTTAGCCCTTCGGCCATCGTCGGGTGGGCAAAATCTGCGTCGGCAAGACTTGAATAGGCAAGGCCCGCCAACATTGCCGTTTGGACCGCAGCCATGACTTCACCGGCCGAGGTCCCAATCATCGTGAATCCGAGGATCCGATCGTCGTTGTTGCCGACAACAACTTTCATAAAGCCCTGCCTTTGATCGGTAGCTTGCGCCCCAAGTACGGAATCCATCGGCAGCGTTGCGACGCGAGCGAGCACGCCTTGGCGTTTGGCTTCACCTTCGCTGAGCCCTACCCGGGCGAGCGGGGGATCGGTGAACATGCAATACGGAACCAGCCGGTCGCCCGTAGTGCGATGTCCTCCCGCGAGATTGTCACGGATGATACGAAAATCGTCTTCGGATATGTGCGTGAACTGCGGACTGCCGGCGCATTCTCCGACTGCCCATACATCCGGCGCACTTGTCTCCAGTCTGCCGTTGACGCTGACGTAACCACGCCCGTCCAGTTCAACGCCGGCCTCCTTCAGACCAATTCCGGCGGTGTTCGGAATGCGCCCAGCCGCGACCAGAATATCGCTGCCATCAATTTGTTGCTCACCTGACGGGGTGCGCAGGGAAAGCGTAACCTTGTCTCCCGATCGTCCGCCGACTTGCAGCAACTGGGCTCCGGCGAGAACCTGGATACCTTCGTCGCCGAGAACGCGCCGTATCTCATCCGAGACGTCGACATCCTCACGCGCCATCAGGCGAGGACCGGACTCGACGACGGTCACGGCGCTGCCAAAGCGGCGAAAAGCCTGTGCCAATTCAAGGCCGGAATAGCCGCCGCCGATCACGATCAGGTGCTTCGGGACATAATCCAGTTCCAGCGCCTCGATATGCGTGAGTGGACGAGCCGCCTCCAGGCCAGGCACATTCGGAACCGCTGCATGCGTTCCAACATTGAGGAATATTTTGTCGGCCGCTAGCACTCGCGTTCCGCCGTCGTTGAGTTTCACCTCAAGGGTCATCGGCGCTACAAAACGGCCGCTTCCCATGATCAGTTCGGCACCGCTTTCCTGGTAGATTCGAAGGTGTTTCGCAACCTGGCGTTCCACCATCTCGCGCTTGCGTCGACGAACCAGCGCCATATCGACAGCGACCGCCCCACTTATTGTACCGTGTCGCGCGCCATGCCGCGCGACGTGCGCTGTAGTTGCGCTGGAGATTTGGTTTTTGGTCGGCATACAGGCGATGTTGGGACAGGAGCCGCCGATCCAGCGTCGCTCCACAACGGCGGTTCGCCGTCCCGATTGCGCCATGTGCCATGCGATAAGCTTGCCACCGGCCCCGCTGCCCAGGACGAGAACCTCAAATTGCTCTGCTTGAATCATATCTTCTTTCCTGATGCACTCGCACGCGCCCCGTATTGCGGTCTGGACGACCCATCAGACCAGTGTCTTTAACCAGCCAGCGACGGCCTGCCCGATTTCGTTTGGCGAATCTTCCTGGACGAAATGGACTCCCTTGACCGTCACCTCGGTCTGCGCCGGGAAGCTTTGGGCGAGTTCAAGAACCTTGCCGTCAGCCAGGATTCCGCCGGGCTCGGCCTTCAGGAACAGCTTCGGCACGCGGCTGGTCTTCAGCCAGTTCGCATAGGCGTCCACAATCGCAGTGACGTCGGCGGGATCGCCTTCGATCGGGATTTGCCGAGGCCACGTCAGCGTCGGCCGCCGATCCTCGCCGGGCTCGGCGAACGGCCGGCGGTACTCCGCCATCTCCTCGTCCGAGAGCTTGCGCAGGATGGCTCCGGGCAAGACCTTCTCGATGAAGAAATTATCTTGCAGGACCATCTGTTCGCCGGCCTCGGAACGCAGTCCCTGCAAGACGGGCCGCATTCCGAATTTGTCCCAGTGGTCCCAATACTGCCGCCCCACGATCGCTTCCATGTATGCGATACCCCTCACGGCATCGCGGTGGCGGTTGGCCCAGTCGAAGCCGAGGGCCGATCCCCAGTCGTGGATGACCAAGGTCACGCGCTCGCGCACATTCAGCGCCTCGAGCAGAGCGTCGAGGTAGCGGCGGTGCTCGACGAACCGATAGGAGCCAGGCCCACTGTCAGGCAGCTTGTCGGAGTCGCCCATGCCGATCAGATCGGGGACGATGCAGCGGCCTAACGGCTCCAGGTGCGGCAGCACGTTGCGCCACAAGTACGACGAGGTTGGATTGCCGTGCAGCAGCACGATGGGGTCGCCGTTTCCAACCTCCACATACGCCATCTCAAGGCCAAGGATCTGGCGCCGCTGTTTTTTGTAGGGAAATGCTGCAGATATCATGATTGTTTCTCCTGACGCAGAATCGGCGACGACAGAGCCTTCTCGTTAAGTTGCTGGTTGCGCTGGATGTTTTTCTTCCGCATGGAACTCGGCGTGTGCTAACGTCCGAGTGATCACACGGTGTCCAAGATCTCCTGCTGTAAGCGGCTATCGTTGGTGCGAGCGTTGGAGCGATCATGGAAATGGCGAGCCTGTCCGCGGACCGCCTGCTTTTTCTGGGACCGTTGCAGGTCATCCAGAATGGAAGCCCGGTGGCGCAGCCGCCATCGCGCAAGGTCCGCGCTCTGCTTGCCTATCTCGCGATGGCGGCACGGCCGGTTTCCCGCGAAAAACTGTGCGAGTTCCTTTGGGACGTCGCCGACGACCCACGAGGCGAACTGCGCTGGTGCCTGTCCAAGCTGCGACCATTGGTCGACGGGCCAACAACGATGCGACTTGTTGCCGACCGCAAGCAGGTCTGCATCGAAACCAGCGCACTCGAGATCGACGCACTCCTGGTCGCGCGCCGCACCCAGAAGACTTTGACCTGCGGGTCGCCGAGCGACCTTCGGGCGCTCCTGAATCTGTTCCGGGGTGACTTTCTCGAGGGTCTTTCCGTCGAAAGGGCCCCCTCGTTCGAAAACTGGCTGGCGGGCCAACGGCACCGTTTTGGTCAATTGCGGCAGCAACTACTCGAACGACTAAGCTCGCTCCTGCCGCCGGAGAGCGAAGACCGTATCGAAGTCCTGCGCGAGTGCCTCGACATTGCGCCGTTCGACGAAGCGGTTCATATCGAACTCGTTCGCGCTCTGCTTGGTCGAGGGCTTTACGCGGAAGCCGAGCATCAGATCGATGCGTCGGTTACTCGCTTTCAGACCGAAGGCATCGACCCGTCGTCGCTGAAAGCCGCCTTTGCCACGGCACAACAGTCAATTTCGAAGCCCATCAGCGTGAGTTTGGTGGGCGTCGCGCATTCCGGCATTCCGCCTGCCCGACCGAGGCATGATACAGGCGGGCCAACACTCCTGTTGCTACCCTTTACGGCCGCGCCGGGAGACGTTGCGGATGCTGACAGCGTCACCAGCGACATCATTTTCGGCATTGCCAAATTGCGAAGTATCAGCGTGATTGCTCGCGGCACCGCCCTTTCGTTGCGGAATCAAACGCCCACGGCAGCTGCTACCCTGGTTAATGCGCAATATGTCGCGTCAGGCCACTTACGACGTGACGGCAAGAAATATCTCGTCACAGTGGAACTGATCGACCCCAGGAGCGATCGCATCTTCTGGGTCGACGAATTCAGTTGCAACGCCGTTGATTCCTTTTCCGTACCTCCGTTGCTGGCCGCGCGCATCATAACGGGCCTTGATGCCGAAATTCATGTCATTGAGCGGAACCGTGCGCTGCTCATGCCGCCAGCCTCCCTTGATGCCTGGCAGGCGTATCATCGTGGCCTCGCATGCATGTACCGCTTTACGACCGACAGCAATCGTGAGGCACAGCATTTCTTCAAGAGGGCGATCAGTCTCGATCCAACTTTCTCTCGAAGCTATGCCGGGCTGTCCTTCACGCATTTCCAGAATGCGTTCCATCTGCATGTGAGCCAACCCGAGCGTGAAATTTCGTTGGCCTTTGAGACAGCCGAACAGGCATTGATGTCGGACCCCAACGACCCGGCAGCCCATTGCGCCATCGGTCGTGCTCTATGGCTTCAGCACGCGCATGACGGCGCTCTCGGCGAGCTCAATCAATCCGTTCGCTTGAGTCCCAATTATGCCTTTGCTCACTACACGCTTGCATTCGTACAAGCTCAGACCGGGGACCCTGCGCGCGCAATAGACGCAGCCGATATCGCATCTCATCTCAGCCCGCTTGATCCGATGATGTTCGGTACCCATCGGGTGCGGACGTTCGCGTTGCTCCGACTGGGTAAAATCGAGGAAGCTGCCGATTTTGCCAAGCTTGTTGGCGAGCATGCCGGCGATCATGTTCACGCGCATGCCGTGTCGGCGCTGACGCTCGCCGCCGCTGGACGAGTCGAGGAAGCCCAAGCCGCACGTCGACGCATCAGCGCATTGCGCCCGGATTATAATTTTAAGCTATTCAAAGAGGCACTTCATATGCTGGACGATCTGACAGGTATCTACCAGAAAGCCGCGAAGTTACTGCAAATCCCGGAATGCTAGGATATCGATGTCGACTTTTAGCATCGGATCGAAATGCTTTGTTGGGTGACGCTGGGGCAACAGCCTGTTTCCAACAACACAACCCTGTGGTTATGGGTCCCGGCATTGGCCGGGACGACGGTGGAGTATGCGGACAAAGTCGCGCAATGAACGCGAAGCTGCATTCTCATCCACATCTGTCGTCGCCCCGGCTTGACCGGGCGATCCAGTACGCCGCGGCCTCTCGGCTCAACAACGGGCCGTCTCTGGAATACTGGGTCACCCGCATGCGCGGGTGATGACGCCTCGGATTGGGATGCGTCGCAACGACATCGTCAGGCAGGCGTATGCCAGCGACGCGACTGCCTCACTTCCCCTTCGCAGCCTTCGCCTTCATCTTGGCCGCGCGATAGCGCGCGGCGCCGCCTTCGCGGATGGATTGTTCACTACGCTCAATCGACATCGCGTCGTCGGGGACGTCTTTCGTGATGACCGAGCCCGAGCCGATATAGGCGCCCTTGCCGATCGTCACAGGCGCGACCAGCGACGTATTGGTGCCGACGAAGGCGCCCTCGCCGATCAGCGTCTTGTGCTTGAGGAAGCCGTCATAGTTGCAGGTGATGGTGCCGGCGCCGAGGTTGGAATTGGCGCCGACATGGGCGTCGCCGACATAGGAGAGATGGTTGACCTTGACGCCGGCCTCCAGCGTGGCGGCCTTGGTCTCGACGAAATTGCCGATCCGCGCGCCGTCGCCGAGCGAGGTGCCGGGCCGCAGCCGCGCATAGGGACCGACCGACACCTTCTTGCCGATGCTGGCCTCGACGATGTGCGAGAAGGAATGGATCACTGCGCCGTCGTCGATCGAAACGCCGGGGCCGATCACCACGAACGGCTCGATCGTGACGTCCTTGCCGAATTTGGTGTCGGCCGCGAGATAGACCGTCTCCGGCGCGATCAGGGTCACGCCGGCCTCGAGCGCCTGCTTGCGCAGCCGCGCCTGCATCACGGCCTCGGCCTCCGCGAGCTGCGCCTTGGTGTTGATGCCGCGCACTTCGTCTTCGCTGGTTTCGATCACGACGGCCTCCAGTCCCAGTTCCCTGACAATGCCGACGGCATCGGTCAGATAATATTCGCCCTTGGCATTGGCGTTGCCGATCTTCTCGATGATCGCGAGCGCGGTCTTGCCGCCGAACGCCATCACGCCGGCGTTGCACAGTGTGATCTTGCGCTCCTCGGGGCTGGCGTCGGCCTGCTCGCGGATCGCGGCCAGTCTGCCGTCCTCGACCACCAGCCGGCCATAGCCGGTCGGGTCGGCGGCGCGGAAGCCGAGCACCGCGAGCGCGGCGCCGTCGCGCAGCGGCGCGCGCATCTGCGCAAAGGTCTCGGCCGAGATCAGCGGCGTGTCGCCGAACGCGACCAGCAGATCGTCGGCGCCGCGGGCGATCGCCTCGCGCGCGGCCAGCACCGCATGCGCCGTGCCGAGCCGTTCGCGCTGCACGAAGGTCTGCGCGTCGGGACGCACCCGGCGCACCTCGGCGGCGACTGCCTCGTGGTCCGGGCCGATCACGACCGCAAGCTGCGATCCCTCGCCGCCGGCGGCGGCATTGAGCACATGCGACAGCAGCGCCTGGCCGGCCACCGGGTGCAGCACCTTCGGCAGCGACGATCGCATTCGCGTGCCCTCACCGGCCGCAAGCACCACAGTCAGGCTGGTTCGCGCAGTCATTCGCAATCCTCGATCTCCCGCGCAGTTCGCTGCGCAAAGCTTACTTGGAGGCCGTCTTTAATTGTTTTCCCCGGCAGAAGAAACCGTCTCGCCCCCGCCGCTGCTCAGAATCAAGTTCCCGGTCCATTTCCTGTTAATCTTTACCTCGTGATTCGGCGGGCCTTGAGGAGGGCCAAGCGGGCTTTGGCCAAAGATCGCGACAATCTGGCGGCGGATTTCGACACCGAGAGCACCACCGGCTTTTTGGCCGAGGAGGAAGCTTTCGATCGCCGCATGCTGTGGCGACTCGGCTCGTGGGGCGTCGCCGCGGTCGGCGCCGTGGTCGTCGCCGTGATGGCCAACCAGTCGGCGCTGACGCTGAAGCGCGATCAGGTCGCGGCGTCGGACATCACACGCCAGGCCCAGCAATTGCAGACGCTGGCGAAAGAGAGCCACAGCGAGACGCGCCGGCTGGCGTCCGCGATCGATACGCTCAACGGCGACCGCGACCGGCTCTATTCACGCATCACCAGCCTGGAACAAGGCCTCGACTCCGTGACCGGCACGATCGCCAAGCAAGCCACGACACCGGCATCGTCGAGTTCTGCAGCGGCGGCCCCCACGCAACCCGCTCCCGCCAATTCAGCGCCCGCCGTTCCGGCGCCCGTGCCGGCCGTCGCCGCGGTCGCAACCACGCCGCCAGCCGCGCCGGACAAGTCGGCGATATCAGGCAAGACGGCTGCTTCAACCGACAGCAAGCCGGTTGGACCGGTCGAGAAGCCAGTTGCTGCGGCCGAGAAGCCCGCGGTGGCCGACAAGAAACCTGCTCCCGCGACCAAGCCGCAGGCCGTGTCCGAGAAGCCGCCGGCCGCGGAGAATTCGCAGCCGGCCTCTTCGCAACCGGGCTCCGGCTTTGCAGCATCGATTGCGAGCCCGATGACGGCGACCGCGGCTGCCAGCGCCGAGGATGCAAAAGCGGTTGCGTCTGTGCCCCCGGCCACGCCGGTCGCGGACAAGCCGCTCGTGGCATCGCTTGAGCCTGCGGCGAAAAAGGCCACCGAGGCCGTCAAGCCTCCGACCGCCAACGACGTGACCGCAGCACCGATGCCGCCGCTGGTCATCACGCCCGATCCGGACTCCGACGAAGACGATGCCGGCGCGCCGAAGGCGCAGATCCAGCGCACCGAATTCGGCGTCGATCTCGGCACCGCGAATTCGGTCAACGGGCTACGCGCGCTGTGGCGTGGTCTCTTGAAGTCCAAGGCCAACGCGCCGCTGGCCGCGCTGCGGCCGATCATCGTGATCAAGGAAGGCAGCAACGGGCTCGGCATGCAGCTGCGCCTGGTGGCCGGACCGCTGAACGACGCCGGCACCGCCGCCAAGATTTGCGCAGGCCTCAGCCTGATCCAGCGGACCTGCGAGACGGCGATCTATGACGGCCAGCGGCTCGCCCTGAACGAGCCGCCCGCCGGCAGCAAGCCCGTGCCGACGCATCGGCGGATGGCGCCGAGGCGCACTGCCGCGCCACCTCCGCAGCCCGTCGCCGAGGACAAGAAGCCGGAGCCGACGACGATCTCCTCCATGTTCCGGCGAAACAGCCAATAATTATGTCCGGCAAGGGATTACGGCCAAATTCTCAACCGATTTCGCTGCTTTGACCGAGCCTTGTCCCCGACCCCGTTCCCGACCATAGTGCCGCGATGACAAAACCTCCGTTCCGCCTCTCGCCCTATCAGGTCCAGTTCCTGCTGGTCATCGGCTTCCTCACCGTCGGTTACGCGCTGTATGTGCGCTATCTGGCGATCGAATTCTCACCCGTTGCGCTGGCCTGCGACGCCGGCACGCAGAACATGCTCTGCAAGGCGCGCGCGCTGTCGACCGTGCTGTTCAAGAATTCGGTGTTCGGCATCACCGCGCTGGTGATTGCGGTGCTGAACCTGACGCGGCCGTCGATCGTGCTGCTGACCGTCGGGCTGATCGCCGCCGGGCTCGGCATCGTGCTCTACAATGTCGTGCTGTCGGGGCTCGCGATCGGACTGTTTATCCTGGGTTTTGCGCGGCCCGCGCCCGCCACAGCGTAGCCGCCAGCAGCAGGTACATCACGCAGGTCCAGTCCGACTGCCAGTTGATGGTGCCCTCGTTGAAGATCATGTAGGCGGCTGCGATCGCCAGCAGGCCGGCGAACACCGATTCTGCGATCGGCCGGACGCCCTCCTTCGGGCGATTGAGCATGGTCAGCAGCGCGAACGGCACCACGGCCATGGTCAGCGAAGCATATGGGAAATCGCGATAGCGCGGATCGAAGGTGAAGCCGAGCGCGGTCTCGGCCGCGATCACGGTGGTCACCGCCAGCACGATCGCCAGCAACGCGCCGATCAAGCCCTTGCCGCGATAGTCGCGCGGCCCGACCAGTTCCAGGAAGGTCGGCAGCGAGCGCCCGGCGATCAGCGCATGCGCCGTCAGCAAGGGCGAGGCGATCGCGGCCGCGAGCAGCACGCCCCAATGCAGCCAGCCGCCGGCGCCGTAGCTCTCATAATACATCTTGTCACCGGCGATCCCGAGCAGCGTCCCCGCCGTCGTCGCCGAAATCGCGACCGCGAACCAGGCCGATGGCCGTGGCGTCCAGGGCCTACGGCGCAGCGTCAGCCAGGCCACCAGGAAGGTCGCGACGGACAGCGCCATGCCGCCCGCCATCTGCAGCTTCCAGGCGGGATAGTTGCTGATCGCAACGCCCGGCGGATACTTCACCTGCCGCTTGATCGAATCGAACAAGCCCCAATAGCCGCCGACGGTGCCCTCGAGCCTGCGCTTCCAGGGCTGGTCGTAGGCCTCGATCAAATTGACCCGAAACCCCTCGCGCTTGGCGAGATCGAGGATCTCGGACACTACCCGCGCCTGGTTGGTGCGCGACGGCAAGGCGCCCTCCCGCATCCGCCCCGTGCTCGGCCAGCCGGTCTCGCCGATCAGGATCTCCTTGCCCGGGAACGTCACCGCCATCCGCTTGCGGATGTCGTCGACATGGGCTGCGGCGTATTTGGCCTTGATCGGGATGTCCTCCCAATACGGCAGGATGTGAATCGTGACGAAATCGACTGCCTCATAGATCTCGCGATTCTTCAGCCAGTATTCCCAGACGTCGGCATAGGTGACAGGGACATTGCCGGCCGCGGCCTTCACCGCGCGGATGTTGCCGGCGAGATCGGCGGCCGTCATCTCGCCGCGCAGCAGCACTTCGTTGCCGACGATCAGCGCGCTGACGACGCCCGGATATTCCTTGGACAGCCGCACCGCGATCGCGATCTGCTGCAGGTTCTTGAAGCGATTGCTGCCGAGCCAGATGCCCTGCATCACCTTCAGCCCGACCTTGGCCGCAACGCCGGGGACCTGGTCTAGGCCGTTCTCGATCGAATAGGTGCGCACGCAATCGGTGACCTTGGCGAGATCGGCGAGGTCCTGCTCGATCTGCTCGACCGGAATTTGCGTGGTCGGATCCAGCGGCGTCTGGGCGCCGCGGAACGGCGTGTAGGACACGCATTGCAGCTTCGCGGCAGGATCGATCGGCGCGCGCGCGAGCGTGATCGGCGTGGCGAGCCACCACCACACGGCTGCAATCACGGCGAGCGAGATCAGGAGAAGCGCCAGCGGCGTACGAAGCGAAATCGGTTCCATCCTCCGGGGGACCGTCGAATTAGCCGGTCACAGCCCATCTGCCAAGAGTAGGATTAGGTCAATACCATGGTTGTCCTGCGACAGTTTTGCGCTGGTGCGATAAAGTTGTGAGTTTGCTGGACAAAATACCAAATTCCAGTCATGGGATTCCGCCAGAGTCTCCGCCGCGCTGGAGCCCTATTTGGACGGCATCACGCGAGCCGTTAGGATGATCCCGCGGGGGCAGGAACGTATCGGGGAATGCATGCGTCGACGGCTGCTTGAGTTGAAGAACACTGCTTTGCGCCACCTTGCCGTAACGGGCCTTGTGGCAAGCCTTGCGCTCCTGACCGGAGCCGGCGGCGCTTTCGCCCAGTCAGGCACGCCAAATCCGCCGGATCAGGCCAAACAGCAGTCCGGAAATCCGGACGCCGCTGCCAATGCAGCGAAGGAAGCCAACCAGCGCAAGGTCGAGGAATTCGTCGAGGCCCAGCAGGCCATCAACGGTCCGGCCGGCAACCCGGAATGCGTCTGGCTCGGCCGCCGCGTGGTCCGTCTGATGTGGAACGACGACCTCGACACCGCCTTCCGCCATCTCGACCTCTATGACCGGTTCGGCTGCCCCGGCGGCCACGTCCAGGCTGCGTTCCGCTGCCTGACCCGGTTCGGCGCCCAGATCGACGACAAGGTGCGCGGCAGCCTCGACGGCCGGATCCACGCCTGCTGGATCAATCCGGGCGCCCAGCCGCAGGCCGCGGCTGCGGCCGCCGCGCCCACCCCGGCACCAGCGACCGCTGGCAACGCTGCGCCTGCGCCGGCCGCCTCGCCCTCGCCCGCGCCGACCCCGTCGGCGTCACCGGCGCCGGCATCGAAATAGCCGGATTCCGCGATCGGGTCCGGCCGCGATTTTTTTCGCGGCTGGAACGGCTTGCGCCCTTAAAACGCCATCGCGGCACACCAGTTGTTAAATCGGATGGCGGAGATATCTTTGCCTCCGCCGCCGTGTTGGTCGAACCCAGGGGACGGGTTCGCTTCGTCCTCACTCTCAGGCCCCGTATGGTTTAACCGCGATGCGCGCCGTCGTCGCCGTCCTGTTGCTTGTCACCGCCGCCCACGCCGCCCTGTGGGGTCTCTTCCAGGAGAAGCAGTCGGCGCCCGATTTCCGTGGCACGCTGCCGAGCCTGTCCTACGCCCCGTTCGAGCCAGGCCACACCGTCGCGGATGTCGCCGCCGACACCGAGAAGGTGCGCACCGACCTAAGAAAGCTCTCCACGCTCACAAAGGCGGTCCGTCTCTATTCGTCGACTGAAGGCAATGAGTTGGTGCCGCCGGTCGCCGCCGAGTTCGGCATGAAGGTCACGGTCGGCGCGTGGATCGACAAGGACGCCAACCGCAACAGCCGCGAGCTGTTCAGTGCGATCAATCTCGCCAAGCGCAACAGCAATGTCATCGGCATCGTCGTCGGCAACGAAACTGTGTTCCGCGGCGAGCAGGTCCCGATCGAGAACCTCGGACCATTGCCCAAGGCGGACGACCCGAGCCCTGACGAGGCCGAGCGCTATCGCGAGGATTTTGCTCGCTTCCTTCGCGACGACGCCCCGCGCATTCAGCGCGAGGAGGACGCACGCCTCCACGATGTGGAAGCCCAGCCCGAGGACAAGCGCGCCGAGGCGAAGCAATGGGCAATTGCCGAGAACAACGTGCACCGGCTGATCAGGGTGATCCAGGCGGTCAAGAAATCGGTCAACGTTCCCGTCACGACCGGCGAAATCTGGAACATCTGGCGCGATCATCCGCAGCTCGCCAATTCGGCTGACTTCATCGCCGCGCACGTGCTGCCCTACTGGGAAAACTTCACCGACAAGCAGGCGGTGGACCAGGCGGTCGACCGCTACAATTTGCTGCGCGACTCGTTTCCCGGCAAGCGCATCCTGATCGCCGAATTCGGCTGGCCGAGCCAGGGCTACAATCTGCGCAGCGCCGAGCCCGGTCCATTCCAGCAGGCCACCGTACTGCGCAACTTCGTCGCGCGGGCCGAAGCCATCGGCATGGACTACAACATCGTCGAAGCCATCGATCAGCCCTGGAAATTCAACGAAGGCGGCGTCGGTCCGTACTGGGGCATCCTCAACGCCGACCGCGAGGCGAAGTTTTCCTGGACCGGCCCGGTCACCGATCTGAACTACTGGAAGATCGCGCTGGTCGCCGTCCTTGTCGGGCTGTTCATGTCGCTGCCGATCCTGCGGCTGGACCAGCCGACCGTGATGCAGGCGCTGCTGCTGTCGGCCGCTGCCAACGGCGTCGGCGCGTGGGTTGCGACCGTGTTCTCTTACTGGACCACGCACTACTTCGTCTGGGGCTCGGCCTTTGCGCTCAGCCTTGGCCTGGTGCTGCTGGTTCCGCTGGTCTTGATCGCGATGGCGCGAATCGAGGAGATCGCTGCGGTGGCATTCGGTCGCGGCCCGCGCCGGTTGATCGGCAAGAGCGAACCGCTTGCGCCCGCCACGGTCGGCGAGAGCGTGACGTTCCCGAAAGTCTCGATCCACATCCCGGCCTATTTCGAACCGGTCGAGATGCTGAAGCAGACGCTCGATGCGGTGTCGCGGCTCGACTATCCGAATTTCGAGTGCGTCTGCATCATCAACAACACGCCCGATCCCGACTTCTGGCGGCCGATCCAGGATCACTGCCGGCTGCTCGGCGAGCGCTTCAAGTTCATCAATGCCGAGAAGGTGCAGGGCTTCAAGGCCGGCGCGCTGCGCATCGCGATGGAGCGGACTGCCGTTGATGCCGAGATCATCGGCATCATTGATGCCGACTACGTCGTGCATCCGGACTGGCTGAAGGATCTCGTGCCGGCCTTCGCCGATCCGCGCGTCGGCCTGGTGCAGGCGCCGCAGGAGCATCGCGACGGCGACCGCTCGCTGATGCACTACATCATGAACGGCGAATATGCCGGCTTCTTCGACATCGGCATGGTCCAGCGCAACGAGTTCAACGCCATCATCGTGCACGGCACGATGTGCCTGATCCGCCGCGCCGCGATGGACAAGGCCGGCGGCTGGTCCAGCGACACGATCTGCGAGGACACCGATCTCGGCCTCTCGATCCAGCAGCAGGGCTGGCTCACGCACTACACCAATGTGCGCTACGGCGAAGGCCTGCTGCCCGACACCTACGAGGCCTTCAAGAAGCAGCGCCACCGCTGGGCCTATGGCGGCTTCCAGATCGTCAAGAAGCACTGGCGGCGCTTCCTGCCCGGCGCCAGCCGGCTGACGCCCGACCAGCGCCGCGAATTCTCGCTCGGCTGGCTCAACTGGCTCGGCGCCGAGAGCCTCGGCGTGGTGGTCGCGATCCTCAATCTGATCTGGGTGCCGATCGTCGCTTTCGCCGACATCGCGATCCCCGACAAGATCCTGACCTTGCCGATCATCGCCTCCTTCATCGTCTCGCTGGTGCACTTCGTGGCGCTCTACCGGCTGCGGGTGAACATCAAGGCCGCCCAGATGCTGGGCGCCATGATCGCGGCGATGAGCGTGCAGTGGACGGTGTCGCGCGCGGTGGCGCAGGGCCTGATCACCGAGCATCTCGCCTTCGCCCGCACCTCCAAGGGCGGCCTGTCGCGGATGTCGATCGAGTTCCAGGCGTTCTGGGAAGCCGTGATCGGCGTGCTGCTCTTGGTCGGCGCCATCGTGCTTGTCGTCACCAACGGCTACAAGCAGGTGCGCGAGATCTATATCTTCGCCGGCGTGCTGGTGCTGCAAAGCCTGCCGTTCCTTGCCGCGGTTTCCATCGCGATCCTGGAGAATTCGCGGATCAACGAGTTCTCGTTCTGGCGCAACAGCGCGATCCGGACGGCGGAACTGATCGGGTTGCGCCCGGTCAGCCTGCCTTCGGTCGCCGCCCCGTCGCAGCCGGTCGGATCGGAAATCCGCCACGACGGCTGAGCCGACTTCAAGAAACGGCCCTAACCACAGGTGGGGGAACAGCAAATCCAGCGGATCGATGCACAATTGACCGCCCCTCGGCTATTGACCCGATGGGCCCTGCCCCCTACACAGCGCGGGCTGGAGCAAGATCCCAAGTGCGGGCTAACCTGCGGGTTACCCTGCTGACGTCCGGATCCGATGTTCAGGTGAGTGAGCGCGTAGCTCAGGCGGTAGAGCACGTGACTTTTAATCATGGGGTCGAGGGTTCGAGTCCCTCCGCGCTCACCAATAAAATCAAATACTTAACTCGAAATATTAGCTACCGAGATTTTGTTCAGGGGCACAGCGGGGGCAGCAGGCGTGACCTCTGCGCGGTCATCGTTGGCTTCAAATTAAACCTCAAGCAAACGATCCGAGATCGTCTTGCTGAAGCTCGCCGGCAAGTACTGGAAGAACGAGCGCAGCCGGCCGTCGCGTTGCCCCCTCAGACCTCCCAATGCGGATTCCGGAGATACGACCGAGCGTGGGTCATGACGCCCTGCAATTGAACGCTAGCAGTCCCGCTAATCTGGATGATCCGGGCACGCGGTCAGCTCGTTCATTCCGAAGTGCAGGCACGAAACGGCCCCAGCATGGGGATTGCCGGGGCCGTCATTCCGTCTCTGCTGGGGGCGCGGGCGCCAGTGAGCAGGCCGCCTCGCTTCGGCAGAACGCCGGTACATCCCGGCGGCCCGAATTGTACTCGACGTCGCAGCGTTCCTGCCGAGGTCTCACGGGGTACCCCGCAGGGCACATGCGGCCCGCCGCTATCCATCGAGGATTGTGTCCCAAATCGCGGCCGCCACCACCGCGATCCCGTCATTGCCTACTGGCGACGTGCACGGGCGAATTTGAGCTTGGCTGCGGCGGTCCCATGGTTGCCCAAACGGCAACGGCGATAGCCGATGCAGCCAATACGGCCTTTGTCGCGATCTTCTCGCTCCTCATGCCTGGAAGCCTCCGACCTTTGCACAGCGCATCATTAGGAGCTTGCCAGCGTATGCTCATCACCCGATTGGGTGAATGCCGACAAACAACTGACGGCGTTCACTCGTCGTCGAGCGGAAGAGAAAGCGCCGAAGGCGACTTTTGCTCGCAACCTGTTCGTCCCTTGAGCGGCAACGTAACAGCAGCCGCCTCGGTCGTCCTGCCCATGAACTGGTCCAGATTGGCGTCCGACGACCACTCCACATAGCCAACGACCGCAAAGGCAAGCACTGCTACGATGAGAACTCCAGCCACCGAAGCTGCGGCCGTTCTCGACCAGTTTTCGCTGCTGAATAATGGCATCGCGATTCTCCGACACCGGGTTTGGCCCGTTCGTTAGATCGACTCGCGATTTTCAAATGTGAACGGCCTTACATCTCACGCGCACTTGATCTGCCCGTTAGCAAATCAGCAACCGGGCGGCGTCGATCACCGACTTCATCTGCATCAAAATCTCATATGGCTTGCCGGCGCCGCGGATGATGCGAAGCATGTTTGCTGCGACATCGCGGATAGTCCGCTCAACGTCGTTTTTCACGCGTTCTAGCGCGCGCTGCGCCTCAGCGTCCCGCTCTTGCTTCTCGCGCTCTTCCTTGTCGGGCCCGCTGCCCTCGATGATCCTGAAATCTGGCATGGCCGCTCTCCCTGCCCCCGCAGCCTGCCCTCAACCGCGTCCCCTGCCAAGCCCCAGGGAGCACCCGTCGATGCCGCAAAACAGCCGGCAGCGGACGAGAAGTTCGCGCACCCGCTAGCCGACAGGATCGAAAGCCATATCTATGCGTTGACCGGTTAAGCCCAAATGGGAGGTCAACAATGACTAACGACCGAAGCCGACGGGCACCAAAAGCGCAAAAAGCACTCCACGACAATCGAGAGCGCCTAAAGGCGGAGCGGCTGGCGCGGGAGGCTGAAGCGGCCAACCGCACAAAAGCAGGTTAAGCGTCATCTGGATGACCGCGGAGGACCAAGCCTGGACCTCTGCCTGGTGGAGGGTGAAATGGCCCTGCACTTTCGCCGCGTGGATACTGCTGAGGATCTGGAAATTTGGATCGCAAGCAGCGACGACTATTCATTCGTTATCAGCAGCGAGAGCCGAAGTGGACCTGGCCTACATGGAGAGCCCGGTTTTGTTGCGTCATATCGCCCAGACTTTCTGAATATGCCCGCGGCTCAAGTGTCCGGATCGCCCTTCAGCACGTTCGCTGAAGCCGAGCGGGCCTGCAATGCGTTCCTGGGTCGCCTCATTATCGAGGGATGACTACCGGAGCTCCCGATCACTGAAAGGATCGGCGTCGATCGGGATTTCAGCGCCAATAGGATTGCGGGGCCAGAAAGCGAAGTGCGGCAGGATCACTGGCTTGTAGCCGGCCACCGTCGGCGCATAGTCCCCCGATGATCGAGCAGCGACCAGCTTTCATGGCTTGCAAGAATCCCGGCACCGGCTGGAGGATCGATATTCTATGGCCCAATGGCGAAACAGAAGTCATCAAGGGTTTTGTTACGGAGCACGACGCGGCCAAGTGGATTTCTGAGCACTCGACGACGTGGCAAGAAAATCCGGACCAACCGCGCTAGACGATTGACCCACCATTGGTGATCGCCACCCATAGGCGACCGATTCCTAGCGGCTTCTCTCCGAACGCGATCGGCGCGATCATCGGTTCATGCCCTGGCGCCGCAAGCCCGCTCAATTCCTCCGCTACTGGACTGGTCCGGTCGATCGCAACGGCGACTTCAAAACGGTGCTGATCTTCTGCGTCGGCTGGGATTGGCACGACATCTCGGCGCACCTCAAGTGCACTGCCTGCGGCAAGGTCGGCTGGGTCGACACTCGCCTGGACTGGGGCGAGGTGATCGACTTCGCCAAGGGGGTATCTGGATGATGCTGGGCCGGCGCCCTGCGGAACTCTTTTCGCTTTTTCGCGCTTATTGATTCCGTTTTGGGCAGGCAACGTCAGCTTTGGAGAGAGGAGCCATGAAGCGAAGACGACGCCGGCGGGCTACGCAAATTATCCCCCTTGAAGACCGTCTTGGCCAAGAAGCCAACGAGCTACGCCAGCGAGCTAGAAAGCTTCCCCCATGCCGAGAGCGGGAAGTATTGCTGAGAAGGGCGCGGCACAACGAGACCACTGCTCATTTGACCCAGTGGCTCATGTCCCCCGGTCCACGGGCTCCAATCTAGGAGCGCGCCGATGAACACGAACCACCACCCTATTGACGGCATCGAGGCCGCCTTTGTCTGCACAGCGGCGCTGTCTTTTGTGGCTCTGATCGCAAGCGTGGCTTGGCTCCTTCTCGGATGAAGTGCCCACAAGCCGCCTCCCCGGTAATCGAACCTGGGACGGCTAAGGCCGTCTCAGTCGTCTTCTGTGATTTTGCCCTTGCCGTCGCAGGCCTTGCATTTAACCGGATAGATTTTGTGGCCCGCCCGAGCAGGCTGCTCAACCGGCGGGAAGCCCGTTCCATTGCAGGCCGGGCAGATATGCTCTTTGATCTTCGTCTGCATTTGAAGCCCCTCCGGCCGCCTCAGTTGGCTGGCCGCTTTCAATAGTGCTGCAATTCAATTTAGTCGCGGGCCTGTTCGCATAAAGACGCCCAGACATACCCCCGCGGGGGTAATCCGTCTGAGACATGAACCATGGCACGCATTGTGCAGACTCCTCACATGTCGGGGATTTTGCGCATCCTTCCCGGGGCTAGATCAACGCCGCCAGCGTGCATTTTAAGCTTGGCGGCGTTGCGCTGTTTTAGCCCATAGAAAAAGGCCCCAGCGAAACCGGAGCGTTCCCCGCAGCCATCAAGAATTGCCACTTTCTCCCGGATGAACCGGGTAGATAAGGAACGATCGGACCGACCGAACGTCTATATGAAGCTTCCAGCCAAGGGCGCCCCCCGACTGCTGGAGGAAAACCCGTATCGCTCGGGTTGGCGGCCCCCAGGTTGGGGCCGCTTCGTTGGGTTCGGCAAACGGGCCCCCCGATACCTATCTTCCCGGTATGCCCATCACCCGAAAGCCGATCGAGATCCCACCAAAGGTCGCCGCCAGTTCGCTGCGGATATGCAGGCCTATCACGCCGAGCAGGACGACATTCGACGCGACCGGATCGCGGTCGGCACACGGCACATGCTGCTCGAGCACATGCCGGCCGGCACCAAGCTGCGGCTGAGCGAGGTGAAAGAACTATTCGAGTTGATGCGATGAGCGTGGTCTTGAACGGCCGCCGCGCCTGCCTGGTTTGAAACCGGCCCGCAATCGAGCGCGCGCGGCGCGGAAATGAAGCGGGCGCCCGTCGCCTACAATGGGGTGAAAAGCAGAAGGCCGGCGGTTGCGTCGCCGGCCCTCCATGCCCCACCGAGATGGCTCTCCGGACGGGGGTGGGTTCTGGCTTTCGCCAATATCCACCCTTGGAGCTTGCACTATCGTCGACGACGCGGCAACGGCTCCCGATTGTGTATAGCTGTGGACCGATCCCGATTTTCAGCGATCAGAACGGCTATGACGAACGGGCGGATTGTCTCGATCCAAAATCACTGTTTTTGAACTCTGCGTCGGCCGCGAGAAGCCCCCGTCGAACTGGTGATAGCCGTCAACCCGCTGCTCATCGCGCACACGAGGTGACGCTCTCTCGACTCCGTTCCAAGTATCGGATCCCGACATGATGCGCTCCTGCCGTAGTTCATAGGTTGGCGGATTAACACCATTGTTCGGGTAAAACTGTGCCGTCGTCGCCACATCGTCCAAGCAATCCGACGCATCGTGGCAGTATTCCAGGCGCTAATTATTCGTGAATTGCTCGCACCGATGCCCGTAGAAATACTGAACTCGCGATGGTGGCGATATTCTTGATTACCGGGTGCGTTGGCGTCTTGGCTGTAGGAGCCACACTAGCGGTGATCATCTATTTCGATGCTCGCGCTGAGCGCAGGGGCCGACAGTAAGTCCGCCTCAAAGGAATGCACGGGGACGTAGCTCACTCGTTTCCTGCGGCCCTATCGCTGCGCTCTCTCTCGCGCCGCAGTCAGGTCCGCCTTCGCGCGCGAGACTTCATCATCGGCGGACGTTCGCTGCGGAGGCAACTCACCGAGGTTTCGCGCCCACGGCTCGCCGGTGAGAGGCGCAGTGGCGCGCTCTGATCTGGCGCAACTAGTCACAAAGAGCCCCACGAGAGCAAGTGTGACTGAGCACGCGGTAACTTGGCGAGCCTTCTTCATCGTACCGCATCAGGCCGCCTCAAACGAACGGACGTCAAGCGCTCCGATGGTCGTGGATCGCCGCTGGCTACGGCTTCACGGGATCGGTGATCGGTCCGCCTTGGGCTTTGGCAGTCGCCGCCTGGCGCTCGCGCGCGGCCATCAGTTCACCCTGAAGCTTCGATCGTTCGTCAGCCGTCATGGCGGGATTTTTGCGCGGCGGCGGCAAATCTTCGACCGGGAGATATGTGCCTGATTTGGGGCCCGCGGGCATTTCGGCCCGGGCATCCATCAGCGATGAACCGGTGGAGGTCGCACAACCGCAAAGCGACAGGCCCAACAGCAACATCCCGGCGGCGAAGACAACTCGCCGCTGACGAAAATACACAACAAACATGATTGGCCATTTCCTCAATCATTGCGGGCCAATTATGTCCGCCGGCTGTCCCCGCGTGACGCGGTTAATCGCACGTTACGGCCGCGGTTCCCGGAACCATGTGTTCGCCGGAGTTGCTGAACGAAACCCGCCGGCGTCACCACCGGCGGATCGTGATTAGAGCCCTCGCCGGTTGCCCTTCCGGCGCGACCGTCGACGGCGTTCTATGTGCGCCCCGCCGAAGGCTCTTCCACCTTCGAAGCGTTCGCATCGAAGTCCGCCATATATCGCTCCTGAAGGCCCTCGATCATCTCCACTAGATGAAAGACGGCAAAGACCAGCTTGGGACCGGTCCCGTCATCGGTATCGGACATCAGGCCTGCCGTGATCTGAGCCATCCGCAAACAGTCACAGAGATGGCCCCTCCATCTCGCGATACGCCTCGGCGTGCCTTCGGTCCCTGGCGCTGTTCACCGGCAACCGTGCTGGTGTTCTGCGTCGGTTGCAGTCACCACAATGCGCGGCTGAAGCTCGCCGATCTTCCGGATTGGGATTGGTACGACATCTCGGCGCACCTCAACTGCACCGCTTGCGGCAAGGTCGGATGGGTCGATACAGGCCTGGACTGGAGCGAAGTGATCGACTTCGCGAAGGGCGTGTTTGGCTAGAGCCAGCTCAGGACCGGTCCCGTTAGAGTACGAAGGTCGTACCAAGATTAAGGATCATTTTGACCATCCACTGGCCCCTGATCGTAAAGGTCATCGGAATCGTGTTTGGTATTCCGAAGTTGAACATGACACTCCCGCTCGGATTGAATGCCACGCCCGACAACTCATCGGGCAGAAACGACACGTTTTGCGAGACATCACCGCGATGCCCTTTAATGTTTTTCAATGACCAGGGGCCGCCAATGCTCCGCATAAATTGCGTATCAAGTGCGAAGTCCGTGTCTGAAACGCCGCCTCCAGAAACTGGCCCGGCGCAACCTAGAAGCGCAGCGATGTTAGCTTTTCTGCTGCCAATCTTGAACGATATCGACGCGGTGCCCGTCGACGAATTTACCTTCAAATGGTGTGCGGCAATAAACCAATCATCAGCTTTCGTGTCGGCGGACATGACCGCCTCCTCACTGGTTGAATAGTTAAAGGGGCGCGGTTCGGCCTCACCAATCGGCAATATGAACGACTGCAACAATCCTCACGAAAATACATAGCACCCGGCCTGCGATGCTTCTGTGAACTTACGCACACAACCGGAGCCCAGATATAGAATTCAACCAATGCCGATCACGCGCAAACCGCTTGAAATCCCGCCGGCGGTCGCCCGTCAATTCGCTGCGGATATGCAGGCCTATCACGCCGAGCAGGACAGCCCGACGCGACCGGATCGCTGTCGACACCAGGCACGTGCTACTCGAGCACATGCCTGCCGGCACCAAGCTGCGGCTGAGCGAAGTGAAGAGCTATTCAAGTTAATGCGGTGAGGATGGTACACTGGAAATCGTGGCGCTGACGGTCGGAAATCCGCTTTGCGGAGCTGCTACCGCCGGGGTCCTCTCACCGGGACCCGCCGAATGAGGACCTGTATCCCCTCGGCCGTAACATGAAGCTGCGGCGGCTGAGCCAGGCGATCACGGCAGCGCCTGGCTGAGCGCGAATGGGTTCTCGCGCGCATCACCGAAACGGCCTGATTTGACTTTTAGTCATGGGGTCGAGGGTTCGAGCCCCTCTCGCGCTTACCAAATCATGAGCTAAGTCAACTACTTGCTGCACAACACATGGTCGCTCGTGTTCGTGTCCGGACCAGGTCCGCAATTGGCTGGGTATCGTGATGGGTAGATTACCCCCGCCCGGCTCGCCGAAAAACGATATCCATTCTCCGTCTGAATTGGCTGGCCAAGCGAGGCCATTAGCAAATCAGCAAGCAGGTCGGCGCAGGCTTTCCGGAGGGACGGGACCGATGGGGATCGTAGAGTACGGTCACGTTTCGGGAGGAGCTGGCGCGCGGCCCTGGCGCCGGCTCTTCTTCCAAACGTTTGTGTGAGCCAAGCAACAGTCGTTTGGCGCAAGTCCTGCTAGGCTATTGATACTGGGAATTCAGGGCCCCAGCGCTGGAAATAACAGGGCGCCGCCGGGACAAACCATTTCGCGCCCGGCGGCGTACTTTTACAAGTTGCATCGAAGGCCCAGCGTCACGCGGCGTGCCATCCGCTGAATATCCGCGAGGAGCAAGGAGACGCTAGGATCGGCGTAGCTATCATTGATGCTCTGATGAGACGAAGGTCTGATCATCCACCGGTCCCGGATCGTTAGGTTGGCTGCGTTCATCGTCGCCAACCGTAGCCTTGGTTTCGATCTGCTCTAGGCTGTCGCTCGCGGAAACTGCCCGATCATCATCGAAGCGAGCCAATGCCGCTTCGATGAGGTCGATCTCCTCGCGAAGAATGCCGCTCAAGACCGATGGCTGGAAACCGGGAACGCTCTTGGTTTGAAGGTCGTCAAACAGCCGCTTGCGATGGTCTCTGATCTCTTCCAGCGCTCGGCGATTCTTCAAAGACACGTAGCCAGCGATGATTTGCTCTATGGCGTTCATCGGAAAACCCAAACTAAAATGATTAACGTAATACAATCGTTCCATTAAAGCGGCCGAGGTGCTTACTGACAAGGCCCCGTCCTCAATTGTAGGTCGCTAGCGCTAATCGGCGGCCCGACCTAACGCTGATGGTAGGTCAATTTGGGACATGCCCCCTGGCACAAAGTGCATAGTAGGCAAGTGCTCGTATTTTCCACTTTCCCTCGTCTACGCGACGCATTGCGGGTGAGCCACGATGAAACGACCAAAACGCTTGATCTAAAGAAAGCACGTCGAGAGAATGCGATTGCACCGGGGCGGGCGCGCGCATCATTGGGACCTTGAGGAATGATCGACGACAGAAATGGCGAAGCGGCGACCGAGTACAGTCCTGCCTTCGTCATCTTGGTGGATGGCTACATTACCCAAGGTAACCTAGCGGCGCTTCAAGGCCTCCGGTCTATCTACACCGCGGCTACACGCAGACCTCTTGTTTCCAGCCGAGAGGACAACCTCAGCCTCATTGCAATCTTCAAAGCGCGCCTCGAGCTCCTGGATGAGGCCATCACCATGGTCAGTCTCGACGCGCTCAAGCGACGTCTCATAAAAGAGCGATCATGAGATGCACATTGCAACAACCGCTGTTCAGACAACTACGTTCGGTCTCGCTCCAACTCGGCAACCAACTCAAATTTCGAGCGCAGCTCTCTGCAGATGCGCTCGAGCCGATCATGTAATTCATAGAGATCCTGCGGCGCGGCGACCACAGTTGTCCGAAACCCGAGCCGCTTGTCCTCGCTGATTTGAAAGAAGGCGGTCAATCCAAACCGTTCCAGGATCAATTCGTGAAGCTGGTCTTTGGTGATCTTTTGCTTTTGTAATGACATTGAAAAAAGCCGATCTCTAAAATTCCTTCCTTTTGCTTTTTGCGCAGCACTCCTGCAAGCGCTTTGTAGCATCACCCGTAATTGCCCGGGCCCGCAGCCACCCCCTCCGGGGTAATCATCTGGTGGCTTGCAGAACGATAGCCTCACTCTCTTGGTGGCTCCGAATGTATGTCGCGTTTCGCGCTCTGGAGTTCGGCTAGCAAGTCCCTGATGTCGTCCAACGTAAGCGGATCGGAGATGCGCCCGGCAAGCTCCGTGAGGTGCCCGATTTTCTTATCCAACTCTGCGCATCGCGCGCACATGGGGCGATTGCTCCTGCGTTCGAAGCAAGTAAAACCGGTTGCGCTCTTTTCCTCAAGGACCGCCGACGAGCTGCCTCCCAAAGAATATGGCTATTCCGTATAGGCTCCGGCCTGGAAATGCTCTAAATATCACCTGGAGAGAACGGCATTTAGGTGGGGAATATGTCCTGTGACCCGATGGCCGCCGCTATTGATTGGCTGGATGCTTACCGCTCGCGCGACCTCGATACTCTCATGTCATTGTTTGGGGACGAAGCGATCCTTGAATGCACCTGTTGTGTTTCCGAGACGGTCGTCGGGAAAGAGCCGTTGAGGGCGTTTTGGCCTGAACGGTTCAAAGACTGTGGCGCTTCGATCGAGGTGCACGACTTGGTGCCCGAAAGCGATGGGGCTTCAATTTCCTATATCGCTCGCGACGAGCTGGTGATGGCCACCTTGAAGCTCGCCCCCGATGGCAAGATAGCCTTCATGCGGTGGGGCCGTCCGCCCATGCCATCAGAAAAGCGGTTGGATACACCGATCGACGAGGAGTTTCCATTTTTTGTCCTGGAACGGATCGACGGAATTTATCGAGACTTGCTTAGCCCGTTTGGCTCGCTGAATGAAGCGCTCTCCAACGTGAAGAACTCACCACCTGGCGAATACGCAATCTTGCATCTGGGCGAGATCGTTTGGCCGCAAAGGTAGTGCGTCAGTTCGTTTCTGCGTTACCGCATTCCCGACATTGGCGGCCGCGCTGCGTTGCAGTTCGCGCTAAAAGGAACCTCACCGGCTCTTCTTAATTTGCGTGAATGAAGCAACAGTTGATGGGCGTGGTCCTTGCCGCGCTATCTGGACTGGGAATTCATGGCCCAGCGCTGGACGTTTGAAAACAGGAAGGCCGCCTCGACAGGCGGCCTTCTCTCGTAGGTCTGACAAGTTCAAGCGATCACGGCGTCGGTCAGCTGAACTTGAACATGCTCGCGTCCAGCTGTCCCGGCGCGATGCCGATCAGCCAAACCGCGCTGCCCGCGGCGTCGGTGATGATCGTGGTGTTGATCCCGGCAACGTAGGTCTCGTGGGCCTGGACATCGGCGAATGAATGCAGCGATGTGCCCGCGAAGTTGACGAAGTCATTCACTCCGCCTGTATTGAAGTCCTGGATGACCATGATCTCCTGGCTGGTGTCGCTGATATTGAAGGTGTCGGCCCCACCGCCACCCCAGGCATAGTCAACGCCGCCGCCGCCAGTGATGTTGTCGGCTCCGGTGCCCATCAGGAACACGTCGACGCCGCTGCCGCCGGTCACCGTGTCGCCGCCGTTGGAGCCGTAAACATAGTTCTGGCCAGAACCGCCGTAGATGACGTTGCCGTCGGTCTCGCCCGACGAGATGAAGATGTTCAAGCCCGAACCGCCGAACATCGTATCGACGCCGGTGCCGCCGTAGAAGTAGTTGGTGCCTTGCCCGCCATAGAGGTAGTCGGCACCGGCTTCGCCGTACATCACGTTGACATCGCTCGCGGCAGTCCCTCCCGAGCCGATCAAGGTGTCGGTGCCGGCGCCGCCAAACAGATAGTTGAAGCCGGAACCGCCATACTCCACGTCATTGCCGTCCTCTCCCAGCAGAACGTCGAGACCGGCGCCGCCGATCAGAACGTCATTGCCAGCTCCCGCATAGATGTAGTCGTTGCCGTCGCCGGCATCGCCATAGTCGTCGCCGTTGCCGAGAACGAGGATGTCAGCTCCGGCACCTCCGTAGGCGGTATCATTGCCGTCGTTGCCGTAGAGGGAATTGTTGCCGGCATTGCCCGTCAAAACATTGTTCAATGCGTTGCCGCTGCCGGTGAGATTACCGGATCCGTCCAGGATCAGATTCTCGACGTTGGCGGTCAGGGCATAGGTGATGGTGGTGTGAACGGTGTCGGTGCCCTCGCCGCTGTTTTCGGTCACCACATCGCCGGCATTGTCGACGAAGTAGGTGTCGTTGCCGAGCCCGCCGGCCATC
>NZ_AUGA01000023.1:0-146157 GCF_000426785.1 Bradyrhizobium sp. th-b2
TGTCGACAAGGGATACCGCGGCCATGACGCACAGAACCCGCGCCGCGTCTTCATCTCCGGCCAGAAGCGCGGCGTCTTCGGCACTATCAAGCGCCAGCTGCGGCGCCGCTCCGCTATCGAGCCCGTGATCGGCCATTTGAAGGCTGACGGACACCTCGGCCGCTGCTACCTCAAAGGCCGCGCCGGCGATACCGCCAACGTCATCCTCTCCGCCGTCGGTTACAACTTCCGCCGCATCCTCGCCTGGCTAAGGGCTCTTTGGTACCTCTTCCTGGCTGCCTTCTTCTCAGTCACCAGCCACCGCACACCACTCAAATCGGCTTCTTAACCGACGACGTTCTAATCTCGCGCGGCTGTGGTTATGGGTCCCGGGTCGCGCTTCGCTTGCCCGGGACGACGAAGAGTGTGAAGCTGCGCGCGCTACACCGCCAGCACGTGATCGTCGATCTCGGCGATGGTGTTGACGCCGCACAGCCCCATCGTGGTGGTGAGCTCCTTGCCCAGGATATCGAGCGCCTTGGCGACGCCTTCCTGGCCGCCGGCACCGAGGCCGTAGGTATAGGCGCGGCCGATCATGCAGGACTTGGCGCCGAGCGCGAGCGCGCGCATCACGTCCATGCCGGTGCGGATGCCGCCGTCGAACATGATTTCGAGCTTCGAGCCGACTTCGTCGACGATCTCCGGCAGCACTTCGATCGAGGACGGCGCGCCGTCGAGCTGGCGGCCGCCATGGTTGGACACCACGATCGCCTGTGCGCCGGTCTTGGCGGCGAGCTCGGCGTCCTCGACATCGAGGATGCCTTTGAGGATCAGCTTGCCCGGCCAGATGCTGCGGATCCAGTCGATGTCCTTCCAGTTCAGGGTGGTATCGAACTGCGACGCCGTCCACTCCGACAGCTTGATGAGGTCGTCGGCGCCTTTGACGTGACCGGCGATGTTGCCGAAGGTGCGGCGCTTGCCGCGCAGCACGCCGGCGACCCATGACGGCTTGCTCGCGAAGTCCAAGAGCTTCGACAGCGACCATTCCGGCGGCACCGTCATGCCGTTCTTGATGTCCTGGTGGCGCTGGCCGATCACCTGCAGGTCGACGGTCAAGACCAGCGCCGAGCATTTCGCCGCGATCGCGCGCTCGATCAGCGACTTGATGAAGCCGCGGTCCTTCATGACGTAGAGCTGGAACCAGAACGGCTTGTCGACGGCGGCCGCGATGTCCTCGATCGAGCAGATCGACATCGTGCTCTGGGTGAAGGGAATGCCGGCCGCCTGCGCCGCGCGGCAGGCGTAGATCTCGCCGTCGCCGTGCTGCATGCCGAGCAGGCCGACCGGCGCCAGGATCAGCGGCATCGCGGCCGGCTCGCCGAGGATCGTGGTCGCCAGGCTACGCTTGGAGACATCGACCAGGATGCGCTGGCGGAACTTGATCTGCTGCAGGTCCTCGGAATTGGCGCGCAGCGTGCCCTCGGTGTATGAGCCGCGGTCCGCATAATCGAAAAACGCCTTCGGCACCCGGCGCTTGTGCAGCTGGCGCAGATCTTCGATGCAGGTAATGTGCTTCATGGACGTTCCCGGCCCTTCTTCTATGTCGCAAGTCGTATGCAGCGAAGTCTTAATCCAGCGAAGTCTTGCGGGTGTTCGCGCTTGCCGTCATCTAGCATGGTTGGATGGCCTGCCAAATCCAAGACGAATGCCAGGATGAATGCCAAGACGGATGGGAGAGCACGATGACGCAATCAGGCTCCAAGGCGAACTCCAAGCCGAAAGCAGACGACAACGCCGAGAAGCGCCGGCTCGACGAGGCCCTGGAAGAGGGGCTGGAGGAGACGTTTCCCGGTTCCGACCCCGTCAATGTCACCCAGCCGGCCCCCAGCAAGGGCGACCAGCACGTCAAGCGAGGCGGCAAGGGTTAGGGCCGGCCCGCGTTTACGGGATTGCGGTTAAGGAGAGAATGTTATATTTTTCAGTGTCTTAAGCTCGAACCATGGGGTTCGATGGCGGTAATGATTCATCATATTTTTTGAAGTCATCTTAGCGCCTGACAGTCTATAAGGCCGATGCACGCTAGACTGGTGGGCGTTCGGGACTCTCTCGCCGGGTGGTTCGAGAGGTCCGTGTTGGGGGTACTATGAGCCGCAAATATTTCGGGACCGATGGAATTCGGGGCCGTGCCAATGGGCTGATCACGCCGGAGCTCGCGCTCAAGGTGGGGCAGGCCGCAGGATTGGTGTTTCAGCGTGGCGACCATCGCCATCGCGTCGTGATCGGCAAGGACACGCGGCTGTCCGGCTACATGATCGAATACGCCATGGTCGCGGGCTTCACCTCGGTCGGCATGGACGTGCTGCTGGTCGGCCCGATGCCGACGCCGGCGATCGCGATGCTCACCAAGTCGATGCGCGCCGATCTCGGCGTCATGATCTCGGCGTCGCACAATCTCTTCGAGGACAACGGCATCAAGCTGTTCGGCCCGCAGGGTTTCAAGCTCTCCGACGATGTCGAGAAGCAGATCGAGCAGCTGCTCGACGAATCGCTCGACCGCCGCCTGGCGCAGAGCGCGAGCCTCGGCCGCGCTCGCCGCATCGACGGCGTCCATGACCGCTACATCGAATTCGCCAAGCGCACGCTGCCGCGCGACCTCTCGCTCGACGGCCTGCGCGTCGTGGTCGACTGCGCCAATGGCGCCGCCTACAAGGTGGTGCCGGAAGCGCTGTGGGAGCTCGGCGCCGACGTGGTGCCGATGGGCGTCGAGCCCGACGGCTTCAACATCAACAAGGAATGCGGCTCCACCTCGCCGGAAGCGCTGTCGCGGAAGGTGCGCGAGATGCGCGCCGACATCGGCATCGCGCTCGACGGTGACGCCGATCGCGTCATCCTGGTCGACGAGCGCGGCCACATCGTCGACGGCGACCAGCTGCTCGCGGTGATCGCGCAGAGCTGGAAGGAAGAGGGGCGCCTCTCCAAGCCCGGCATCGTCACCACCGTGATGTCCAATCTCGGGCTGGAGCGCTTCCTGCAGGGCCTCGGGCTTTCGATGGTCCGCACCCCGGTCGGCGACCGCTACGTGCTCGAGCAGATGCTGAGCGGCGGCTACAATCTCGGCGGCGAGCCGTCGGGCCATATCATCATGTCGGATTATTCGACGACCGGCGACGGCTTCGTCGCCGCGCTGCAGGTGCTGGCCGTGGTGCAGAAGCTGCGTCGCCCGGTGTCGGAGATCTGCCGGCGTTTTGACCCGTTGCCGCAGATCCTGAAGAACGTGCGCTATCGCAGCGGCAAGCCGCTCGACGACGCCGAGGTCAAGTCCGCGATCACCGACGGCGAGAAGCGTCTCAACGGCCATGGCCGCCTGCTGATCCGTCCCTCCGGCACCGAGCCGGTGATCCGCGTCATGGGCGAGGGCGACGATCGCATCCTGGTGGAAGAGGTCGTCGACAACATCGTCAGCGCACTCGGCCACGCCGCGGCGGCTTAGGGCCTGCTGATTCAAATCCCGAGCCTGCTCCCCCGTCATCCCCGCGCAAAGGCGAAGCCTTTGCGCGGGGATGACGGGATCGATATTTTGTATGCGGAGAATTGCGTAGCCCGGATGCAGCGAAGCGAAATCCGGGATCGTCTTCGCGGAGGAACTTCCCCCGGATTGTGCGGAGCCTGTCATCGGGCGCGCGTTCGCGCGACCCGTTGGCTCCATCCGGGCTACGGGTTCGTCAGCGCCGCTCCTTGAAGAACTCGCGCAGGAGGCGCGCGGCCTCCCGCTCGCCGACGGCGCCATAGACCTCAGGCACATGGTGGCAGGTCGGCTGCGCGAAGAAGCGTACGCCTGACTCGATCGCGCCGCCCTTGGGGTCGGCGGCGCCGTAATAGAGCCGGCGGATGCGGGCGAAGGAGATCGCGCCGGCACACATGGTGCAGGGCTCGAGCGTCACGTAGAGGTCGCAATCGACCAGCCGCTCGGTGCCGATGGCTTCTGCCGCCTGCCGGATCGCCAGGATCTCGGCATGGGCGGTGGGGTCGCGGTCGGTCAGGGTGCGGTTACCGGCGGTGGCGATCACCTCATAACCCCTGACAATCACGCATCCGATCGGAACTTCGCCCGACTTTCCGGCGTTTTCGGCCGTTTTCAGCGCCAAATCCATGAAAGAAGGGGCTGTCATGCCTCGTATCATTGCCAGAAACCTGCTAGTAGCTTCGCCTTCAGCAAAAGTGGATGCCGGTTTTGCGTCAAATGCGCTGCCAACAGGCGCGTACGGCCCGTCCCCTTGCACCCCAATTGAACGTCCAGCGAGAATATTCATGCCCCGCGACAGCGACAAAAACAACGATTCCCGCGGCCGGCGTGATCGGCCCGGCGGTGGCAAGGGCCGCGCCGGCGGCGGCAAGGGCCGCTCCGGCGCCGCCCGCGGACCGGACAAGAAATTCGCCAAACGCGGCTTTGGCGACAAGAAGTTTGCCGGCAAGGGCGATGGCGAGAAGCGGCCCTATCGCGGCGACCGCGAGGACCGTCCGCCGCGCCGCGAGTTCGGCGACAAGCCGAGGTTCAACCGCGACGATCGTCCCCGTGGCGATCGGCCCCCGCGTGACGGCGACGGCGAGAAGCGTAGCTTCAAGCCGCGCGGCGACCGGCCGTTCCGTGATCGCTCCGCGCGTGACGGTGATGGCGAGAAGCGCACCTTCAAGCCGCGCGACGACCGCGGCGGCGAAAAGCGCCCTTACACGCCGCGTGGCGATCGCCCGAACTTCAATCGCGACGACCGCGCGCCGCGTCGCGATCGCGATGACGCCCGCCCGGCGGGGCGGTTTTCCGATCGGAAGTTCGGTGACAAGAAGCCTTACGCTTCGCGCGAGCGTGACGGCGACAAGCGGCCCTATACGCCGCGTGGCGAGCGATCGTTCGGCGACCGTCCATCGCGCGACGGCGACCGGCCCGCGCGGAAATTCGGCGACGACAGCAGGTTCAAGCGCGGTGCGGCGGATCGCGGGGGCGATCGTGATCGTGGTGACCGCGGCCCGCGCAAGGACTTTGGCGACCGGCCGCCGCGCGGCGAATCCAAGCCGTGGCAGAAGCGCGAGGGCGGCTCCGATCGTCCGGAGCGAGGTTCGCGTCCGTTCCGCGACGGCCCGCGCAATTTCGACAAGCCGCGTTACGACACGCCGCGCGACGATCGTAAGCCGCGCGATGATCGCGGCGGCGGCGAGCGGCCCAGGTTCTCGCGCTCCCGCGACGATCGCGAGCAGGGCGATCGCCAAGAGCGGCCGAAGTTCAGCCGGCCGCGCTGGGGTCGCGACGACGATACAGGCGGCGACCGCCGGCGCGAGCGTCCCGAAGGCCGCACCGACTGGCAGGAGCATCCGCGCAGCGAAGGCCGTTTCGGCGATCGCCCGCGCCGCGACAATGAAAACGACGGCGAGATTTTTGCGAAGCGTCCGGCCTTCGGCGGCCGCGGCGCCTATCGCGAACGCTCCTACGACGATCGCAGGGAACGTCCCGAGCCGAAGCCGAAGAAATCCGGCGAGCGCATCGCCAAGGTGCTGGCACGCGCCGGTCTCGCCTCGCGCCGCGATGCCGAGGAGATCGTCACCCAGGGGCGCGTCACGGTCAACGGGCGCGTGATCAACTCGCCGGCGCTCGATATCACCGACAACGATGTCGTGGCGGTTGACGGCAAGCCGTTGCCGCCGCGCGAGCGGACGCGGCTGTTCATGTATCACAAGCCGCGCGGGCTGATGACGACGCATGCCGATCCCGAGGGACGGCCGACCGTGTTCGACAATCTGCCAGAGGGCCTGCCGCGGCTGATCTCGATCGGCCGGCTCGATTTCAACACCGAGGGCCTGTTGCTGCTGACCAATGACGGCGGGCTGGCGCGGACGCTGGAGCATCCCGACACCGGATGGCTGCGGCGTTACCGCGTGCGCGCGCATGGCGAGGTGACGCAGGGCCAGCTCGACCAGCTCAAGGACGGCGTCGAGGTCGACGGCGTCAAATACGGGCCGATCGATGCGACGCTGGAGCGCGACCAGAGCTCCAACGTCTGGGTGGTGTTCGCGATCCGCGAGGGCAAGAACCGCGAGGTGCGCAACGTGATGGCGCATCTTGGGCTTGAGGTGAACCGGCTGATTCGGATCTCCTACGGCCCGTTCCAGCTCGGCGAGCTCGAGGAGGGCAAGGTCGAGGAGGTCAAGACGCGGGTACTGCGCGAACAGCTGGGCGAGAAGATCGCCAAGGTCGCAGGTGCGGACTTCGCGCGGCCGGAGCAGCGCGACGCCGGCGACGGTGATGACACGCGCAAGCCGTCCAAGCCGGTGGCGAAGCGGGCCGTGATCAATGACCGCAAGGGCCGCCGCGTGCTGGTGCAGCGCACCGGCAGCGAGGAAGCCCGCGCGCGCAACGAGGACGAGGCCAGCGGCTACGGCCCGCCGCGCCGTCCCAAGCGCGGCTATCACGGCAAGCGCGATCTCACGCCGAAGGACGAGTAACGGTCGATGCGCGTCGTCGGGGGCAGGCTGAAGGGCCGCAATCTCGCGTCGCCGTCGGGCCGTGAGATCCGCCCGACCGCGGACCGCCTGCGCGAGTCCGTGTTCAACATCCTGATACACGCCTACGACAATCCGATCGCGGACGCGCGCGTGCTCGATCTGTTTGCCGGCACCGGCGCGCTCGGCATCGAGGCGGTGTCGCGCGGCGCGAAGTTCACGCTGTTCGTCGACAATGGCGCCGAGGCGCGGGCGCTGCTGCGCAACAATGTCGAGTCGCTCGGGCTTGGCGGCACGACCAAGGTCTATCGCCGCGATGCCACCGATCTCGGGCCGGCGCATCCGGTCGAGCCGTTCTCGCTGGTGTTTCTCGATCCGCCCTACGGCAAGGGGCTCGCGGACAAGGCGCTCGCCTCGCTGCGCGACGGCGGCTGGCTGACACGGGGCGCGCTGCTCGTGGTGGAGGAGGCGCGGGCTGCTGCGTTCGCGGCGCCCGCGGGGTTCGAGGAGCTCGAGCGGCGCGCGTATGACGACACCGAGTTCGTGTTTTTGCGAGCTGTAACCGCACCCTGATCTGTCGTCCCTGCGAAAGCAGGGACCCATAACCACGAATGTGCATTGTGGAAGCGCGCTGTGGCCCCAGCTTCTCTCAAGCGAGACATTGGTGGTTGGGTCCCGGGTCGCGCTTCGCTTGCCCGGGACGACGGGGATAGAGACTACCGCCGCCCGAACAGCTTCTCGATATCGCTCAGCTTCAACTCGACATAGGTCGGCCGGCCATGGTTGCACTGGCCGGAATTCGGCGTGTCTTCCATCTCGCGCAAGAGCGCGTTCATCTCTTCCGGTTTGAGGCGGCGGCCGGCGCGGACCGAGCCGTGGCAGGCCATGGTGGCGGCGACATGCATCAGCCGGCGCTCCAGCGGCAGCGCTTCGTCCCACTCCGCCATGTGCTCGGCGAGGTCGCGCAACAGGCCCGCCGCATTGGCCTTGCCGAGCAGCGAGGGTGTCTCGCGCACCGCGACCGCGCCGGGACCGAAGGACTCGATCGCAAGCCCGAACGACGCCAGCTCCTCGGCGCGGTCGAGCAGCTTCTCGACGGTCGCCTCATCAAGCTCGACGATCTCGGGGATCAAGAGGATCTGCCGTTGCACGCCGTTCTTCGCCAGCGAGGCCTTCAGTCTCTCATAGACGATGCGTTCATGCGCCGCATGCTGGTCCACCACGATCAGGCCATCGCGGGTCTGCGAGACGATATAGGTCTCATGGATCTGGGTGCGCGCGGCGCCCAGCGGACGGTCGAGCAGATCGGGCGCGGGAGCCGCCTCGAAGCGCACATCGGCGGTCGGCGTGCCGACATCGAAGGCGGCCTGTCCGGGCTCGGCGAACGCCGGCGCTGCCGCCCCCTCGAACGCGCGCATCGGATTGACCGGATATGACGGCGATTCGCGCCAGTCCCAATTGCCTGGGCGCGGCGGCGTGAAGGCAGGACGGAACGCCTGCAACGTCGCGCCGTCGGCGGTGTTGGCCGCGGTGCGTCTGCCCTCGCGCGCGAGGCCATCCTTCAAAGCATGCACGATCAGCGCGCGCACCAGGCCGGCATTGCGGAAGCGCACCTCGGTCTTGGCCGGATGCACATTGGCGTCGACCTCTTGCGGGTCGCAGGTCACGAACAGCGCCACGACGGGATGGCGGTCGCGCGGCAGGTAGTCGGAATAGGCTGCGCGCACCGCGCCGAGGATCAGCTTGTCGCGCACCGGGCGGCCGTTCACGAACAGATACTGCCCGAGCGCATTGGCGCGGGTCAGCGATGGCGCGGCGGCGAAACCTTCGACCACGACGCTCTCGCGTTCGGAGCGGACTTCGATGGCGCTGGCGCGGAAATCCGCGCCGAGGATATCGCCGAGCCGCGTCAGCCGGCCGGCCGCCCCGGGCAGCGCCGCGGCCCAGGTCACCGGCGCGCGTTCTTCGCCGGCCAGCGTGAAGGCAATGTCGGGGCGCGCCATGGCCAGCCGCCGCACCACCTCACGGATCGCCTCCGCCTCGGTGCGATCGGTCTTGAGGAACTTCAGCCGCGCCGGCGTGGCGTAGAACAGCTCGTTGACCTCGACGCGGGTGCCCTGGCCGAGCGCAGCCGGCATGACCTCTGATTTCTCGCCGCCTTCGACCAACAGCGACCAAGCGTGCGGCTCGCTGGCATGACGCGTGGTGATGCCGAGTTTTGCAACCGCGCCGATCGACGGCAGCGCCTCGCCGCGGAACCCGAGCGTGCGGATGCGCAAGAGGTCTTCGTCGTCGAGCTTGGAGGTGGCGTGGCGGTCGACCGCCAGCGCAAGGTCGGCGCTGGTCATGCCGCTGCCGTCATCGGTGATGCCGATCCGGCGCCGCCCGCCGCCGTCGGTGAAAACATCGATCCGGCTCGCGCCGGCGTCGATCGCGTTCTCGACCAGTTCCTTGACCACGCTCGCGGGGCGTTCGACCACTTCGCCGGCGGCGATGCGGTTGACGAGCTGTTCTGGGAGGTGGCGGACGGGCATGGATTGGATGTCGGATGAGCGATTCGAGCCTCGTCGCCACTATAAATGGCTGCGCCGGCAAATGCATGGGAGCGCTGCGCCTGCCCGATCCAGATGGGGATGATTCCGGCCTATCGCCTTGAAGACGCTCATCTTCAGCGGCCGGCGCGTTACCTCCTACGTCGCGATTGTGGGGCCGCGCGCGCCGGTATATCGTTTAGAAAAATTATAAGTTCTTGCCGGAGGAACGCCATGTGCCATCTTTTCGCGCACCAGCCGCAACGCGACTATGAATCGCACACCCGATCGTTGCGGATCGACGGCCATTGCACCTCGATCCGGCTGGAAATGTCGTTCTGGGACACGCTGGAGGAAATTGCGGCCAAGGAAGGCATGACGCTGGCCAAGTTCCTCACCACCTTGCACAACGAGGTGCTCGACCATCACGGCGAGGTGAACAATTTTGCGTCGCTGCTGCGCTGCTCCTGCCTGATCTACCGCGCCAAGGCGAATGCGCCGGTGGTCGTCCCCGACTATCGCGGCACGGCGGCGGCGATCCTGGACGCCGCGGAATAGCGTTCGCGCCAACCCCATCACGCAAAAAAAACAAAAGCGGCCTTGTCCTGTCGGGCAAGGCCGTTTCAGTGAGAGGGGAATTGGATTTTCTTGCTGGAGGTTCGGTTCTGATTGAATCAGAACCGAACTTCTAGCTTCTTGTTTTGACGCGTTTTCTTCACGCGAACCGGTGCCCACTTCGCTCGAGAACGCTCTAGATCTCCTTGCGCTGCATCGCGCCGGCGATGTGGTCGGCCTGCCGGATCGCCAGCGACACGATCGTCAGCGTCGGGTTGCACGCCGCGCCCGAGGTGAACTGGCTGCCGTCGGAGACGAACAGGTTCTTGATGTCGTGGGTCTGGCCGAACTTGTTGACCACGCCGTCGCGCGGTTTCTCGCTCATCCGGTTGGTGCCCATGTTGTGGGTCGAGGGATAGGGCGGCGTCGGATAGGTCACGGTGGCGCCGACCGCCTCATAGACCGCGGAGCCCTGCTTGTAGGCGTGATCGCGCATCGCGACGTCGTTCGGATGATCGTCGAAATGCACGCTGGCGACCGGCAGTCCGAACTTGTCCTTGATCTTCGGATCAAGCGTGATGCGGTTGGTCTCCTGCGGCATGTCCTCGCCGACCAGCCACATGCCGGCCATCCTCGGATAGCCCTCGATCGCGCTGGTGAAGCTACGGCCCCAGGCGCCGGGATTGAGGAACGCCGCCATGAAGGGCAGGCCGAGCGACAGCGTCTCCATCTCGTAGCCGCCGACGAAGCCGCGCTTCGGATCGTTCTTGGCCTCGTCGCGGATGATGCCGGCCATCGTGGTGCCGCGATACATGTGCACCGACTTCTCGAAGCTCGCATACACGCTGCCGGTCATGTGCCGCATGTAGTTGCGGCCGACCTGGCCGGATGAGTTGGCGAGCCCGTCAGGGAACATGCTGGAGGCGCTGTTGAGCAGCAGCCGCGGGCTCTCGATCGAGTTGCCGGCGACCGCGACCACGCGCGCCTTCTGGCGCTGTATCGCGCCTGTTGCGTCGGCATAAACCACGCCGGTCACCTTGCCGGACTGGTCGTGCTCGATCTTGATCACCATGCTGCTGGGGCGCACCTCGAGATTGCCGGTGGCTTCGCCCTTCGGAATCTCGGTGTAGAGCGTCGACCATTTGGCGCCCGACTTGCAGCCCTGGAAGCAGAAGCCGATCTGCTGGCAGGAGCCGCGGCCGTCGCGCGGTTCGCTGTTGATCGCCATCCGCCCGGTGTGCACTTCCTTGTAGCCGAGCTTTTTGGCGCCGGCCTCCATCACCTTGAAATTATTGTTGCCGGGAAGTCCAGGGATGCCGTTGGTGCGGGTGACGCCCATCTTGTCCTCGGCCTTGGCGTACCATGGCTCCATCTCGGCGAGCGTGATCGGCCAGTCGATCAAATTGGCGCCGGGGATGTTGCCGTAGGCGGACTTGATCTTGAACTCATGCTCGTCGAAGCGCAGCGATGCGCCGGCCCAGTGCGTGGTCGAGCCGCCGACCGCCTTCACGATCCAGGCCGGCAGGCCCGCAAAGTCCTTGGCGACGCGCCAGCTTCCCGACGTGGAGCGCGCGTCGGCCCAGGCGAGCTGGGTGAAGCTGTCCCATTCGTCGTTGATGAAGTCCTGGTTCTCGATGCGCGGACCGGCTTCCAGGATCACGACCTTGACGCCCTTTTGCGCCAGTTCATTGCCGAGCGTTCCGCCGCCGGCGCCGGAGCCGACGATCACAACAACGCCGCTGTCATTCAAATCGAATTTTGCCATTGTTTCCTCCCGAGCGTTGTCCGATTCAAGCCTTCGGCAGCCAGTCGATATCGGCGAAGCCGCGCTTGATGTAGCCGCCGTGCTCGGCGGAGGAGCCCTCGTAGCCGAACCGCGGCCACACCTCCTTGTTGTTGTAGAGCGAGACGATCAGGTCGCCGCGGATCTGCTGGAAGAACGCGCTTCCCTCGATCTGCTGCAGCAGCGCGACGCGATCGTTCTCCCAGGCGACCTGGACATAGGGCATCTTGTGGCGGTCGTTGGCCGCCTGATCGAGCCTGATAACGCCGTTATTGATCAGCGATTTGACCGCCGGATCCTTCGCCGCCTTCGCATCCCACGGCTTGACCGCGGTGATGTAATAGCTGTCGCCGAGAAAGTCGTGCGGATAGATGTCGCGCGCCATCTTCAACAGCGTCTTCAGCGTGGCCGGCGGCAGCGTCGAGGCCTCATCGGCCCACGCGTCGGTGATGCCAAGCCCGGTGGAGGTCGCGATCGCGACTGCCGGTGCGGTGGCGGCTGCGCCTTTGAGGAAGACACGCCGGTCATATTTGCTGCGTCGATCGATTTCTCTCATGGGTTTCCTCCGTAGACATTTCTTGTAATTGGATTAACCGAACCGCCCGCCGCGCTGGATCACCTCGATCTTGTAGCCGTCGGGATCGGAGACGAAGAAGAAGCGCGCCAGCGTCTTGCCGTCATGCTTGAAGTCGCGCAGCGGCCCGGGCGACAGTTTCTCCTTTTCGAAGCGCGCGTGCTCGGCGTCGACGTCATCGACCACGATGGCGAGGTGGCCGTAGCCGTCGCCGAGCGCATAGGGCTCCTTGCGGTCGAAATTGACCGTGAGCTCGACCTCGAAGGGCGAGGAGGGATGGCGCAGATAGATCAGCGCGAAATCGGGAAATCGCAGATTATCCGCGATCTCGAGGCCGAACGCGCGCTTGTAGAAGTCGAGCGCCCTGGCCTCGTCGAACACGCGGATCATCGAGTGCACGGGTTTCGCCATTCAGTTCAGCTCCTTCAGATAGGCGATGATCATGGCGCGGGTTTCCGGCTTGGCCTGCCGATAGGCCATCACGGCGCCAGGGATCACCTCCTGCGGATTGGCCAGCCAGGCATCGAGCCTGGCGTCGTCCCAGACGAAATCCGCCTTCGTAAAGCCCGCGGAATATTTGAAGCCGTCGGCTTGGCCAGCATGGCGGCCGACGATCTTGAAGAGCGACGGTCCCTGCCGGACGGGATCCGATGTGTTGGTGGTATGGCAGGTCGCGCATTGCTGCTTGAACAGCGTCGCCCCATCGGGCGGTTTGGCGGCAGGCAATGGCATTTGCGCGCCGGCCATTTGCACTGCAAACATCGCGCTGCAAAATCCCAGCGCCAACGTCCACTTGGCCCGCAGCTTTGTCATATACATCACCGCCTCTGTGCGGTGACTGTAGGAGGCTGAAATCGGACGTTGGTAGTAGCGGGCTGTTTCACCGCAGAACAAAGATGGGCGGTGATCTGGCGCGGAACTGATCGTTGCCGCATATGCGAACGACAAATCCGCAAAATGACCGCGAAATCCCTGCACGATCACCACACGACGTAGCTTGCATTGCGCGTGCGCCGTTTGCGGAAAATTCAGTCTCGCGCGATGGGGTTCAGGGTCGGCGCTGCAAACGGCGCATACGAGCGCCGCTCCGTCCATCGTCAATTAAAGTCCAGGAGAAATGGATGACGTTTGTGAAAACCAGCGTGCTCGCCCTTGCCGTCTCGGCCGCGATGGCCGGCCCCGTTCTGGCGCAAGGGGCCGCATCGGATACCCAGCTTCGCGGCGGTGCACAGGGCAGGGGTACCGTGCAGCAGGGCGGCGGCATGTCCGGCAGCGGCGATGAGGAAATGGCGGCGCAACCCGGCACCACGACGCAGAAGGGCGGCGCCACTGCCAAGTCGGGCAGCAAGGGAACGGTCGGCAGCGGCCACGCCACTCCGAAGTCCAGCGGTTCCGAGATGGCGCCGGGGACCAAAAAGTACTGAGGCGGGATTCCGGACGCCGCGCCGCGCGTGCGTTGCGTCCGGTGCTCCTCAATCGTCGAAACGGCGGGTGCCGCGGCCGGCCTTGATGTCACTGCGGTGCTTCTTGCCTTCGAGCCGGCGCTGCTTGGAGCCGAGCGTCGGCCTGGTCGGCCGCCGCGGTGTCGGCCGCACCATCGCTTCCTTCAGCATCTCGAGCAGCCGCTCGATCGCGTCGGCGCGATTGCGGTCCTGGGTGCGAAAGCGGAAGGCCTGGATCACGATCACGCCGTCCTTGGTCATGCGGCTGCCGGCGAGGCGCGCCAGCCGTTGCGCGGCGTCCGGCGGCAGCGTGATCTTGTGCGTGTCGAAGCGGAGCTGTGCTGCGGTCGAGACCTTGTTGACATTCTGTCCGCCCGGTCCGGAGGCGCGGACAAACACGATCTCAATGTCGTTCTCGTCGATCGTAAGGTCGCGGGACACCCGCAGCATGACATCACCCGGTAAGGCAAGAATCGGCGACCGCAGGATAGCGGGTTTGGCTGTGCTTGGCCTGGGTTGATGCAGCGTTCGTGACGTCTGCGTTCGGAGTGCAGGCCACCCCTCTCCCCAACCCTCCCCCGCAAGGGGGGGAGGGAGCCCATCCGCCGGTGCGTCCCTTACCCTATCTCATGCACCTCAACGCCGCAGTGAAGCGATGTGAGGTGAGCACGCCTGTCAGGCTCCCTCCCCCCTTGCGGGGGAGGGTTGGGGGAGAGGGGTGGCCACAACGGAGGTGTGTGTAGAAGTCGGTACGTGCCGAAGCGCGTCAGTTCGCCTTCGGCGGCGCCGACGCCGGTTGCGCCGCGGCCTGCGGGGAGCGGCCGACGATCACGGTGAGCAGGCCGTTGCCCCAGAGCTTTTTGGCGACCCGCTTGGCGTCGTCGAGCGTCACCGCATCGACGATCGCGTTGCGCTTCTCGATGTAATCGATCGGCAGCTTGTCGAGCTGGTATTGCAGCATCGCCTGCGCGAGCTTGGAGGAGGTGTCGAGTGCCAGCATCTGCGAGCCCTTCAGATAGGACTTC
Source organism: Bradyrhizobium sp. th-b2 (assembly GCF_000426785.1). Taxonomy (NCBI): domain Bacteria; kingdom Pseudomonadati; phylum Pseudomonadota; class Alphaproteobacteria; order Hyphomicrobiales; family Nitrobacteraceae; genus Bradyrhizobium; species Bradyrhizobium sp. th-b2. Next base: position 14,379 of record NZ_AUGA01000023.1, read on the forward strand.
GCCTCGTCCAGTTCCTTCTGCGTCGGGCCTTCCTCGGCGATGCGGCGGACTTCGGCATCGATCGCATCGACGGTCTCGCCGGCGCGATCGGCGCGGGTGCCGGTGTTGCCGATGAACAGCGCGGAGTGATCCATCCAGACCAGCGCTTCATAGATCGAATAGGCCAGCCCGCGCTTCTCGCGCACTTCCTTGTAGAGCCGCGACGACGACCCGCCGCCGCCGAGAATGTGGTTCACCACATAGGCCGGCATGAAATCCGGGTCGTGCCTGTTGATGCCGGGGCCGCCGAAAGTGACGACAGTCTGCGGCACGTCGAGCGGGACGAAGGCGCGCTGCGGCGGCTTGGTCGCCACGACGTCGGCAATCGGCGTCAATTCGGCCTTCGCCGGCAGGCCGCCAAAGGTCTTGTCCAGGAGCTTGCCGAGCGTCTCAGGGTCGACGTCGCCGACCACGGCGATGCGCAGCGTATCCTTGGCGATGATGCGGCGGACATAGTCCTTCAGGTCAGCGATCTCGATGGTCGGCACGCTCTCGAGCGTGCCGGTGGCGGTCCTGGCATAGGGATGATCGCCGAATGCGAGCTCGAGGAACTTGCGGCCGGCTAGCGACGACGGATTGGTCGATTCGCGGCGCAGGTTCGAGATCGTCTGGGCGCGGATGCGCTCGACGTCCTTCGGCTCGAACCGCGCCGAGGTCAGCGCCATCCGCAACAAATCGTAGGCTTCGTCCTTGTTGTCCTTGAGCATGCGCAGCGAGCCGCGGAATTGATCGCGGTTCGACTGGAAGCTGAGCTCGATGGCGCGGCGCTCGAGCCGCTCATGATAGCTCTTGGAATCGAGATCGCCGGAGCCCTCGTCGAGCAGGTCGGCGACCAGATTGCCGACGCCGGGCTTGCCGGGCGGATCCTGGCTGGCGCCGCCGCTGAAGGAATACTCCATCGCGATCAGCGGTACGGTCGCATCTTGCACGAACCACGCCTCGATGCCGCCGGGCGACACCAGCCGCTGGATCTTGGCCGCGGCCTGCGAGGGCGCCGATGACAGCGAAAGCAGCGCGGCGCAGGCGCCGCCGATCAGCGCCGCACGGCGGGTCAGGGAATAGATCACGAGCGCTTCTCCTCGCGTTTCGGCGCAGTATCCTTGATCAGATAGCCGGTCACCGACCGCTTCTTGTCGAGCCAGGTAGCGGCTGCGGCACGCACCTGCTCGGCGGTGACGGCGCGAATGCGATCCGGCCAGCTCCTGATGTCGTCGATGCTGAGCCCGGTGGTCAGCGCCCCGCCATACCAGCGAGCCAGCGTCGCCTGATTGTCCTGGGCGTAGATCGCTTCCGCGATGAGCTGGGTCTTGACCCGTTCGAGGTCCTCGGCGCGGGCCGGGTTCTGCGCGAGGTCGGCGATCACCTTGTCGATCGCGTCCTCGATCTGTGCGAACTCGACGCCCGCCTTGGGCGTCACCGAGATCGAGAATTGCGACGGATCGAGCGAAGTGCCCTGGTAGCCGGCGCCGGCTGAGATCGCGAGGCCCTTGTCGATCACCAGCGAGCGATAGAGGTAGGAGTTGGCGCCGCCGCCCATCAATTGCGCGAGCACATCGAGCGCCTGGCTCTCACCCGATGCGGCTGTGGTCGCCGAGGGCACCAAATAATAGCGGCGAAGGCCCGGCTGTTCGACCCGCGGATCGGACAGCGTCACGGTGCGCGGTGCGGCCGGCGTCGGCTCCTGCGGCCGGACGCGCTTCTCGGGGATCGCCTTCTGCGCCGCGATCGGGCCGAAATTCTTCTCGACCAGCGGGCGGATATCCTTGACGTCGACGTCGCCGGCGATGACCAGGATCGCGTTGTTCGGCGCGTAGAAGCGCCGGTAGAAGGCGAGCGCATCCTCGCGGTCGAGCTTCTCGATCTCCTGGTGCCAGCCGATCACCGGCCGGCCGTAGGGATGGTTGAGATAGAGCGCGGCCATGATCTGCTCGGTGAGCCGGGCGTCCGGGTTGTTGGCAACCCGCATGTTGTACTCTTCGAGCACGACGTCGCGCTCGGGCAGCACATTCTCGTCCTTCAGGATCAGGCCGGTCATGCGGTCGGCCTCGAACTCCATCATGGAGGCGAGCTGCTCGCGCGGCACGCGCTGGAAGTAGCCGGTATAGTCAACCGAGGTGAAGGCGTTCTCGTTGCCGCCGACCCGCAGCACGGTCTTCGAGAACTCGCCCTCCGGATGCTTGGCGGTGCCCTTGAACATCAGATGCTCGAGGAAATGCGCCAGCCCTGATTTGCCGGGCGTCTCGTCGGCGGAGCCCACCTTGTACCAGATCATCTGCGTCACGACCGGCGTGCGGCGATCGGGGATCACCACGACCTGCAGGCCGTTGTCGAGCGTGAAGCTGGCGGGGCGTTCCGAGGTGACGGTGGTCTGGGCGCGGAGGCTGGCGCCCGACAGCGGGATCGTGGAAAAAAATGCGGCAGCAAACAGGGCAATCGATCGGCGTGAGGGCATCATGATCCTTGTTGAAGCCCGGACACACAGCCGGGGCGCGAAAGCAAGCCATCGTACACGGTCGTATCCGTGCCCGTCGTCACGAAGCGGAGAGACGCCCGTCACCCCGCATTAAGCTTTGCTCATGTCAGCCTTCGCCCGCACAGGCCAAGTGATTGGGCCAAACGATCACTGCACCGGTTTTCCGGACATGACGTCGAACTGGCCCTCTTTCGCCACCGGCTGCATCGGTCCAGTGCCATAGGCAAAGCCCGATGATGGCGTCTGGTAGCCCGGCGGCGGCTCGGTCAGGGAATCGCGCGTCGGCTCACCCTTGAACGGCTTGGACTCGCTGCTGTTTCCCTTGAACATGCCGAGCAGGCCGCCAGTGTAACCGAGCTGGCTCGGCGACAGCGCCGGATTCGTGTTCGCACCAGGCTCGAGCGGTTCCCGCTTGCCGTCGGTGGCCGTCTGCTGCTTGCGGCCGGCCTCGATCTCGGCCTGCGTCAGCGGCATCGCCGACTCCCAAGACTCTTTCTTGACTTCCTTCTTGCGCGCCGCAATCGCGGCCTTGCGCCTGGCGATATCGGGGTCCTTCGGCCAGTTCGGCGCATTGGCCTGGGCGGCCGAGGCCGGCGGGGGCAGGTCGAGCTTCGGCGGCACCACCAACGGCGAGCGCTCGCGGTAGTCGATGCCCTTGCTGGCCGCGCTCTTGGCGCCGAGCCCGGTCATCAGATTGTCGACGATCCGCTCTTCGAAGGTCAGGCCGTCATCGCCATCGTCGTCATCGTCGCCGGCGCGCACCGGGCCGGCCGTCATGACAAGGCCGATCCCGGCCGCAACGAACGCCAGGCGGAGGCCGCGCATCAGCGGCATCCGGGAGGTCTCGATCAGGTAACCGCGGGCTTTGGTGTTGCGCATCGCGCTATTTCCATCTCAAAATTCGCCCGAGCGATCACTGGCTTAGCGCTCAGTTCCGCTGGGTGCAAGTCGGCCGCCGACCGGTTCGTATCGGCCGGGATCAGGGCGCTTTTACGGCGGGGGTCCCCATCACGGAATCATACAATAGGGCGGCCACACCAGCAACGATCGCCACATCGGCGAGGTTGAATACGTACCAATTGAAGGTTTTTCCCCCGATCTCGACATGAAACAGGACGAAATCGACCACGGCGCCATAGGCGAAGCGGTCGATGCCGTTGCCGATCGCGCCGCCGATGATCAGCCCCAGCGACAGCGTCGCCAGCCAGGTCCGCGACCGCGCCATCCAGATCGCCAGGGCGATCACGGCGGCGGCCTTGATCACCATCAGCAGAATCTGGGCCGCCGGGGTCTCGCTCTGAAACCAGCCGAAACTGATCCCGGGATTCCAGGCCAGCACCAGGTCGAAGAACGGCGTCACCTGCACCGCGCCGCGGTGGGCAATGCCAAAGACGTACAGCAGCCAGAGCTTGGAGGCCTGGTCGGCGATCAGGGTGATGACCGCCGCCAGCACACCCGCGCGAACGGGCGAGCTCAAGCCGTCCCCCCCAGCGCCTTCCATTCGCGCAGCGCTTGCGCGTCGCGCGGCGAGACGTCGGGATATTCGCGATCCTCGCCGACCGTGGGCAGGATCTTCCACGAGCGCGCGCATTTGGTGCCGACCGCCTTCTCGACCACGACGGCAACGCCGGGCACGGCATCGAGGCGGAAGGCATTGGCCGGCGCCTCGCCCTCGCGCACCTCGTAGTTCGAGGTGATGCAGACTTCGGCGAGGTCGATGTCGAACAGCGTTGCCAACATCTGCCGGTCGGCGACGTAGATCACCGGCGATGCCTCGAGCGAGGAGCCGATCCGCTTGGCGGCGCGTTCGAGCTCGAGCGCGCCGGTGACGACGCGGCGGACGTTGCGGATCGTCTCCCACTTCGCTGCGAGGGCGTCGTCGCGGAACTGCTCGAGACCTTCGGGGAACAGCGTGAGGTGCACCGATGGCTCCGCGTTCGGCCGGTACATCCGCCAGGCTTCGTCGGTCGTGAAGCTCAGGATCGGCGCCAGCCATTTCAGGATCGCGTCGCACAACAGGTCGATCGTGGTCAGCGCCGCCTTGCGCGCCACCGACGACGGCGGATCGCAATACAGCGTGTCCTTGCGGATATCGAAATAGAACGCCGATAGCTCGGAGTTCATGAAGGCCGCGAGGCTTGCGACCACGGTCTTGTAGTCGAACTCCGCATAGGCCTTGCGGATGGTCTCGGCGTGCCCGGCCAGTTCGTGCAGCATCAGCCGCTCGAGCTCGGGCATCTCGGCAAAGCCGACCTTCTCGCTCGGCTTGAAGTGATGCAGCGTGCCGAGCATCCAGCGGATCGAGTTGCGCAGCTTGCGATATGTCTCGATGGTGTTCTTCAGGATCTCCGGGCCGATGCGCTGGTCGTCGGCATAGTCGGTGGCGCAGACCCACAGCCGCAGGATATCCGCACCGGAATCCTTGATCACCTTCTGCGGCTCGACGGTGTTGCCGAGTGACTTCGACATCTTGCGGCCGTTCTCGTCGAGCGTGAAGCCGTGGGTCAGCACGATGTCGTACGGCGCGCGGCCGCGCGTGCCGGCGCTTTCCAGCAGCGACGAGTGGAACCAGCCGCGATGCTGGTCCGAACCTTCCAGATACATCACGGTGTCGTCGCCGCCATCGATCTTGCGAACGATGTTGCCGAGCTGCGGGAAGTTCTGGCGGTCTTCCAGCACGAAGGCGTGCGTCGAACCGGAATCGAACCAGACGTCGCAGATGTCGTCGACCTTCTTCCAGTTCTCCGACGCGCGGGCCCCGAGGAAGCGCTCGCGGGCGCCGTCCATGTACCAGGCGTCGGCGCCTTCTTCCATGAACGCCTCGGCGATGCGCTGGTTGACGACCTCGTCCTGCAGGATCTCGGCCGAGCCGTCGCTGTTCTCGCGCACGAACACGGCGATCGGCACGCCCCAGGCGCGCTGCCGCGAGATCACCCAGTCCGGACGGTTGGCGATCATGCCGTTGATGCGGTTCTCGCCGGCCGGCGGTACCCATTGCGTGACCGAGATCGCGTGCAGGGCGCGGGCGCGCAGCGTGTCGCCCTTCTTCGCATGGCCGTTCTCCGCGATGTCCTTGTCCATCGCGATGAACCATTGCGGCGTGTTGCGGAAGATCACCGGCTTCTTGGAGCGCCAGGAATGCGGATATTGGTGCTTGAGGCGGCCGCGCGCCAGCAGCTTGCCGGCCTCGATCAGCGCCTTGATCACGGCCTCGTTGGCGTCGCCCTTTTCGCCCTTGTCGTTGATCACGCGCTTTCCGGTGAAGCCCGGCGCCTGTGCGGTGTAGGCGCCGTTCTCGTCGACCGTGTAGGGGATCGCAGTCGGGATGCCGCGCGCGTCGAGCTCGCGGGTGTTGGCCGTCCAGACGTCGAAGTCCTCGCGGCCGTGGCTCGGCGCGGTGTGGACGAAGCCGGTGCCGGTGTCGTCGGTGACATGCTCGCCGGCGAGCAGCGGCACGGTGAACTCGTAGCCGCCACCGAACCCGCGCAGCGGATGGGCGCATTCCACGGCGTCGAGCGTGTCGCCGGGGATATCGCGGACCTTCTCATAGGCCGTGACGCGGGCCTGCTTGAACACCTCGGCGGCAAGCGCATCGGCCAGGATCAGGAGATCGCCCGTCTTCGCCCAATTGTCCGCAGGCGCATCCGTGACCTTGTAGAGGCCATAAGCAATCTTCGGCGAGAACGAGATCGCGCGGTTGCCGGGCAGCGTCCACGGCGTGGTGGTCCAGATCACGACCGAGGCATTGGCCAGCGCGCCATGCGCCGGCGAGGTGACCGGGAATTTCACCCACACCATGTCGGAGGTGTAGTCCTCGTATTCGACCTCGGCTTCGGCAAGCGCGGTCTTCTCGACCACGCTCCACATCACGGGCTTCGAGCCGCGATAGAGCGTGCCGTTGGCGGCGAATTTCATCAGCTCGCGGGCGATCGCAGCTTCCGCCGGATAGCTCATGGTCTGATAGGGATGGTCCCAGTCGCCGATGATGCCGAGCCGCTTGAACTCCTCGCGCTGCACGTTGATCCAGTGCGTCGCATAGGCGCGGCATTCCTTGCGGAATGCGACCATCGCGGCGGAGTCGCGGAAGTCGGGCTTCTGCTTGCCCTTGGAGCGGTAGTTCTCCTCCTCGATCTTCCATTCGATCGGCAGGCCGTGGCAATCCCAGCCCGGCACGTAGTTGGAGTCGAAGCCGAGCATCTGCTGGCTCTTGGTCACGACGTCCTTGAGGATCTTGTTCAGCGCGTGCCCGATATGGATGTTGCCGTTGGCATAGGGCGGGCCGTCATGCAGCACGAATTTGGCGCGGCCCTCGGCCTCTTGGCGCAGCTTGGTGTAGAGGCCGATGTCGTTCCAGTATTTCAGGATTTCCGGCTCGCGCTGAGGCAGGCCGGCGCGCATCGGGAATTCCGTCTGCGGCAGGTAAAGGGTCTTGGAATAGTCGTTGGCGTCGGTCTTTTGCGGCTTGTCGGACATGAAGGCTCTGATTTGGCAGGTGAGGGCGCGGATACGCGATCAATCGCGGGTGAAACGGCGAAAGTCCCGGTCTTGCGCCGAGCCTTCAGGCTCAGGCGGAAGCCGGGCCGCTAATCCGTATGATGCGCCGCGAAAACATGGGGTTTCCATAGCAGCCAAGCGGGGAAATCGCAAAGCCTCCGCCGCCGGCAAATCCGGACCTGCCGGGGTGCCCTAGGTCTGCCGCGGCCGGGCCGGATTTCCCGCCACGGTCGCGCCGGCGGCGACGTCCCGGGTGACCACGCTGCCGGCCCCCACCAGCGCGCCGTCGCCGATCGTGACGCCGGGCAGGATGATGGCACCCCCGCCGATCCAGACGTCGCTACCGATCCGGATCGGGCGGCCGAATTCCAGCCCGGCGCGCCGGGTCGCGGCGTCGCGCGGGTGGTCGGCGGTATAGATCTGCACCGCGGGCCCGATCTGGGTGCGATCGCCGATCGCGACCTCGACCACGTCAAGGATGACGCAATTGAAGTTCAGGAACACGCCGTCGCCGAGGCTGATATTGCCGCCGTAGTCGCAGAAGAACGGCGGGCGGATCACGGCATCCTTGCCGACCCTGCGGAATCGCTCGGCGAGCAGCGCGTGCAGCTCGCTTGCGGAAGAGGCGCCTGACGCGTTGTAGCGCGTCATCCAATGTTCCGCCGCGGTATGGTCGGCGGCGAGCTCGGCATCGGGGCGATACAGTTCGCCCGCCAGCATCTTCTGCTTCTCAGTCCTGTTCAACCAATCGCTCCGAGCTGCGGGAACGCATCGGGTGCCGCGGCCAGCACCGCGCGCGCCTTGGCGCTGTCGTCGTCCATCTGGCGGATCAACGCCTCGATGGTGTCGAATTTCAGCTCTTCGCGAATGAAACCGATGAATGCGACATCAAGGACCGTGTCGTAGAGATCGCCCTTGAAGTCGAACAGGAACACTTCGAGCAGCGGCGCGCCGTTGTCGAAGGTCGGACGCCGCCCGAAGCTTGCGACCCCGTCGAAACGTTGCGAGCCCTTGCCGACCCGCACCGCATAGATGCCGTGCTTCAGGCCGCAATGCTTGTCGAGGCGGATGTTGGCGGTGGGGTAGCCGAGGTCGCGGCCGCGCTTCTCGCCGTGGATCACCTTGCCGGTGACGAACCACGGTCCGCCCAGCATCGTGGTGGCGTCAGTGACCTGGCCCTCGGCGAGCGCCATGCGGATGGCGCTGGAGGAAACCGGACGCTCCTCGATATCGACATGGGCCTGCACATCGACCTCGATGCCGAGCCGCGGCGCTTCGCTGACCAGCAGGCTCGGCGAGCCGACCCGGCCCTTGCCGAAATGGAAGTCGTAGCCGACCGCGATTCCGCTGATGCCGAGCCGGTCAATCAGGTCATGGTGAATGAAGTCCTGTGCCGAGGTCCCGGCGCGCGCCTTGTCGAAGGTCATGACGACCGCGCCGGCAAGCCCCGTGGCCGCGAGCAGCCGCAGCTTGTTGGTCTCGTCCGTGAGGCGGAATTGCGGGGTGTTCGGGCTGAAGAAGGAGCGCGGATGCGGCTCGAAGGTCACGGCCAGCGCGGGCACGCCATGCGCCTTTCCCATCGCGAGCGCCGCGCCGATCACGGCGCGGTGACCGAGATGGACGCCATCGAAATTTCCCATCGCAACCACGGCGCCCTTCGGAATGGCGCTGGCGGGGGTGTTGTCGCGGATAACGATAAAGCCGGTGCTCATTTCAGGGATTCTTCGAGGATTCTTAAGCATGATTGTTGCGGGCCGGACCGTGACGCGGCGGCGGCGTGGAAGTCAAGCGTAGCGAAAATCGCGTCAAATCCGTAACAATCCGGATTCAGCCGGTTAACGCGCTGTTTAACGCCTGCTGTTAGTCGTTGGCGGAAAGCTGCGTTTGTGCAGAAGCCAGTTGCGTCAGTTGTTTTGGGGGGAAAGATGGCGGTTGATTTGTCCATGCCGGTTCTGGTGGTTGATGACTATAGCACCATGATCCGCATCATCCGGAATCTTCTCAAGCAGCTTGGATTCGAGAATATCGACGATGCCTCCGACGGCTCGGCGGCGCTGAACAAGATGCGCGGCAAGAAGTATGGACTGGTGATTTCCGACTGGAACATGGAGCCGATGACCGGCTACGACCTGCTCAAGGAAGTCCGCGCCGATCCCAACCTCGCGACCACGCCCTTCATCATGATCACGGCGGAATCCAAGACCGAGAACGTGATCGCGGCCAAGAAGGCCGGCGTGAATAATTACATCGTCAAGCCGTTCAACGCCGCCACGCTGAAGACCAAGATCGAGGCGGTCTTCCCGGACATGGCGACGGCGTAAGACGCCCGTTCATCGCACCATCTGAATATCTCGTCATGCCCGGGCAGAAGCGCGAAGCGCGTCTTCGCGCTAGACGTCCCGGGCATTTGCGTCAAATGCCAATGCGAAAGCCTTAGCGGGAGGGTGTGCCTGCACGATTTCGGAATATTGGAAGAATGTCCCTGAGTTGCCCGACGTGTCAAGTCGCCTGGTCGACCGTCAGCCGCCGGCGGCTACTTTGCATGGGGTTGTTTTCGATATTTTGGCTGTGAAGCGCCGCTACCACTTCAGGTCGCGCATCAGCGCGCGCGGCGGATGGCCGAACAATTCCTTCACCGAGGCCTGATCGAGCTGCTCGATGCCCTCGAACTGATCGGAATGGATGCCGCGGGTGACGAACAGCAGATCGATGCCGAAGCCATGGGCGCCGGTGAGGTCGGTGCGCACGGAATCGCCGATCGCGAGCACGCGGCTGAGTTCGGTCGGACGCCCGCGGCGCTCAGTGGCCAGCGCCATTGCGCGTTCATAGATCGGCCGGTGCGGCTTGCCGTAGAAGATCACCTCGCCGCCGAGTTCGCGATAGAGCTCGGCGACCGCGCCGGCGCAATAGATCAGCCGGTCGCCGCGTTCGACCACGATGTCTGGGTTAGCGCAGATCAGCGTGAGCTTGCGCTCGAGTGCCTTCAGCAGGGTGTCGCGATAGTCTTCGGCGGACTCGGTCTCGTCGTCGAACAGGCCGGTGCAGATGATGTAGTCGGCCTGCTCCAGCGGCACCATGGTGGCGTCGAGGCCGCGATGGATCGAACTGTCGCGCTCCGGGCCGATCCAGAAGATCTTCTGGCCGGGATGATCAGAAACAAAATGACGCGTCAGGTCGCCCGAGGAGACGATCGCGTCATAAGTCTCGTCGGCGACGCCGAGCTTGCGCAGCTGCCGCTGCACGGAATCGGCCGGCCGCGGCGCGTTGGTGATCAGGATGACGGTGCCGCCCTGCTGGCGGAAGGTGTGCAGCGCCGCGCAGGCCTCGGGAAAGGATTCGAGCCCGTTGTGCACGACGCCCCAGATGTCCGACAGCACGACGTCGACGCCGTCGACGAGATCGCGCAGCCGCTCCACAAAACGCAGCGTCATGAGGCGAACCGTTGGTTAGTTCGGACCGAGCGCGCGGCGCGCCAGCGCAGCGCTGCCGGTCGTGCGCGGTGGCGCTGCGGGGCTGGAGACGGGTGCGGAAGTGCTGGCGCCATTGAGGTCCTGGGGCTTGGTCTGTGCAGTCTCGGCGGTAGCAGATGCCCCTTCCGGCCGCAACGGCCGGGGCGGGGCGAACAGGAAGCCCTGGCCGAACCGGACATCGGAGTCGAGCAGATCGACCACCGAGCGCTCGCCCTCGATCCGTTCGGCGATCAGGTCGATACCGTAGCGGCCGAGCAGGTCGGACAGATCGGAGGGATGGATATCGGTGGTTGCGTTCTGCCTCGCGTCGAGCAGCAGCGCCGCCGGCACCTTGATGAAGCGGACGCCGCGATCGGCGAGCTCGCGCGGCTCGAGGCGGAGGTCGCTGACATGGTCGATCGAGAAGCGGTAGCCGCGCTGCGCCAGCGCCGCGAGGTTCTCGCTTTCGACCGCGCCGAGATTGCGGAAGGTCGCCTGCTTGAACTCGAGCACGAAGGACGGCGCCAGCGCGCGGTTGGCCTCGAGGAAATCGAGGCACTGGGTGAAATGTGCCGGGTTGGACAACGTCGCCGACGCCACGTTGCAGAACACGCCGACATCCTTGCTGCGGATCATCAGGCGGCGCAGCACCTGGACGCAGCGAAGCATCACCATGTGGTCGATACGGCCGATCAGGCCGCCGACCTCGGCTGCCTCGATGAAATCGTCGGCGGCAAGGACCTGATCGCGCTCGTCGCGCAACCGCGTCACCGCCTCGTAGTACCGTACCTTGCGCTGCGGCAGCGTCACCATCGGCTGCAGGTAGATGTCGAGGCGGTTCTCGTCGAGCGCGTGCCTGATCGCGCCGATGAGTTGGGTCTGGCTGCGTGATATCGCTGACGGAGGGGCAGGTGGCGGCGGGGGCGCAAACACGACGGTCGGTGCCGGCGGGACGGGCTGCAGCAGATCGTCGCGCAATGAGGCGACCGGCTGCGCCACGGGAGCTGCGGCCAGCAGATCCTCATGATGGGCGACGGACGCCGCAAGCTGCTTCACCAGTCCGCCAAGCTCGCTGATCTCGCCGGCCATGCCCTGGATCCGGTCGGCGCCGGTGGAGTTGGCCGAAGCGACGCGGCCTTCGACCGCGGCCAGCCGGCGGCCGAATTCGGCGACCTGGCGAGCGAGGTCGGCGGTGCCGCGCGACAGATCCGCGATCTGGCCGCCGACATCGCTGCGGTCGCGCAACCGCATCGAGACGGCGTTGTAGAGGATCAGGCAGGTGAGGGCGGTGAGCGCCACGATCGCCGATTCCGATCCGCTGATGCCCGCCACCGAATACAGCACGAAGCCCAGCGAGGCTGCGAGGAGCACCATGCAGATGGCGATGAAGATCGTCGAAATGCGAATCATGTCGCGCGCCCGCGCCCTCTCTCCGAATGTCCCCGGACCGCAACCTTAGCACCATTGTTGATTCGACGGGCCTGCGATCTTCGGAACCGGCTGGAACTGCACACGATTTTCGCTTCGTCCAGATCGGGCTCGGGAAGCCGGGGCTCCGCAATAATCCGGACCCGGCCGCGGCGCGCCGGTCAGAGGTCCGCGGCGGCGATCCAGAATACCTCGCCCTCGGAGTCCTCGGTGTCGAGCCAGAGCAGCGGCAGGTTCGGATAGGCAGCCTCGAGATTGTCGCGGCCGCGGCCGATCTCGCAGAGCAGGCCGCCCTGCGGGGTCAGATGTTGCCTGGCCTCGTCGAGCAGGCGGCGGACGATATCGAGCCCGTCAGTGCCGCCGTCGAACGCGATCTTCGGCTCGGCGCGGCACTCGCGCGGCAGCGCCGCCATGCCGCTAGCGTCGACATAGGGCGGGTTCGAGATGATGAGATCGTAGCGCCGGACGCCGAGCGGCTTGAACAGGTCGCCGCGATGGAGCGTCAGGCGATCGTCGAGGCCGTAGTCGGCGACGTTGCGCGCGGCGACTTCCAGCGCATCCTTGGAAATGTCGACCGCGTCGACCGCGGCGTTGGCGAAATGCCTGGCGGCCAAAATCGCAAGACAGCCGGAGCCGGTGCAGAGGTCGAGCACGCTTTCGACGTCCTCTGGGTCGCCGATCAACGAGGTGCCGTCCTCATCGCCGCGGAAATGCGAGTCCAGCAATTCACCGATGAAGGAGCGCGGCACGATGGTGCGCTCGTCGACATAGAATGGTAGGCCGCGCATATAGACCTTGTTGACGAGATAAGCGGCCGGCTTTCGCGTCGCGATCCGCCGCTCGATCAAGTCGAGGATCTGCCTGCCTTCGGCAATGGTGACGCGCGCGTTGGCAAAGCTCTCGAACTGGTCGGGGTGCAGGTGCAGCGTCTCGCAGATCAGGAATGCGGCCTCGGCCACCGGATCGGTGGTGCCGTGCGCGAACACGAGCTTTGCCGCGTTGAAGCGGCTGACCGCGTAGCGCAGGAAATCGAACAGGGTCTGAAGCTCGCGGGCGCCGACCTTGGGCGCTCTCGGCGCGGCGGGGCCGCGCCTGGCCGGCACTTTGCTGCGCTTGGCCATCAGGATTTGGTCCAGCGCGCGGCGGCCGCGTCGTCATGGTCGCGCGCCTCGATCCAGCCGGTGCCGCGCGCGCTTTCCTCGCGCTTCCAGAACGGTGCGTTGGTCTTGAGATAGTCCATCAGGAACTCGGCTGCCTCGAACGCGGCCTGCCGGTGCGCCGAGGCGGTCACGACCAGCACGATGTTCTCGCCAGGCGCGATGCGGCCGAAGCGATGGATGACGGTGAGGCCCTGCAATGGCCAGCGCGACAGTGCCTCGTCGGCGTGGCGCGCAATCTCGGCTTCCGCCATTTCAGGGTAGTGTTCGAGTGTCAGCGCCGCGATCGGCTCGCCCTGTTCGCTGCCGCGGCAGATGCCGCTGAAGCTGACGACCGCGCCGACATCGGTACGGCCCTTGCTTACGCCGGCGATCTCCTGCGCGACGTCGAAGTCGGCTTCCTGGATACGGATGGTCGCTGCAACGGTCATCGGAAGATTTAACCGCCGGTCATCGGCGGGAAGAACGCGATCTCGCGGGCGCCGGAGATCGCCGCGTCCGATTTGACGTGGGCGTGGTCGATCGCGGCCCGGATCACCGCGGGCTTCTCGAAGGCATAGGCATAGGCATCGTCGCGCGCGGCAAGCCAGCCGATCAGGTCGCCGACGGTGCGCACCCCGGCCGGCGGCTCGATGATCTCTTCGGCCTTGCCGACGCGTTCACGGACCCAGGCGAAATATTTCAGCTTCATCCCTCATCCTCCTTGATGAGGTGATGGATGCCGGCGCGGAAGTAATCCCAGCCGGTGTAGATCGTGAAGATCGCCGACATCCAGAGCAACACGATGCCGATCAGGGTGGTCGCCGGAACGACCTGCTCGCCCGCTTCGCCGGCGATCAGGAAGCCGATCGCCACCAGCTGGATCGTCGTCTTCCATTTCGCAAGCTTGGTGACGGGAACGCTGACCCGCAGTCCTGCGAGATATTCGCGCAGGCCCGAGACCAGGATCTCGCGGCACAGGATCACGATCGCCGCCCACAGCGTCCAGCCATGGATCGAGTTGTCGGCGGCCAGCATCAACAGGCTGGAGGCGACCAGAAGCTTGTCGGCGATCGGATCAAGCATCCGGCCGAATGCGGACTGCTGGTCCCACATCCGGGCGTAGTAACCGTCGAGGTAATCGGTGATCCCCGCCGCGATGAATACCGCCAGCGCCACCCAGCGCAGCCACAGCGGGCCGTCCAGGATCGATTGCCAGTAGACGCAGCCGATCACCACCGGGATGGCGGCGATCCGGGCATAGGTCAGGATATTCGGGAGGGACAAGGTCTTGGGCTGTCCCCGGGTCGTGGCGATGTTCATCCGTTCTACCAATACCGCTGAAGCAAGAAGGTCAACCGTGCGCAGGCCAAAGCGCGGTGAGATTACGCCGAATCCTCATGGCACTTTAGCTCCTTGTTTATGCATGATCTCCGCGCAAACGCCTCGCGTTTGTCGCGAGGGAACATTGCCCGCATCATGCCCTAGTTGCCCCGTCGCGGGCGACGCCCTGATGACTCGTCTTTCGTTTAACCCGGCTGGGCGTGGAAAAACTCGAAAATCTTGCGGGCGCTCTCGGCGCTGACGCCGGGAACCTTGCCGAGGTCGGCGATCGAGGCCCGCTCGATCTCCTTGAGAGTTCCGAAGTGGTGCAGCAGGGCACGTTTGCGCGACGGGCCGATCCCTGGGATCTCCTGCAGGCCGGCCTCGCGGATGTCCTTTTTGCGCAGCTTGCGGTGCGAGCCGATCACGAAGCGGTGGGCCTCGTCGCGCAGCCGCTGGATGAAATAGAGCACCGGGTCCCGCGGCTCCAGCTTGATGGCCTCGCGGTCCGGCATGAACAGGGTTTCGCGCCCGGCGTCGCGCTCCGGTCCCTTGGCCACCGCCATCAGCGAGACCTGGGTCAGCCCGAGATTCCCGAAAATTTCCCTGACCGCGTTGAGCTGGCCGCGGCCGCCGTCGATGATGACGAGGTCGGGCCATTGCGGGAACGAATCGTCGTCCGCCTTGGTCTTTGCGCCGTCCTTGGCGGCGGCCTCGCCCTCCGGCGGCTTCAGCAGCCGCTTGAAGCGGCGCTCCAGCACCTCGCGCATCATCCCGTAGTCGTCGCCGGGTGTCAGGCCCTCGGACTTGATGTTGAACTTGCGGTACTGATTCTTCATGAAGCCGTCGGGGCCGGCCACGATCATTGCGCCGACCGCGTTGGTGCCTTGGATGTGGCTGTTGTCGTAGACCTCGATGCGCTTTGGCGTGTGCGGCAGGCCGAGCGTGGTGACCATGCCCTCGAGCAGCCGGCTTTGCGTCGCGGTGTCGGCGAGCTTGCGGCCGAGCGCCTCGCGCGCGTTGGTGAGCGCGTGGCCGATCAGCTCCTTCTTCTCACCGCGCTTGGGCACGGAGACCTCGACCTTCGATCCGGCCTTGACCGACAGCGCGTCGGCAAGCAACGCGCTTTCCTCGATCTCGTGCGACAGCAGGATCAGCTTCGGCGGCGGCTTGTCGTCGTAGAATTGCGCGAGGAACGAGGACAGCACCTCCTCGGGCGTAAAGCTCTTCTCGGCCCGCGGGAAATAGGCGCGGTTGCCCCAGTTCTGGCCGGTGCGGAAGAAGAACACCTCGACGCAGGAATAGCCGCCTTCCTGATGGATCGCGAACACATCGGCTTCTTCGACCGTGCGCGGGTTGATGCCCTGCTGCGACTGGATCGCCGACAGCGCCGCGAGCCGGTCGCGGTACAGCGCCGCGGTCTCGAATTCGAGCTCGCCGGAGGCTTTCTCCATCTCGGCCGCGAGCAGCTCCTTCACGGCGTGGCTGCGCCCGGAGAGGAATTCGGTCGCCTCGCGCACCAGCTCGCTGTAGCCGGAGAAATCGATCTCGCGCGTGCAGGGGCCGGCGCAACGCTTGATCTGATAGAGCAGGCAGGGCCTGGTGCGGCTTTCGAAGAAGCCGTCGGTGCAGGAGCGGATCAGGAAGGCGCGCTGCAGCGCGGTGATGGTGCGGTTGACCGCGCCCGCGTTGGCGAACGGGCCGAAATAGCGTCCGGGCCGCGACTGCGCGCCGCGATGCTTGAGGATCTGCGGCGCCCAGTGATCGCCTGATATCAGGATATAGGGAAACGACTTGTCGTCGCGCAGCTGCACATTGAAGCGCGGGCGAAGCTGCTTGATCAGATTGGCTTCGAGCAGCAGTGCTTCGGTCTCGGTCGTGGTCGAGACGATCTCGACATGCGTGGTCGGGGCGATCATGCGCAGGATGCGCGCCGGCAGCGGCGCGTTGGCCCGCGCATAGGACGACAGCCGCTTTTTGACGTTCTTCGCCTTGCCGACATAGAGCACGTCGTTGGCGGCGTTGAGCATGCGGTAGACGCCGGGCGAGGTCGGGGCGAGGCGAACCGCGTTCTCGATCGCGGCGTGCCCGACCGAGAGCGTGCCCTCGGCAACCGCCTCGGTGGCGTCGTCCGAAGCGTCCGGCAGACGCGCCTCATCCTCCTCCTCGGCTGCGGAGGTTTCGGGATCGACGTCGCTCGTGTCGAGCGTCGGATCGTCCTGTGGCAGGTCGGACTTTGAACCGCGCCGTGGCTTCGGGGCCGGCGTCGGACGTTCGGGAGAATCGTGAACCATGGGCCGTAAATTAAGCGCTTGGGCGACCGCTCGCCAGCGTTGGCGGCGCCAGAAAAACAAGCCCGATTGCAGGAGGTTACCGACCCCGCGGGTCGACCCGGGTGGGTGGGTAACACATTGTTAAGATTGATGAGCGGGCCGGTAACCGGGCTTAACAGCCCTTTAACTTAAAACTCTCGATAAACCTTAGCGAAAAAAGTGGAATTCCGTAACCACGCTGGCCTTGGCCGGCGGGCTGCGGCAGTTGCGTGGTGGAGAGTATAATGACCCGGTTGGTTGCGCGTGCGCTGGCACTGATCGTCGCAGGCTGGACGACCTCGGCGGCGTCGGCCGACCTCAACTACGGATCGCCCTATACCGTCCATCAGCCGCTCAACGCCTATAGCTGGGCCGGCCCTTACCTCGGCGGCAACATCGGCTATGGCTGGGGTTCGGTCGAGAACAACCCGACCAAGCCGTCCGGCTTCGCCGGCGGCGTGCAGGCCGGCTACAATTTCCAGAACGGCACCCCCTGGGTGTTCGGTATCGAAGCCGATATCCAGGGCTCCGCAGCGGACGATCGGTTCGCGCCCTGGAAGTTCTCCAATCCGTGGTTCGGCACGGTGCGCGGCCGCGCCGGCTATGCGGTCAACAACGTGCTGTTCTACGCAACCGGCGGTCTCGCCTTCGGCGAGCTGCGCGGCGAAACCTTCGGCATTTCGGAGACGCATACCAATGCGGGCTTCACCGTCGGCGCCGGCGCCGAAATGGGCTTTGCCCCGAACTGGAGCGCCAAGATCGAGTATCTCTACATCGATCTCGCCAGCAGCAACTTCACGATTACCGGCGGCGCGTCGAACGGCTACAGCTTCAGCCTGGTTCGCGCCGGCATCAACTATCACTTCTGAGAACAAGAAAACGTCAGATATCAACTCCCGGCCGCGCCTCGCGCGGTCGGGTTTTTCTTTGTGCTGATGACGTGGACATCATGCGCAGCAGCACGCACGCCACGGCGTTCGCGAAGCCAATCGCGCCGCACGTGTCGGCTATGCGGGCACCGCCAGTCGCGTCCGCATCATGCAGGTGGTCACGCAGCGAGCGCGAGCCCCGCGCCCGGCAGTCAAATCACACGCAACGCTTCATTTGGCGTTCATCACGAGCCGCGCGCCGCGAGCGCTCCTCATGAAACCACCAGGTTGACCGCCTTCGGGCCCTTGCCCTTCTTGTCTGGTTCAACCTCGAACGTAATGCGCTGTCCTTCAGTCAGGTCCTTCAATCCTGCACGCTCGACAGCTGTGATGTGAACGAACACATCGCGGCCGCCATCGTCAGGTTTGATGAAGCCGTAGCCACGCTCTCCGTTGAAGAACTTGACTGTCCCAGTCATGGCCATCGGGAAAACTCCTCCCCCGTATTGCTCCACCGCTACGCGCACGCCGCGTAGCGGTTGACCGACATTCGCTTGTCGGAAGCTTGGCCACCTGAACAGGCCGGTGTCACGCCGCCGGTCTGCCTGGATTTATTTCGGCCTTGTCACTCCGCCGCAACCATTCGCGGAAGCGGAACGTAAAGCCAGTCGTAACAGGATGAGCATAATACGGTTCCGCGCGCGTTGCCTACGATCAATTCGAACTTTTCAGTGGGTGCTGCGGATTAAGCCTTGAGCGTCTCGAGTCTGAAGCGGCCAGCGCCGCCTTGACCGAGCGGCTTCTCGAGTTCGGGCAGGATGATCTTCAGCTCACCTGCCAACGTCCACGGCGGATTCACCATCAAAAGGCCGGTGGATACGAGGCCGCCGTCGGTTTCTTGCGGTGCCACACTGAATTCCAAACGCAAGCATTTGCCGGCAGGCTGGCTTGTTGCTGCCGCTGCGGCAACGCTGTGCGCGAGCTCGTCGGTGGCCCTCCGGGATTTTACGGGGTACCACAAAAGATACGCGCCGGTCGGCCATTTCGCGAACGCTTCAGTGAAAGCACGGGCCAGTCGTTCGAACTCATCCTTTGCCTCGAACGGTGGATCGATCAGCACCAGACCGCGCCGCTCGTTCGGCGGCACGAATGCGGGCAGCGCCGTCCAACCATCGAGATCGACGACGCGCGCCTGCGCATCACGCCGCAACGCATCGATCAGTTGCTTGCGCGCCGTCGGTTCGATCTCGCAGGCGGTGAGGCGGTCTTGGGGCCGCAGCAGCGCACGCGCGATCAACGGCGAACCGGGATAGGATTTCAGTTCACCTCTCGAATTGAATGCCCTGACGATGTCGAGATACGGCGCGATCAGCGGCAGCGCCTTGTCGGAGAGTCGCGCCTGCATCAGCCGCGCGATGCCGGTGAGCCATTCGCCGCTGCGCTGCGCTTCGCTCGATGTCAGGTCATAGAGTCCGGCGCCGGCATGGGTGTCGATGACGCGGAACGGCGCCTGCTTTTCCTGCAGATAGGTCAGCATGCGTACCAGCACGATGTGCTTGATGACATCGGCAAAGCTGCCGGCGTGAAAGGCGTGACGGTAGTTCATGGGATAGCAATTACCACGTCATTGCGGGGGGAGCGACTTTGTCCGCCGAAGTCCGGAAAGCGAAGACGGAAGCAATCCGTCTCACCATGAGAAAGTCATGGATTGCTCCTCGCAATGGCGCGAAGCAATGGGCTGGAGCATTTTCGGTTCTGACTGAAATCAGAACCGGAGCTCCAGCTTCCTGTTTTGACGGGTTGTCTTCACGCGAAGCGGTGCCCATCCCGGATCAAGTCTGGGACAGGTTTTCGCTCAAAAACGCTCTAGCCGCCGCGAACCGGCGGCATCAGCACCTGATCACGGCGACAGGCACGGCGGTCGGTTTCCTCGCAGGAACGGAATTGCAGGTCCTTGCTCAGGCAGATCCGCACCTCGCTGAGCCGCCTGCTGTCGCAGGTCACCGCGATCGCCGAGCTGCTGAGTCCCGGATTGACCTTGATGAACGCCGCCTCCAGCTCGTCGGGCGCGATCGTCTTCGGCTCCGACAATTGCAGGAATTCCTCGGGGATCTTCACCGCAGCGCGGGCCTTGCGGATGGCTTCGAAATAGGCCCGCTCGCCGAGGCCGGAGCAGGTGCCGTGCTTGTCCCACTCGTTGTAGATCAGCCCGGGCGCCGGCATCAGGTCGAGCATCGAGGTCATGATGTTGCGGGCGAGCCGCGGCGAGGGCCGCTGGCAGTATTCCGGAAAGCCCCGCTCATATTGCGGCCATAGGCCGTGGACCACGAAGGAATACGGCCGTCCGCTGCACTGGGCCTGCGCGCCACGGCCATTGTTGCCGCGCTCGCTCGCCGCCTCGCAGAACGAAGGCGACCACGACAGCGACAATACGTAGAAATCGAACTCGCCCGGCGCATTCTGGCGGCGATCCTGGGCCGATGCCCCCACCGCACCGCATAGAACAAAGGCAATCGAAATCAGAAATCGGGAAATTGTGACCAACCGCGGCATCAAACGCTCCCCTCACTCGACCGCCCGGAGCCTAACAGGCCACCGGAACATTTCAAGAACAAAAGCCGCCGTCTGAATGGCGGCGGCTTCTGCTGTCAGCAATCTGGTCGGAGATTAGGGCCGGGCGGCCTTGCAGGACGGGTTGTAGGCCCAGTTGCGGTCGAGCCCGGTCACGCACCATTCGACGCCTGGGCTGAGGCTGAGTGAGTCGCTGACACCGGCAAAACCGCCGTCCTCGATGATCGAATAGTGTACGCCGCGCACCTTGCCGTCGCTCAACATCACGTCGCCCGAGCAATAGCGACGCGGAATATTGTCGGCCTGCCAGGGGCGGAAGGCGGTTTCGTGGATCCGGTTGAAGCCGGTGATCACGAGCGGCGAATTCCAGAAAGTGGCTTCCTTTTCCTGGAATTGCTCGCTGATGACCCTCAGCGCCCTCTCGCAGGGCGCCACATTGCCGTCATAGCGCGGGCCGGACAGCCAGAAATTCAGCTCGAACGGATTGGCGGCCTCGGCCGTACCCCCGAACGCCAGCAGGCCGACCACGAGTGCGGCGCCGAGGCCAAGCTTTTGGCCGAGTTTAGTGCGGGAGTTGAACAGGTTGCGCATGGGAATCCACCCGATGATCCGATGCGCGGACGGTGCCGCGAAGCCCCGGCAAGGTCAAGTGCAGCGCGGCAACACCTGCGGAGAAGTCCACTTCTAGCGACCGGCTCGTTCTTTTCACGGTGGCCGGCGCACTCTATGTTGCTTCAAGCGAAATGGAGTCTGCGATGCGAAGGAAATTGGCCGCGTGCCTGGTTGCCGTTTGCGGGATGCTGGCCGTCGTACCGGCGCGAGCCGATTGGATGCAGCCGGTGCCGCCGTTCAAGGGCAATGATACCGGCGGTATTATCGCCTATACGCTGGCGGTCCAGAGCGACGCCCGGCAGCTCGCTGTCGATCACTGCGCCTCCTACGGCAAGGTGGTGAAGTTCCTTGCGGTGCAGCGCTATCCGGGCGGCTATCTCTCCTTTGCGTGCCGCTGGGTGCCCTACGGCGCGGCTCAGAGGCCGGTGCGCACGCTCTACTGAGCGCGCCGCTCCATTCTCCGATCGTTCAGCCGGGAGCTCACCGCATGACCCGACAGCTTGCCTTGCTTGGTTCGGCTGTTTGCCTTGTCTTGTCCGCCGGCGCCGCAAGTGCCGTCGACCTGCCGACCCGCAAGGCCGGGCTGTGGGAGATGAAAATGCTGCGTACCGGCGGGCCGATGCCGGAAATCACCATGCAGCACTGCACCGACGAGACCACCGACAAGGAAATGAGCGCGGCGGCATCGCCGATGGCCAAGGAAGTCTGCTCCAAGCAGGATATCCAGAAGACCGCGACCGGCTATGTCAGCGATTCCGTCTGCAGCGTCGCCGGCATGACGGTGCAGAGCCACGCCGAGATCGTCGGCGACTTCAATTCCGCCTACATGGTCAAGAGCACCTCGCATTCCGAGGGCGGCGCGGCCGGCACCCGCGACACCACGATGACCATCGAGGCGAAATGGCTTGGCGCCTGCAAGGCCGACCAGAAGCCCGGTGACATCGTCATGCCCGGCGGCATGAAGATGAACGTCAAGGACATGGAAAAGCTGAAGGGCCTGCTGCCCAAGCAGAAGTAGGGCGCAGCGCACTGACGTCGCGCGCCTGAATGTATCGCCTCTCATCTCGAGAGGCTGTGACGCTTTGCACCACCTCCATTGCGAGAAGCTCGCGACAAAATTGCAAAGCAATTTTGCGCTGAAGCGACGACTTGTCCGCCGAAGCTCGGCGAAGGCGGACGCAATCCAATTCGCAGCTTGCTTGTCGAGGAGCGATGGCTGCTTCGCGCAGCCTAACATCGAGCGCACGTTCGCTCGCCCCGTTAGATGCGATGACATGGATAGCGCGCATCACTTGCGAGGTGTTGGCTTTGATCGCGCACAATGCCAAGGGGTTGCAGGACGAAATCAGCATCATTGAACGATCGCTGCGTGCCTCGCGATCGAGCAATCTGAGAGAGCGAAGACGCGCATCGCATTCTTCGCGCTGCAAGTGTGCTGCGACAGCATGTCGTTTTTGAATCGCTCCAGTGTTGCGCATCTTGAATCGTTCCAGTGTTTCGCATCGGGTGCGCTTCAATGGATTCTATTTTGCGCGTGTGGAATTTCGCTCAACCCGCCGATAAAAGTCCGCCCCAATCGATGCCCGCTGAGTTGCGAACGCGCGGCTCGGTCAAGATTTCCTGGGCAGTGTGGGGATTGTTTGGTGGGAATGGCTTCGTCGCGGAGCATGCGCGGCTTGCTCGGATCAACGGCTGCGATCAATGCGGCGTTTCTCGGTTCGGTGTTGCTCGTGCCAGCGGGGGCAAACGTCGCCAACGCTCAGGCGCAAACCAGTGCTCCGCCGAACAATGTAAGCGTGCTCCCTCCGGTGACGGTGAATCAACCTGATGTGGCAACGAAGCGCGGCGCCGTTGCTTCAAGTCAGCGCACCAGGACTTCGCGAACGACTGCTGTAAACCAGCGCCGCAATGCGGCGCCCGTTCAGAGCCAGGCTCCGCGGGCGCAAGGCGCCGGAGGCGCGATCGGCGTGACGACCGGATACGTGGCAACCAACAGCACCGCCGGCACCAAGACCAACACGCCGCTGCTCGAGACGCCGCAATCGCTTTCGGTCGTGACGCAGAAGGAGCTCAGGGATCGCAACGTTCAGACACTCAAGGACGCCGTCAACTACACGCCCGGCGTCACGACCACGGCATTCGGCTATGATCCGCGGTTCGATAGTTTCTACATCCGTGGCTTCGATGCGACCTATACGGGGATCTATCGGGACGGCCTGCGCCAGGGTGGCGGCAACTTCGCCATTCCCAAGATCGAACCCTACGGTCTCGACAGCTTATCAATCCTCCGTGGTCCCGCTTCGGGTCTCTACGGCCTTGGCTCTCCGGGCGGCATCGTGGATGTCACCACGAAGCGGCCGACGTTGACGCCGTTCGGCGAGGTGCAGCTGCAGGCCGGCAATTATGACCGTCACCAGGGCAGTTTCGATATCGGTGGCCCGGTGCCCGGCAGCGATCAACTGTACTACCGGCTGACGGGTTTGCTCCGTGATGCGAAGACCTGGTATCCCGGCAATGACGACGATCGCGCCTACATCGCGCCCGCTTTGACCTGGCGGCCGGACACCGATACGTCCTTCACCATCCTGAGCGAATATCAAACCAGCCGCACCGCCGCGAGCATCGGCAACTTCCGCACGGCTGACGGTCAATTGACCAACATCTACTCGAATGATCCGGCCTTCAGCGCCATGGACCAGAAGCAGTATCGGATCGGTTACGCGTTCGAGCACAATGTCGACGACGTGTGGACGGTGCGGCAGAACTTCCGCTTCTATCAGGTCGACGTGGACGCGAAATACACCCAGATCGATTCGATCGACAGCAGCACCAATCTGGCGTCGCGCTCCGCCTGGCGCATATTGGACAGCTTCAATACTGTGACGCTCGACAATCAGGCCGAAGCCAAGTTCATGCTCGGCGCGATCAGGAACACGGCCCTGTTCGGCGTTGACTACGGGCATTCCTACTACAACGACAAGATCGGATATGGCGCCGCTCCCGATCTCAATCTCCTGACCATGAACTACGGCGCCCAGGCCATCGCGGCGCCGGCATTCTCGATCTTCAACAAGCAGTCGACCGACGAGGTCGGTGTCTATGGCCAGGAGCAGGCCAGGCTCGGCGGCTTCGTCCTGACGCTCAACGGTCGCCAGAGCCGGGTATCGCAGACGACGACCGCGGGTCTCGACGGCTTGCCGTCAACGCAAAAGGCGACCGCCTTTACCGGCCGCGCGGGCCTCAGCTACGTCTTCGACAATGGCCTTGCGCCCTATGTCAGCTACGCGACTTCATTCAGCCCGCAGGTCGGCGTCGACGCATCGGGATCGCCGTTCAAGCCGACCACCGGCGAGCAAACGGAAGCCGGCATCAAGTACCAGATGCCGCATGTTCCGGTGCTGTTGACCGCCGCGGTGTTCGACATCACGCAGGACAATGTGCTGCGCACCGATCCCAACAACATGGCGTTCCAGACGGCAACCGGTCAGGTCGAATCGAAGGGCGTGGAGCTCGAGGCGAAGCTCGCGCTCAAGCAGGGATTCGATCTCACCGCCGCCTACACCCATCTCAACGTGGTGATCACGCAGGGCAATCCCGATACGACCGGCAATGAGCTCTCCGGCATACCGCGGAATTCCTTCGCCGCGTTTGGCAAATACACGTTCCAGTCCGGCGTCCCCGTCGAAGGGCTCGGGCTCGGCTTGGGTGTCCGTTACATCGGGACGAACTTCGGCAACGACCAGAACACGTTCCAGAATGCGGCGACAACATTGTTCGATGCCGTGATCGATTACGAGCTCGGCAAGCTGGACCGGCGATTGCTCGGAGCCACGATGCGGCTGAACGCCACCAACCTGTTCGACAAGCACTATCAGACCTGCCAGTCCGGCTATTGTTATGCCGGCGAACGGCGTCAGGTCATCGGCACCTTGTCCTATCGCTGGTAGCGGCCATTCCTGAGCTTCGAGCCGAAGGCAGAGCTTTGCTACACCGGCACCCGTACCGCCGCCCGCAAGCCACCCATCGGGCTCTCGCTGAGCATGATGTCGCCGCCATGCGAGCGGGCGATGTCGCGGGCGATCGCAAGTCCGAGCCCGCTGCCACCTTCGTCCTGGTTGCGCGCATCGTCGAGCCGCAGGAACGGCTTGAACACTTCCTCGCGCATCGCGGCGGGGATGCCGGGCCCGTCGTCGTCGATCGTGACGTTGAGATAGCGATGGTCGCGATGACCGGTGATCGAGATGGTGTTGGCGTGGCGCGCCGCGTTGGAAACGAGGTTGGCGAGGCAGCGCTTGAATGAGGCCGGCTTCACCGTCACGACCGGCAGGCCGCGGAATGCCACCGTCGCGGTGTGGCCGTGGCGCTCGGCGTCGCTGCGCAATTCCTCCAGCGCCATCGCCATGTCGGTCGGCTGCGCCACCTCGCCGGAATCGCCGCGCGCGAAGGCGAGATAATCCTCCAGCATCATCGACATT
Organism: Bradyrhizobium sp. th-b2; assembly: GCF_000426785.1. NCBI lineage: Bacteria > Pseudomonadati > Pseudomonadota > Alphaproteobacteria > Hyphomicrobiales > Nitrobacteraceae > Bradyrhizobium > Bradyrhizobium sp. th-b2. Next base: position 39,560 of record NZ_AUGA01000023.1, read on the forward strand.
TCGTCGACGTCCTTGCGCATCGCGTCGATCTCGGGACCTTCGCCGATCAGGGCGAGCTCGAGCTTGAAGCGGGTCAGGATGGTGCGCAGATCATGCGAGACGCCGGCGAGCATGGCGGTGCGCTGCTCGATCGAGCGCTCGACGCGTGCCTTCATCTCGATGAACGCCTGTGCCGCGCGCCGCACCTCGCGCGCGCCGCGCGGCCGGAAGTTCGGCACCTCGCGGCCCTTGCCGAAACTTTCGGCGGCGTCGGCAAGCCGCAGGATCGGTTTGATCTGGTTGCGCAGGAACAGCACGGCGACGATCAACAGAATCGTCGAGGTGCCGAGCATCCAGAAGATGAAGATCTCCGAATTAGAGGCGTAGGCCGCGCTGCGCTGGGCGAAGATACGCATCACCGAATCGTCGAGCTGCACGCGGATCTCGACCAGGTTGGATTTGCCGACAGTGTCGATCCAGAACGGACGGCTGATCTGGCGGCCGAGCTGCACCGAGAGCGTCTGGTCGAGCAGCGAGAAGAACGGCTTCGGTCCCGGCGGCGGCATGTCGCCGGTGGGGAGGAAGTCGACCACCAGCTGCAGCTTTTGGGCGATGCGGCGCAGCTGCGCGCGATCCTTGTCCTGCGGATAGGTCTTGTAGACGTCGATCAGTGCGGCAATGTCAGATACCACCGCGGCCGACAGCCGCCGCGTCACCGTGTTCCAGTGCCGCTCCATGAACACGAACGCGACCACGGTCTGCAGGATCACCATCGGCACGATCATGATCAGCAGCGCGCGGGCGTAGAGGCCGGTCGGCATCCAGCTCTTGAACGCATTGCCCATCCAGCCGTTCGCCTTCGAGACGCGCTGCGAGGCGTTCTTGATCAGGGTCAGGCCGGTGTCGAGCGTGCTCATGGCTGCATCTTACGGCGAGGCCACCAGGCGATAGCCGATGCCGCGCACCGCCTGCAGGAACAGCGGATTGGCGGGATCGTGCTCGATCTTGCGGCGCAGCCGGTTGATCTGCACGTCGACCGCGCGCTCATTGACGGTGCCGCCAGAGGTCAATTCGGCGCGCGGCACGGTCTCGCCGGGCGCGCTCGCAAGGATGCGCAGCATCTCGCGCTCGCGATCGGTGAGATGGATGATCTCCTCGCCCTGGCGCAGCTCGCTGCGCTCGATGTGGAAGATGTAGGGGCCGAACGCGATCTGCTCGACGGTTACGACCTGCGGCGGCGCGGTGCGCTTGAGGATGTTGCCGATGCGCAGCACGAGCTCGCGCGGCTCGAACGGCTTGGCGACATAATCGTCGGCGCCGATCTGCAGGCCCTCGATGCGGGCTTCCGCCTCGTGGCGGGCGGTCAGCATGATGATCGGCACCGTCGACGAGCTGCGGATGAAGCGGGCGAGGTCGAAGCCGTTTTCGCCCGGCATCATCACGTCGAGGATCAGCAGGTCGAAATGCAGCCCGAGCAGCTTGGCGCGGGCGTCGGTGGCGCTCATCGCCGTGGTGACACGATAGCCCTCGCCGGACAGAAAGCGCGACAACAGGTCGCGAATACGCCGGTCGTCGTCGACCAATAGCAGATGCGGTGCGTCGTCGGCCGGCTCGGCCGGTGTCCGCAGCATGGTTGCAGCCTGCACCAGGTTCACTCCCTCGTTTTCTTGCCGACGCCGAAGATCGCTTCGAGCACCTTGTCGGGATCATCGCGGTCGATCATCGCGCGGAGGAACTGGCGAACTGTCTCCACACCGGCCGGATCGATCCCGGCGATTGCGCGGTTGATGCGGTCGGTCTGCAGCCCCGCGAGCTTGCCGACCAGCGCCTCGCCCTTCGGCGTGGCGTAGAGCAGGCGCTGCCGGCGGTCATTGTTGCCGGTCTTCTGCACGATGTAGCCCTCGTCCAGGAGCTGCTTGAGCACGCGCCCGAGCGACTGCTTGGTGATGCGCAGGACGTCGAGCAGGTCGGCGACCTTCAGGCCGGGATATCGGGTGACAAAGTGGATGACGCGGTGGTGGGCACGGCCGAACCCGAACGCCTCCAGCTCCTGGTCGGCGTCGCCGACAAAGTCGCGGTAGGCGAAGAACAAGAGCTCGATGATGTCCCAGCGCAGATCGCGCCCGCCCGCCGCAGATGCGTGGTCATCTCCCTGCGAATCGGGCTTGGCAGCCATGCCTGAGAAATTTATGTCAGTCATATTGACGTATCTTGGGTTCAATGTTACAAAACTGCCTGTTACGACGAAACATTAGGTCGTTTTGTCTTCGACAGCGTTTGAGACGGCCTGAAAGAGCCTGTGAGGCGGTTTGGGCCGCAAATTGGACTACCGTGCGATTGTCGAGCGGCATTTCGGCAAACATACTGGACTTCAGCATTCCGCAAAAGCATGTCTAAACGGCATGTTGGCGCAGGCAACCGGCCGCAGGGCCGGTGGTGGTGAAGTTCGGGCCAAGCCGAGCCGGGAGGCTCCGGGGGAAACAGGCCGGCGCCAGACATTGCGTCGGTTCCGACAGCGGAAAGCAAGAAAAATGACTTTGAACTTCGACATCCAGCCTTCGCCGAATGCGACGCCCGACAAGGAGCGCGCGGCGAGGCTCGTGGACCCGGGCTTCGGCCGGGTCTTTACTGATCACATGGCGATCGTCCGCTACAGCCAGGGCAAGGGCTGGCATAGCGCGCGCATCGAGGCACGCGCGAATTTCCCGCTCGATCCGGCCGGTGCGGTGCTGCACTACGCCCAGGAGATTTTCGAAGGTCTCAAGGCCTACAAGCGCGACGATGGCGGCGTGAACCTGTTCCGTCCGGACGCCAATGCCCGGCGCTTCCATAATTCGGCCGAGCGCATGGCGATGGCGCCGCTGCCCGAGGACGTGTTCATCGACGCGGTTGAGCAGCTGGTGCGGATCGATCGTGCCTGGATCCCGGGCGGCGAGGGCAGTCTCTATTTGCGGCCTTTCATGATCGCGAGCGAGGTCTTCCTCGGTGTGAAGCCGTCGGCGGAATACATCTTCTCGGTGATTGCGTCGCCGGTTGGCTCCTACTTCAAGGGCGGTCCGGCGCCGGTGTCGATCTGGGTGTCGGAAAATTACACGCGTGCCGCGATCGGCGGCACCGGCGCAGTCAAGTGCGGCGGCAATTACGCCGCAAGCCTGCGCGCCCAGGCTGAGGCGATCGATCGTGGTTGCGACCAGGTCGTGTTCCTCGATGCGGTCGAGCGCCGCTATATCGAGGAGCTCGGCGGCATGAACGTCTTTTTTGCGTTCGACGACGGCTCGCTGCTGACCCCGCCGCTCGGCACGATCCTGCCCGGCATCACCCGCGACTCGATCATCGCGCTTGCCAAGGATGCCGGCACCCGCGTGCGCGAGGAGCCCTATACGATCCAGCAGTGGCGCACCGATGCCGCGAGCGGCAAGCTGAAGGAAGCGTTCGCCTGCGGCACCGCGGCCGTCATCTCGCCGATCGGCAAGGTCTGCTCGGCGAGCGGCGACTTCCAGATCAGCGGCGGCGCGGCCGGCCCGGTCGCGATGGGCCTGCGCAAGAAGCTGGTCGACATCCAGTACGGTCGCACCAACGACCCGCATAACTGGATCAGAAACGTCGCCTGACCAGCGACGAACTTCGCCGTGTCTCGGCCGTCCTATCTTCGCGCACCGTCATTCCGGGATGGTCCGCAGGACCAGACCTCAGGTGCGCAATTGCGTACCGGGGGAATCTCGAGATTCCGGGTTCGCGTCTTCGACGCGCCCCGGAATGACAATCTGGGAATGGAGGCCCCGGTTGCCGCCTTGCGCGCCGGCTGGTAAACGGCCGCTCATGGCCGAAAAACCCAAAAAACCCCAGAAACTGAAGGCGCGCCTGCCGCGCGGGCTGGAAGATCGTGGCCCCGCCGCGATCAATGCCACGCGGCAGATGGTCGAGAAGATCCGCGCCGTCTACGAGCTCTACGGCTTCGAGCCGGTGGAGACGCCGGCGATGGAATATACCGACGCGCTCGGCAAGTTCCTGCCCGACCAGGACCGTCCCAACGAGGGCGTGTTCTCGTTCCAGGACGATGACGAGCAGTGGATCTCGCTGCGCTACGACCTGACCGCGCCGCTCGCGCGCTATGTCGCGGAAAACTTCGACGCGCTGCCGAAGCCCTACCGCTCTTATCGTTTCGGCTACGTGTTCCGCAACGAGAAGCCGGGTCCCGGCCGCTTCCGCCAGTTCATGCAGTTCGATGCCGATACGGTCGGTTCGGCGACACCGGCGGCCGACGCCGAGATTTGCATGATGGCGGCCGACACGATGGAAGCGCTCGGCATTCCGCGCGGCTCCTATATCGTGAAGGTAAACAACCGCAAGGTGCTCGACGGAGTTCTAGACCGCATCGGTCTTAGCGGACAGGAGAATGCGTCTCGCAGGCTGACGGTACTCCGAGCCATCGATAAGCTTGATAAGTTTAAGCCAGAAGAAGTTCGCCTTCTGCTCGGCGAGGGGCGTAAGGACGAGAGCGGGGATTTTACTAAGGGAGCCCAGCTCAACGAGGCTCAGATTGAGACCGTCTTTCAGGCCTTAAAGTTCAGAGTCGAGACTAGCGAAAGTTCTGACGGAATTCAGAGACAATCTCTCGTGATCGATGCGCCAAGCATCTTCCTCGAAGGCCAGGAGGGAACAGACCTGCTTCATCAGGGAAGGTCTGAACTGGTTGAGATAGCGAAGCTTGCGGCGGCGGCGGGCTATGGTGAAGATCGCATCCGCATCGATCCCTCCGTCGTCCGCGGCCTCGAATATTACACCGGCCCGGTCTACGAGGTTGAGCTGCTGCTCGATACCAAGGACGAGAAGGGCCGTCCCGTGCGGTTCGGCTCGGTCGGCGGCGGCGGCCGCTACGATGGCCTGGTCTCGCGCTTCCGCGGCGAGCCGGTGCCGGCAACCGGCTTCTCGATCGGCGTGTCGCGCCTGCAGGCGGCGCTCACGATGCTCGGCCAGCTCGACACGCAGGCCGGGTTCGGCCCCGTCGTCGTCACCGTGTTCGACCGCGACCGTGTCGCCGACTACCAGAAGATGGTCGCCGAGCTGCGGCAGGCCGGCATCCGCGCCGAGCTCTATCTCGGCAATCCGAAGAACATGGGCAACCAGCTCAAATATGCCGACCGCCGCAACTCGCCTTGCGTGATCATCCAGGGCTCCGACGAGAAGGCGCGCGGCGAGCTGCAGATCAAGGATCTGATCGAGGGCGCCAAGGCCGCAGCGGCGATCGCCTCGAACCAGGAATGGCGCGAGACACGTCCCGCGCAGTTCTCCTGCGCAGAGGCCGATCTGGTCGCCAAGGTCCGCGAGGTCCTGGCGCGGCATGACGTGACCTGGGGATAGCTGGATTGTCATGCGCGGGCTTGACCCGCGCATCCATCTTCAAAAAGATGGCGCGTCCGGCCAAGCCCGGTCAGCTGCAGTTGCGCGTCAACAATAACAAGGGAGTTCTTCCAATGCCTGAGATCACCGTGAGCATGGCCGCCGGCCGCACCGACGAGCAGAAGCTCGGCATGATGCGCGACATCACCCAGGCGCTGGTGAAGAATCTCGGCGTCGATGCCGACGCGGTCGTGATCCAGATCAATGAAGCGCCGCTGCATCACAAGATGAAGGGCGGCAAGTCCTTCGTCGAGCGCGCTGCCGCGGCGAAGAAATAGCCCCTGTCTCTCCACGGGTCGTCCCCGCCTTGTGCGCAATTGCGCACTGGAGCAGGGACCCATAACCACTGATGCCAGTCGTTGCGCTCGCTGAGGCCCCAGCCTTCGCAACAACCAGCTTTGGTGGTTATGGGTCCCGGCTCAAGGCCGGGACGACAGTCTTCTTGAGGCGCTAATGGACGCACGCGACTTCATCAAGGTCGGCATGAGCGCTGAGCGCACGCTCGTGGTGCCGCCGGAGCGCACGGTCGGGCATTTCGTGCCTGATATGCCGATGGTTTATGCGACCCCGATGATGATCCTCGAAATGGAGATGGCCTCGGGCGACGCCATCCGCGGCGCGCTGCAGCCCGGCTGGGTCACGGTCGGGACCGAGGTCGACATCCGCCACCTCGCGGCGGCGCTGGTCGGTGCCACGGTGCGAACCACAGCGAAGGTCATTGCGGTCGAGCGCCGCGTGATCCGTTTCGAGGTCGAGGCCTTTGAAGGCCCGCGCAAGCTCGGTGAAGGCCGCCACGCCCGCGGCCTGATCAATGTGGAGCGTTTCAACAAACGGCTCGCAGGGACCTCGGGCCAAACGCAATAGGCAGGCCCAGGCGCTGTGCGGTCCGCACGACCAACTCGTCATGCGCGGGCTTGACCCGCGCATCCATCAAGAAAGACAGCGTTGTCCACGTGAGATGGATTGCCGGGTCAAGCCCGGCAATGACGGTGGATGCTTTACTTCGCCAATTCCTTTGAGCGCCGGGTTGCTGCGGCGATGGCGCGGGTCATCAGCGGCTGCATGCCGTCGTTCGCCATCAGAACCTCGAGCGCAGCAGCCGTGGTGCCGCCGGGCGAGGTGACGTTCTGCCGCAAGGTCGCCGACGGCAGATCCGAGCGATGTAGCAGCTCGCCGGAGCCGGCGACGGTCGCCCGCGCCAGCGTGGTCGCAAGCTGCTCGGGCAGGCCGGCCGCGACGCCGGCGCGGGCCAGCTCCTCGGCGAGCAGGAACACGTAAGCCGGGCCGGAGCCGGAGACCGCGGTCACTGCGTCCATCAGGCTCTCATCGTCGACCCATTCGACGAGCCCGGTTGCCTTCAGCAGCGCATCGGTCGTGGCGCGCTGCGCGGCGGTGACGCGCTTTGACGGCACCGCGACCGTGATGCCGCGGCCGATCGCCGCCGGCGTGTTCGGCATCGCGCGCACCACCGCGCCGCCGACAACCTCTTCCAGCGCTGACATGGTCGTGCCGGCCATGATCGAGACCACCAGCGTCGACGGACCGACGAGCGCCTTCAGCGCGGCGCCAGCGTCGCGGAACGATTGCGGCTTCACCGCGACGACAAGCGTATCGACGGTGCCGAGATCCTTTGCCTGCGGATTGAGCTGCACACCCTTTGCGGCGAGCGCGGAGATCTCCGGCGAGAGATACGGATCGATCACCGCGACCTGCTTGGGCGCGAGGCCCTGTGCGAGCCAGCCGGTCAGCATCGCGCCGCCCATCTTGCCCGCGCCCGCAAGCGCGATGGTGCCGGTCGTGTTTGTCAATGCGCTGCTTGCGTTCACAGGTGTCACCGCTCGTGGTCCCGGCGGAGGCCGGGCGCCATAACCACAAGGGTTCTAGTGAAGCAGGGAGCGAGCCACAAGCACCCAGATGTCATTGCCGGGCTCGACCCGGCAATCCATCGGAACGAAAGCAGCTTTTGCCGGATGGATGCGCGGGTCTAGCCCGCGCATGACGATTGAATCCGTTGAGGCTTACGCCTCGCCCTCGGTATCGAACATCGCAGCCGCCATCGCCTCGGCGGTCGACTTGCCCGCCCACACCACGAACTGGAACGCCGGGTAGTAGCGCTCGCAGGCGTGGATTGCGTTGACCACCATGCTCTCGCATTGCGCGGTCGAGGCGGTGAGGCCGCCGGGCAGCACCAGCGCCTGGCGGTGCATGACCATGCCGGTGTGGGTCCACAGGTCGAAATGGCCGACCCATAATTGTTCGTTGATCGCGGCAACCAGTCGCTGCACTTCGGCGCGTCGCGCCTGCGGCATCTTCATGTCGAAGGCGCAGGCGAGATGCAGCGCCTCGATCTCGCCCATCCAGGTGAAGGAGAGCTGATAATCGATCCAGTCTCCCTTGGAGACGATCGTCACCTCGTCTTCGCCGGAACGCTCGAACGCCCAGTTGTTGTCGGTGGCGATATCTTCGACCACCGCAAGCGGGTTGTTCCGGGAATCGATAATGCTTTCGAGGAGGGACATGCCGTCTCGGACCTTGTTCTTATGATCGCTTGATACGCACACGGAAGCCGGCACCTGCGACATACTGCGTCGTGGCCGAGTGCAGTTCCTTGACCGGGCTTCCGGATGCTCCTGGACCTGACGCCGATGAAGTGATGTGATTTGCGGAATCCGCGCAACCGCACGCCGAGTCCGTCCACAGCCAAAGCGCGCATCGTCCACAGCTGATCTCCGCCACACTTGTGATTTTGCGAACAAATCGGAATCTTGGTGCGCGCGTAACGATTTGTTAACCATTTGCAGGCGCTTCGCCGCACGCGTGAATCAGCCTTCGAGCGCTCGCACCCTCCCTGCAAGAGCCGCATCGTGCTCATGGGGACATGCCGATTCCCCATGCCAAAGGACCTTGCCCGGCTGTCGCGGTTTGGTCATATTTCGTCTCAGGCACGTCCATCCCGGGCGTGCCGATGTTCTCAGGGCGGGGTGAAAATCCCCACCGGCGGTAAGGGTGATGAGCCCAAGCCCGCGAGCGCCTTCTTTCGCGAAGCCGGGAGAAGGGTCAGCAGATTCGGTGCAATTCCGAAGCCGACGGTTACAGTCCGGATGAAAGAGAACGGTTGCGGCGGCCAACGCGATTTTCGCGTCGGCTCGTGTCGTTGTCCGTGTGCCCTGATTCTGGTCCTGAAAGAGGAAAGCCATGAATCAGATGTTGCAAGACCAAGACGTTCAAGCTTCTCAAGTCCAAACCTCCGAAGCAGATAGCGCTTCCGATACGCCGGCAATTCCGCCGGCGCCGGAGCATCCGCACTTCGCCAAGCCGCAGCGCGTCGCCTTCGTGCAGTCGTCCTGGCATCGCGATGTGGTGGAAGAGTGCCGCATCTCCTTCCTGAAGGAGATCGAGGCGCGCCACATCACCAATGTCGACGTGTTCGAGGTGCCGGGCTCGTTCGAGATCCCGTTGCACGCGCAACTCTTGGCGAAGACCCGCCGTTACACCGCGATCGTCGCGGCCGGGCTCGTCGTCGATGGCGGCATCTATCGCCACGAATTCGTCGCCGACACCGTGATCAAGGCGCTGATGGACGTGCAGCTGCGCACCGAGGTGCCTGTGTTCTCGGCAGTGCTGACGCCGCAGCAATTCCACGAGACCGAGGTGCATTACGACTTCTTCCGCAAGCACTTCGTCATCAAGGGGATCGAGGTCGCGGAAGCCTGCGCCAACACGCTGCTCAGCCTGGAGCGTCTGCGCGGCCAGGTCGCGGCGGGGATCCCCGGCTAGCGCCTTCCAATCGTCTGATTGTCATTCCCACCGCCGCCTCTATAAAGTCGGCGGTGGGAGGAGGCCTCGCCGTGACGACGGCTTGGCCGAGACGATCATGTTCGAAGGACACGATCCCTATCTCGTCGCGCTCTCGGTGGTGATCGCGATTCTGGGAGGTTACACCGGTTTCGGCCTGGCCGCGCGCATCCGCGGCGGACCGGATTCCGCTCATCGCCTGTTGCTCGCGGGTGCAGCATTCTTTTTCGCCGTCGGCATCTGGACGATGCATTTTGTCGGCATGCTGGCCGCACCATTGCCGGTGGGCACTGTCTATCTGGTGTTGCCGACCATTATCTCCTTTCTGATCTGCGCGCTGGTGGTCGGCATATCGCTGTTCTTCGTCAGCGTCGGCGAGCCGTCGATGCTCCGCGTTGTTTCATCGGCCGTGTTGCTCGGCCTTGGCATTGCCAGCATGCACTATGTCGGCATGCACGGGCTGTCCGGCGACTTCGCGATGACGCACGCTCCGAGACTGGTTGTGCTCTCGATCGCGATCGCGATCGCCGCGGCCTATGGCGGCTTACGCGCATTCCTGGCGCGGCACGGGGGCGTCCAGTTGATGTTGAGTGCGGTGGCCTTCGGCTTTGCCGTCTCCGGGATGCACTACACGGCAATGGCCGGCATGCAGATAGCTCCATCTGGCGGCGAGGCTCATCACCACATGGATGGATTGGCGGCGTCGTCGCAGATGCTGTCGCTGGTCGTGACGTTGCTGTGCTTCGTTATTGCCGCAGGCTTCCTGCTGTCGTTGGTGCCTGATCCGCGGAAAACGGCCGTGGCAATTGCCGGCGCCGCCGGGGGAAGCTCCGATTCAGCCGAACTGGCGGGTGCCGCCACTGTTCAGGCCGATCCACCGCTTCGGCCGACCCCCTTGGGTGGAATTGGCCAGCCGCCCCGCGCCCCGCCGGCACGTCGGCTGCCTCTAGAAGGGGCGGACGGCACCCATTTCATCGATGCCGCAGACGTTCGCAGCGTGACGGCGGATGCCCACTACACCAAGGTGCATGACGGGACCCGGGAGAGGATGTGCCCCTGGTCGATCTCGGAGGCCGAGGCGCTGCTCGATCCCCGCCTGTTTCTGCGTGTGCACCGCAGCCATATCGTGGCGATACCGCATGTGACCCTGGTTCGGAAGGAGGGCGATGGCGCGGTCATTGAACTGGACGGTCCGTCGCCACATCGCGTTCCGGTGAGCCGAGCCAAGATCGCTGAGGTGAAGGCCCGACTCGGGCTCGCCCGCCGCACCGCCTGAACGCCTCCCTGGCCCGATGGGACGTAGGCGCTGACGCATTTCGTGCGCATCGGACGGCATTTCGTGCGAATTTTGCGTGCCCGTGCCGCATCTGTTGCGGGCGAATCCGCGCCCAGCCAGCCTCCCTCCAACGTCCGCCGGACCCTAAGGGCCGCAGGACGACATGGAGGAAACGATGATTCCCGGCTCGTTCAGCTATCACCGCCCGGCGACGCTGGCTGACGCGGTGAAACTGCTTTCGACACTTGGCGATGAGGTTCGTCCGCTGGCTGGTGGCCACAGCCTGGTCCCGATGATGAAGCTGCGGCTGGCTGCCCCCGAGCACCTTGTCGACCTGCATGACATCGCCGACCTGAAAGGCGTCCGTCGCGAAGGCAGCAAGGTCCTGATTGGGGCCATGACCACCCAGCACGACTTGCTTACCTCCGTCGAGATCGCCCAATCCATCCCCATTCTGCATGAGGCCGCGCTTCTGATCGCTGATCCTCAGGTGCGGTACCGTGGCACCGTGGGCGGTAATGTCGCCAATGGCGACCCGGGCAACGACATGCCGGCGCTTATGATGACGCTTGGCGCGACCTATCATCTCGAGGGGCCGCATGGCGGTCGTGAGGTTGCAGCCGCCGATTACTATCAGGGGGCCTATTTCACAGCGATCGAGCCAGGCGAGCTTCTGGCCTCGATCTCCATCCCGGTCCCCCCCGCGAGTCACGGCTACGCCTACGAGAAGCTGAAGCGGAAGGTCGGGGACTACGCCACCGCTGCCGCGGCGGTGGTGCTCACGATGTCCAGCGGCAAGGTTGCGACCTGCACGATCGGACTGACCAATCTTTCGGAAACGCCGCTACTGGCCGATGCCGCCGCCCAGGTGGTGATCGGCACCAGCCTCGACGCAGCCACGCTCAGGAAGGCTGCGGCCGCGGCGGAGGCGATCATGGCTCCAGCCGCGGATGCGCGGGGGCCCGTCGAATACCGCAAGCACGTCGGCGGCATCATGGTGATGCGAGCGCTGCAGCGCGCCGCCGCCAATGCGGCCTGAGGAGGGACCAGATGGCAAAGACGCATATCACGATGCAGGTGAACGGCGCCGAGGTCGAAGGCCTCGTCGAACCACGTACCCTGCTGGTGCACTTCATCCGCGAGAACCTGCAGATGACCGGCACCCATATTGGCTGCGAGACCACGCATTGCGGCGCGTGCACGGTTGATATCGACGGCATGTCGGTGAAGTCCTGCACCATGTTCGCGATACAGGCCAACGGCTCCGACATCACCACGATCGAGGGCATGGCGAACCCCGACGGTTCGCTCTCGGCGCTGCAGGAGGGCTTCCGCATGATGCACGGTCTGCAATGCGGTTTCTGCACGCCGGGCATGATCATGCGCGCGCATCGGCTTCTGAAGGAGAATCCGTCGCCGACCGAGCAGGAGATCCGGATGGGTATCTCCGGCAATCTCTGCCGCTGCACCGGCTACCAGAACATCGTCAAAGCCATTCAATACGCCGCAGCCAAGATCAACGGCGTGGAATTCCGGGAGGCCGCAGAATGAACGATATGACTCCCACGCGGGAACAACGCAGCGCTGCGCTCGAAGGTATGGGTTGCAAGCGCAAGCGGGTCGAAGACATCCGCTTTACGCAGGGCAAAGGCAATTACGTCGACGACGTGAAGCTGCCGGGCATGCTGCATGGCGATTTCGTGCGTTCGCCGCATCCGCATGCGCGCGTCAAGTCGATCGACGATTCCGAGGCGTTGAAGGTGCCGGGCGTGCTCGCGGTGATCACCGCCGAGACGCTGAAGACGGTGAATCTTGCCTGGATGCCGACCTTGGCAGGCGATGTGCAGATGGTGCTGGCCGACGGCAAGGTGCTGTTCCAGAACCAGGAGGTGGCCTTCGTCGTCGCGACGGACCGCTACGCCGCCGATGACGGTGTCAACAAGGTCAAGGTCGAGTACGAACCACTGCCGCCGCTGATCGATCCTTTCAAGGCAATGGACGCAGATGCACCGGTGCTGCGCGAAGATCTCGCCGGCAAGACCACCGGCGCCCACGGCCCGCGCAAGCACCACAATCACATTTTCGAGTGGACCGTCGGCGACAAGGACCTGACGGATGCCGCCTTCAAGAAGGCCGAGGTGACGATCAAGGAGATGATCTCCTACCATCGCACCCATCCGTCGCCACTCGAGACTTGCCAGTGCGTCTGTTCCTTCGACAAGATCAAGGGTGAACTGACGATCTGGGGCACCTTCCAGGCGCCGCATGTGATCCGCACCGTCGTGGCGTTGATCGCAAAAATTCCCGAGCAGAAGATCCACGTCATCGCGCCTGACATCGGCGGCGGCTTCGGCAACAAGGTCGGGGCCTATCCGGGCTATATCTGCGCCGCGGTCGCTTCCATCGTCACCGGCAAGCCCGTGAAATGGGTTGAAGATCGCATCGAGAACCTCACCGCGACGTCGTTCGCGCGCGACTATCACATGACGACGGAAATCGCCGCGACCAAGGAGGGCAAGGTTACGGGGTTGCGTGTCCATGTGCTGGCCGATCACGGCGCATTCGACGCCTGTGCCGATCCGTCGAAATGGCCGGCGGGTTTCTTCAATATCGTCACCGGGTCGTATGATTTCCCGACCGCGCATCTCGCGGTCGACGGCATTTACACCAACAAGGCCCCGGGCGGGGTTGCCTACCGCTGCTCATTCCGTGTCACCGAGGCGGCCTACTGCATCGAACGCGCGATGGATATCCTGGCGCAGAAGCTGGGGATGGATCCGGCCGAACTTCGGCTGAAGAATTTCATCAAGCCGGAGCAATTCCCTTATCACTCGGCGCTCGGCTGGGAATATGACTCCGGCGACTACCACACCGCGATGCGCAAGATGATGGAGTCGGTCGACTACGCCGGCTTGCGCAAGCAGCAAGCGGAGCAGCGCGCGGCGTTCAAGCGCGGCGAGACTCGCGAGATCATGGGTCTCGGCGTCTCCTTCTTCACCGAGATCGTTGGCGCCGGCCCATCGAAGAACTGCGATATCCTCGGAATTGCGATGTTCGACTCGTGCGAGATACGCATGCATCCGACCGGTGCAGGCATCGCCCGGGTGGGCACCAAGAGCCAGGGCCAGGGGCACGAGACGACCTGGGCACAGATCATCGCCACCGAGATCGGTATCCCCGCCGACAACATCATGGTGGAGGAAGGCAACACGGATACCGCGCCTTACGGCCTCGGCACTTACGGCTCGCGATCGACGCCGGTCGCAGGCGCCGCGATCGCGATGGCCGCGCGAAAGATCAGGGCCAAGGCGCAGATGATCGCCGCCTACAAGCTCGAGGTCCACGAGGACGATCTCGAATGGGACATCGATGGCTTCCGCGTCAAGGGCCTGCCCGAGAAAGTCATGTCGATGAAGGATATCTGCTGGGCCGCGTACAATTCGGTGCCGCCGGGCTTGGAGCCGGGGCTGGAGGCGGTCAGCTACTATGATCCGCCAAACATGACCTATCCGTTCGGCGCCTATATCTGCGTGATGACCATCGACGTCGACACCGGCGTGTACAAGGTCAAGCGCTTCTATGCGCTCGATGATTGCGGCACGCGGATCAACCCGATGATCATCGAGGGCCAGGTGCATGGCGGCCTCACCGAGGCGTTTGCGATCGCGATGGGACAGGAGATTCGCTACGACGCCGAGGGCAATGTCGTCACCGGCTCGTTCATGGACTTCTTCATGCCAACCGCGGTCGAGACGCCGCATTGGGAGACGGATTTTACGGTCACTCCGTCACCGCATCACCCGATCGGCGCAAAGGGTGTCGGTGAAAGCCCGAATGTCGGCGGCGTGCCCGCTTTCTCAAACGCGGTCAACGACGCATTCTCGTTTCTTGGATCGACCCACATCCAGATGCCGCATGATTTCTGGCGGAACTGGTTGGCGGCGAAGAACCTCGGCGTGTTCGCTACCCCATGAAGACCCGTGACGAGATCGCGCGCGCACTCGGCGACGCCGGCTATATCGCCGACGGCGAGCTCGCGATCGCGATCGCGCTGATGCAACAATTGCGGCGTCCGCTTTTGCTGGAAGGCGAGGCGGGCGTCGGCAAAACCGAGGTCGCCAAGGCGCTGGCCGCCGTTCACGCTACCGAATTGATTCGCCTGCAGTGCTATGAGGGGCTCGACCAGTCCGCGGCACTCTATGAATGGAACTACCAACGGCAATTGCTGTCGATCCAGGCGCACCGCGGCGCCGATGCGGATGCGGTCGAGGATCAGATCTTTTCCGAGAAGTATCTCCTCGAGCGGCCATTGCTCGCTGCGATTCGCCGAGAAAGATCGCCGGTTCTGCTGATCGACGAGATCGATCGCGCCGACGATGAGTTCGAGGCATTTCTGCTTGAGCTGTTGTCCGATTTCCAGGTCACGATACCCGAACTCGGCACCATCAGGGCGACTGCAATACCTCATGTCGTGCTGACGTCGAACGGTACGCGGGAGCTCTCGGATGCGCTGCGTCGCCGCTGTCTCTACCACTATGTCGACTATCCCGACGTCGACCGGGAAGCGCGCATCATCACGACGCGGCTCGAAGGCACCAGCGCCTCGCTGGCCCTGCAGATCGCGCGCATGGTCGAGTGCATCCGGAAAGAGGAATTGCGCAAGGTGCCCGGGGTCGCCGAGACGCTGGATTGGGCCGCTGCATTGGTCGGGCTTGAGGTGAAGGATCTGCACGATGCGCCCGAGACCGTGCACGAAACCCTGATGTGCCTGCTCAAGACGCAGGAAGACAAGGCGCGGGTCTCGCGCGAGGTCACGCAACGTCTGCTGGGGAGGGTCGCATGAGCTGCTGCGGCGCATCACCCGATCTTGACGACGTCAACGAGGTGTCCCGCCTCGTGTCCCGCAAGCTCGCGGCGTTTCTGCGGACCCTGCGGGATAGCGGCTTCGCCGTCGGTCTTGCCGAGGGTCAGGATGCCGCCACCCTGATGGCTGCGGGCTACGCGGCACGGCCGGGCCTGCTGCGTTCGGCGCTCAAGCACCTGTTTTCGACGCGCAAGGCCGATTGGGACAGGTTCGACGGAATTTTTGACGCTTTCTGGCTCGGCACGCGGGTGCGGTCGCGTTCGATCGCGACGGGTGCCGTGAAACCCGCGAACAATCCATCGCTGAAAAGTCTGCCCAACCAATCGGCCGAGCCCCGAGCCGGTGCCGAGACGGCGATCGATCAGATTCCCTCGGTTGATGGGGTCGAAAATGAACGCTCCGGCGATGGGCGCATGGAAGGCGCGTCGCGCGCGGACAATCTCGCCGAGGTGGATTTCCGCAATCTGGCAGATCCGCAGCAGGTTGAGCTGGCCCACCTCGCTGCGGCGCAACTGGCGCGCGTCATGCGCACGCGGCTGACGCGGCGCGATCTGGCGCGCCGCCGAGGCTATCGTCTCGATCTGCGTCGCACGATTCACGGCAACATCAGTCACGGCGGCGTGCCGCTCAGTCTGGTGAGACGCCAGCGCAAGCCGAAGCCCTTGCGCCTGGTGGTCCTGCTCGACGCTTCCGGCTCGATGAGCATGTACACGGGCGTTTTCCTCCGCTTCATCCATGGCGTGCTCGACGAGTTCCGCGAGGCCGAGGCGTTCCTGTTCCATACGAGGCTGGCTCACGTCTCGGACGCGATGAAGGAGAGGGATGCCGGCCGCGCCCTCGACCGGCTCTCGATCATGGCGCAGGGAGCGGGTGGCGGCACCAGGATCGGTGAGTGCCTGCAGACATTCAATCGTTGGCACGCAGCGCGCGTGGTTCATTCGCGCACCTGTCTGATGATCGTTTCCGATGGTTACGAGACGGGCGACGCTGCATTGCTCGGCCGCGAGATGGCGGCGCTCCGCCGGCGCTGCCGCCGTATCGCCTGGCTCAACCCGATGATGGGATGGCAGGGTTACGCGCCCGAGGCGCGCGGCATCAAGGCGGCGCTGCCGCATGTCGATCTCTATGCGCCGGCCAACACGCTTGCGAGCTTGAGGGCGCTCGAACCCTATCTGGCGAGGCTTTGATGGGCGTGCATGTCGAGATCATGGATCTGGTCGCGCAGCTGAAGGCCGCGGAGCAGTCGTTCGTATTGGCGACAGTCGTTCGCACGGTCTCGGTGACCGCCGCCAAGGCGGGAGCGAAGGCCATCATCCGTCCGGACGGTACGATCGTGGCGGGCTGGATCGGAGGAGGGTGTGCCAGAGGAGCGGTCCTGAAGGCGGCGCGCGATGCGTTGATCGATGGCGAGCCGCGCATGGTCTCGGTGCAGCCTGAGAATTTGCTCGCCGAGCTCGGCGTGAAGGCTGGCGAGAGCAAGGATGGTGTGCGCTTCGCCTCGAATATGTGCCCGAGCAAGGGGACGATGGACATTTTCGTGGAACCGGTCTTGCCGCATCCCTCGCTGGTCATCCTCGGCGCAAGTCCGGTCGCGCTGTCGCTTGCCGCCCAAGCGCGCCAACTCGGCTATCACGTGACGCTTGCCGCGCCCGCATCCGACCTCATTGTCCCGCCGGATGCTGACGTGATCCTCGATGGTTTCGAACCGAAAGATCTCCATCCGGCTCGTCGTTTCGTCGTGGTCTCGACCCAGGGCAAGGGTGACGAGATCGCGCTGAAGATGGCGGTTGCGATCGACGCTGCCTATCACGCCTTCGTCGGCAGCAAACGCAAGATGGCGGCGTTACGCAACAAGTTGATTGCCGACGGTCTCGAGGCTGCCGTGATTGATCGCGTGAAGGCGCCGGCCGGGCTCGATCTCGGCGCCATCACACCGGAGGAAATCGCGATGTCGATCCTCGCCGAAATCACCATTGAACGCCGCCGTGGCCAGCGTTCCACCGGCTCCATTGCAGGGAGGTAATCCGCAATATGCAGATGAACGACAGCCAGCGTATCCCGGCCACAAAAGAGAAGGTGTGGGCCGCGCTCAACGATCCCGAGATTTTGAAGCGGTGCATTCCCGGCTGCCAGTCGCTCGAGATGGCCTCACCTACCGAAATGACTGCTACCGTCGTGCTCAAGGTGGGGCCGGTGAAAGCGACCTTCGGCGGCAAGGTGACGCTGTCCGATCTCGATCCGCCGAACAGCTATCGCATCTCCGGCGAAGGTTCTGGCGGCATCGCCGGCTTCGCCAAGGGGGGCGCGATCGTCACGCTGACGTCGGAAGGGCCAGACCTGACCGTTCTGGCTTACGCGGTTGACGCGCAAATTGGCGGCAAGCTGGCGCAGCTTGGCGGCCGGCTGATCGATTCCACCGCGAGGAAGCTTGCCGGCGAGTTCTTCAAATCCTTTGGCGAGGTCGTCGGCGGGGCAGCGGCGGTCGGCGCCTGAGCTGGTACAGCGGCCTTGGTCTGATCGCATCTTCGGTTAAGCTGTCCGGTAACAAACTCACTGGATGGGAGTGATCGGACCATGACCAAGGAAGGCTCCTCCGACTGGCTCGGCCTGTCGGGCCGCGTAGCCGTCGTCACCGGCGGAGGCGGCGGCATCGGCCGCGCCACTGCGGTCAGCTTCGCGCGCGCCGGCGCCAGGGTCGCAGCCCTCGATCGCGACGAGCGCGGGCTTGCCGAGACCAAGGCAAAGCTTGGCGAGTTCGGCGATGGTCACCTCGTCGCGAGCTGCGACACCACTAGCGCGGAAAGTGTCGCGGCGTCCGCTGGGGCCGTCGAGCGCACGCTTGGGGCTTGCGACATCCTCGTCAACACCGCGGCGGTGCTGCGCCCGGGCGGGCTCGATACGCTCCCGCTCGCCGAATGGAATGCGGTGCTGGCGGTCAATCTCACCGGCTATTTCATCTGCGCGCAGGCGTTCGGCGGCCAGATGCGTAAAGCGAGCGGCGGCAGCCTCATCCACGTCGCCTCGATCGCCGCCAGCAATGCACAGGGGCAGAGCGGCGCCTACAGCGTCAGCAAGGCCGGCGTCGTGATGCTCTCGCAGCAGCTCGCTGCCGAATGGGGGCCGCACGGCATCCGCAGCAATGTGGTCAGCCCGGGCCTCGTCGTGACGCCGATGAGCCAGGCCTTCTACGATACGCCAGGGGTCACCGAGCGGCGCACCGCCGTGGTGCCGATGCGCCGGATCGGCGCACCGCAGGACATGGCGGATGCGATCCTGTTCCTGGCGAGCGACCGCTCGTCCTACGTCAATGGTGAGGAGATCATCGTCGATGGCGGCTATGCGCGGACGCTGATGAGCCACGTGCCGCGGCCGGGGTTTTAGCGGGGTGAGTGCCACAAACTGCGTGTCGTCCCTGCGAAAGCAGGGACCCATAACCACAGGATTACGTTGTGAGCGCCGGCGGCGGCCCCAATCTTCGCAGCAACAGTCATCGGTGGTTATGGGTCCCGGCTCAAGGCCGGGACGACAGTGAGTGTAGGTCCGCTAATCGAACAGGCTGGAGACCGACTCTTCCGCCGCGGTTCGGCCGATCGCTTCGGCGATCAGGCCGGCGACCGAGATCTGGCGGATGTTCGGTGCCTTGTTGACGGCCTCGGTCGGCAGGATCGAGTCGGTGATGACCAGCTCCTTCAGCCGCGACGATGCGATGCGCGCGGCGGCGCCGCCCGACAGCACGCCGTGGGTGATGTAGGCCGAGACCTCCTTGGCGCCGTGCGCGATCAGCGCCTCGGCCGCGTTCACCAGCGTGCCGCCGGAATCGACGATGTCGTCGACCAGGATGCAATTGTAGCCGGCGACGTCGCCGATCACGTTCATCACTTCGGATTCACCGGGGCGCTCGCGGCGCTTGTCGACGATCGCGAGCGGGGTGTTGATGCGCTTGGCGAGCCCGCGCGCACGCGCCACGCCGCCGACGTCCGGCGACACCACCATCACCTTGGCGAGGTCGAACTTTTCTCTGATATCGCGGACCATCAGCGGCGCTGCGAAGAGATTGTCGACGGGGATGTCGAAGAAGCCCTGGATCTGGCCGGCGTGCAGATCGAGCGTCATGACGCGATCGACGCCGGAGTGCGAGATCAGGTTGGCGACGAGCTTGGCCGAGATCGGCGTGCGCGAGCCGGACCTGCGATCCTGCCTGGCGTAGCCGAAATAGGGCACCACCGCGGTGATGCGGCGCGCCGAGGAACGGCGCAGTGCGTCGGTGATGATCAGCAATTCCATCAAATTGTCGTTGGCCGGATACGACGTCGATTGCAGGATGAACATGTCCGAGCCGCGGACGTTCTCCTGGATCTCGACGAAGATCTCCATGTCGGCGAAGCGCCGGACCACGGCCTTGGTCAGTTCGATGCCAAGTCCCTTGGCGATCTCCTGCGCCAGCGCAGGATTGGAGTTGCCGGCGACGAGCTTGATTGATCCGTTCTTTGCCGACATCGATGCTTCCCCCCGCGCCTTGCTGGATACGACGTTCAGCATCTCAAGTCCTTACAGAACCGGCGGGTTTTCGGTGCGCGAGGGAATATCAGGGAGGCGGCTTGGCTGGCAACCCATTAGCCCGCTTTCGCCGCCGTTTTCCTGGGCAAAAACGCCCTTCACCGGGACATAACGGGGTCTAATTGGCGGAATAGCCGAGCGCCACGGTCTCGGACCCGGCGGAGGACGGCGCGCTCGCGACGGTCGGCCCGCGGAGCTCCGGGGCCGGGGCGGGCGCCGGACCGCCATTGATCATGCTGGACAGGCCGCTGAACCCGGCCTGGGCGATCCTGCGCAGCACCAGATCGTCGGCGGTGGCCCAGGCGTCGCGGCTGGCCTTGCCCGCGGGCTCCTCGCCGGAGAGGCGGAGGGCACGTTGCTGATTGCTGTCATAGACGTCCCACACCCACGCGATCATGGTGCGGCCGCGTACCACCTGTGCCGACAGATAGCTGCGCACGCGGTAGGCCGCGGCGCCCTGGCGCGACACGACCGACAGGCTGCGCAGCTTGGATTCGCTGTCGAGCACGCCGACCATGCGGTCGAACACCTGGGGCGGCGGGCCGTCGATCGATTCGAACGCAACGGTCGTGCCGCTGCTTGCCGGTGTGGCCATGGCATAGGAATCGGCCACATTGCCGCCGGCCGCGCATCCACCAAGCGCACAGGCGACCGCTAGCCACGTGATGGCGAGCGCGGCGCGCACGGCTGTCCCAGTTTGAAACTGGTGGTTTGACGCTTCCCTCATTGCGTCCTGCGATATCGTTAAAATGGCTTAACGTCTAGGGCAGGACGGCCACAGCCCTTAACCGATCCGGCGGCTGCGCCACGAGGTTTCGGATTTCCTTGCTCAGTCAGAGAGATGGTGCCGCATGGCTGCGGTGATCCAGGCCCATTCCCGGTTCGGGCTCGCGTCCGGCGACTGCCCCCGCATGATGGCGACGAGCTCCCAGTAACGCGCTGCGCGATCGTCGTGCAGCGCATATTTGCCGCGGATCCAGTTGCGGAATTCGAGATCGGGCTCGCGCTTCAGCAATCGCGCCGATGTCTCCAGCCAGTCGCGCGCCAGCGCCTGGCCCGCCTCCGACGTCGGTCCGAGGTCGCGCGCGATGATCTCTTTCGCCCTCGCCAGCACGGTCTCGTTGGCCTGTTGCCAGGCGGCGAGATCCAGCACCCGGTGATTCCAGACGTCCTCTGCGTTGGCACGGAGGTTGGCGACAAGGGAGGGATCATTGAGCATCTCCGAAAGCTCGATCCAGGCATCGCATTGCTCGGGCGTCGGCTCATCGGGCAATTCGGGCACGCTGGTTTCGATCATCTGCCGGACCCAATTCCGGTCGATGTTGATGCCGTCGGACACTTTCTCGAAAAAGCGTTCGACGACGTTGCGGCGCTCGGCGCGGGACAGCTGGGTCATGGTCAGGTATCTCCTCAAGTCTGCTTCGGTGAGTTGCGGTGAACGCAACGCAGCCCGCAGGGCCGAGGCGACGCGGCGCTGTGCCGCGATCTCCGCTTCCAGCGTCTCGAGGCGGAGCTTGAGCGCCTCGACCAGCGAGAGCTCCTTGGTCAGGACCTCACGAATGGCGTCGAGACCGAGCCCCGCATCGCGCAGGCAGCGGATCAGGTCGAGGCGAACCAGTTCGTCGTCGGTGAAGACGCGATAGCCGCTCGCGGTGCGGCCGGCCGGCGGCAGCAATCCCTGATCCGAATAGAAGCGGAGCTTGCGGACACTGATGCCGCTGAGCCGCGCCGCCTCGCCGATGCTGTAGGTGCGTTGTGTCATGCGCCGCTTGTCCGGTCTCCAGCAGGTGGAGAGTCAAGACGTTATCGCACAGCGACGGCTAAAAACGCTCGTCTCAGCGTTCCAGCGCGATGGCGTGAACGTGCCGGCCGTAATCGGCTTCCTTGCGATGCACGGAGCGGCGGTAGCTGAAGCAGCGTTCGTCGGAATAGGTGTCGATGCCGAGATCGTCGATCATCAGCACGCCGGCATTTTCCAGCCGCATCCGTATGAAGCCGGCGAGATCGAACATCGCGTGTCCGTCGCGTTCGCCGGGCATGAAGAACACGCCGTTCTCGGCATCGGCCTCGATGAAGCGCTCGACGAATTCGTTGCCGACCTCGTAGGACTCCTTGCGGATCATCGGCCCGATCGCCGCGACGATGACGCCGCGCTCGGCGCCGAGCTTTTCCATCGCATCGATGGTCGATTCCAGGATGCCGGTCAGCGCGCCCTTCCATCCGGCATGCGCAGCGCCGATCACCCGCGCATTGGGATCGACGAACAGGATCGGGCCGCAGTCGGCCGTGGTGACCGATATCGCAAGCCCTTCGGTGCGTGTGACGAGCGCATCCGCCTTCGGGCGCGGTGCGCCATTCCAAGGGCCGTCCACGACCACGACGTCGGGCGAGTGCACCTGATGCACGCTGATCAGGTGATCCAGCGGGACGCCGAGTTGCGCGGCCATCCGCCGCCGGTTCTCCGCGACCCTGGCTGGATCGTCGTTGGAGCCAAGCCCGCCATTGAGGGCGGCGTAGATGCCCTCCGAGACGCCGCCCTCGCGCGAGAAGAAGGCGTGGCGCAGGCCCGGAATGGCCGACAGCAGCGATGATCCCAATGTCATTGTTCGGTCTCGTCAGGCTGATCGCTCAGTCCGGCGATCGAGGTGAGGCGCGGGTCGGAGATGGCTATCGTCTTGAACATCGAGCCCATCCCCCCGCGCCCGGAATCGGTCAGGCGCTTCAGCGCACCGGCGATGTCGGCGGACATTTCGGGGCTTGCCTTCGCCATCAACCCGGCGGCGCGGGCCTCGACGCCGAGGCGCTTGAGGAAGTCACCCTGCGTCGCCGGCCCGTGGACGCGTGCGCCGACATCCTCGGCGGCCCGCGCCAGGGCCTGGAAATCGACATGCGCCGTGATGTCGGCCTGTCCAGGATTCTTCAGCGGGTCGGCGAAACTGTGGCGCGCGATCGCCTGGAAGGTGTCGCCGGCGTCGCTGCGCAAATGGCCGTAATCGATGATCAGCGCGGCGCCGTCCTGGTCGCGCACCCGCGTTGCGAGCTTCATGATCTCGCTGTCGGGCCGCCATTCGAACACCGCGCCGAGCGGGGCGGCGCGCACCAGCGGCGGCAACAGCACCTCGAAGTGCGGCGTGGGCTCGGGAGCGGGAGCGAAATAAAGGCTGCCATTGGCATCCATCCCGACCGTGCGCTCGTGCCAGCCGGTCTCGCGGCGGACCATCTGGTGGATCGGCAGCACGTCGAAATATTCGTTGGCGAGGATCACCGCCGGCCCCTCGGGCACGTCGTCGATGCTGTCGTGCCAGGTGATGTTGCGCACGCCCGTCAGGGTCTCGTACTGCTTCTCCCGCAGCACCGGATTGACCTCGACGAGGTGGATGCTGAGCGACTGGTAGAGCGGCGGCACCACGCGAAGCGCCCGAAGCGCGTCGGCCATCATGGTGCCGCGGCCGGGCCCGAGCTCGATCAGGCGCAGCGTCTCCGGCGAGCCGATCGCGCGCCAGATCGAGGCGCTCCACAGCCCGAGCAGTTCGCCGAACATCTGGCTGACCTCGGGCGCCGTGGTGAAATCGCCCTCGCGGCCGAGCGGATCGCGCGACAAATAGTAGCCGTACTGCGGATGCATCAGGCACAATTCCATGTAGCGCCAGACCGGCATCGGCCCGGACAATTTGATCAGCTTCCTGATCTCGTCCAGCAACGGGGAGGGTTCGCTCACGGCGTTCCTTGGATTGAACTTGCTTAGGTTGCAGTCGGGGCCGGTCCGTTCGCCTTGCGACGGACGGAGGCCCTGATGATGATGACGCCTACAATAATCATTGGCACCGACAGCAGCATACCCATGGTTAATCCGCCCCACAGGAATCCGAGCTGCGGGTCGGGCTCCCTGAAGTGCTCGCCGATGATGCGGGCAATGCCATAGATCGTGATGAAGCTGCCGAGGATCAGGCCGGGCCGCTTCAGCGCCCCCATCCGGATCATGATGGCGAGCGCCACGAACAGCACGATGCCCTCAAGCCCGGCCTCGTAGAGCTGGCTCGGATGCCGCGGCAGCGGTCCGCCATTGGGGAAGATCATGGCCCAGGGCAGGCTCGCCTCGGCGTGACGGCCCCACAACTCGCTGTTGATGAAATTGGCGAGCCGGCCGAGGAACAGCCCGATCGGCGCCACCGCGGTGGTGATGTCGCCGAGCGACAGGATCGAAATGCCGTTGCGGCGGGCAAACAGCATCACCGCGGCGACGCAGCCGAGGAAGCCGCCGTGGAACGACATGCCGCCCTTCCACAATTCGAGGATCTCGCCAGGATGCGCGATGAAGAAGGGCAGGTTGTAGAACAGCACATAGCCGGTGCGGCCGCCGACGATGATGCCGATCGTGACCCAGAGGATGAAATCGTCGAGCTGCGGCAGCGTGATCGGCGCCGGGCCGTCCCACAGCCGCTCTTTCTTGATCAGTGAGCGGGCATAGATCCAGCCCAGCACGATGCCGACGATATAGGCGAGCGCATACCAGCGGATCACGATCGGCCCGAGCGAGAGCGCCACGGGGTTGAACACCGGGAAGTCGATCAGCAGGAACGGCATTTGGATCAGAGTGCTTTCGTGTAGACGGCGTAGGGCACGCCGTGAATGGGCGGGGCGTCATGCAGCTTGCTGAAGCCCATCCTGAGATACATCGGCAGGGCGACCGTCATGATGGGGCTCGTGTGAAGCGCGATGGTCTTGCACCGGTCGCGCCGCGCTCTGGCAAAGCATTCCGACGTCAACGCATGCCCGAGTCCTTTCCCCCTGTCGACGGGGTCGACGACCAGCATGCGAATGATCGGCCATGCCTGATCGAAGAATGCGGCCTTTTTGACGCCGGGCCCAAAATAGCCGACCGCGCCGGCAAGCCGGTCGCCGAGATCGGCGACGATGATCTCGCCGCCGGAACTCAGCTCGGAGGTTTTTGAGAGGCCGGCGCGCATCGCCGGCCAGTCGTGGAAGGCATCGCGGAATTGGTCAAAGGCTGTAACCGCAAGCCGGTTCACCTCGTCCGCATCGGAGCTTCGATAATCTCGAATGCGTACGCTGTCGGCCATCCGCGTGGTTCAGGCCTCAAACCAGATTGCGGCGATAGAGCGCGAGCAGCCGCTCCCAATGGCGTTCGGCGGCGTCGCGATCATAGACCGGGCGCTTGGGGAAGGCGAAGCCGTGATGGGTACCGGGATAGATCTCGACCTCGTTGTTCGAGCCCTTCATGCCGGCCTTCACCTGCTCGATGATCTCCGCGGGCGCGTAGATGTCGGTCTCGGCGCAGGCGAAATAGAGCTCGGCCCTGGTCTTCTGCGCGGCGAGATGCGGGCTGTCCGGCTGGTCGGTTGCCAGATGGGTGCCGTAGACCGAGGCGGCGGCCTTGACCCTGTCGGGAAAATGCGTCGCCGCGTTGACGGCGTAACGGCCGCTCATGCAATAGCCGACCGTGCCGATGATCTTGGTGTTGGCGGCCTTCTGCGTCTCGGCATAGGCGAGCAGGCCCCTGGTGTCTTCCATGACAAGCGGAATGTTGAGCGAGTGCATCAGCTCGAACATGCGCTTGCGCTCGGGTGATTCCGGATCGGGATTGATCGGGCCGAGCTCCATCGCGCCGGCGCGGTAATACATGTTGGGCAGCATCACATAATAGCCTGATGTGCCGAGCCGCCGCGCCATGTCGCGCAATTCTTCGCGGATCGCCGGCGCATCCATATAGAAGATCACGACAGGGAAGGGGCCGCCGCGCTCGGGATGGGTGATGAAAGTGGTGGTCTTGCCGTCCTTGGTCGGGATATCGACCGTATGCTCGATCATGGCGTCTCTGCTCGCGTTATGTGTGCGATTTCTGTTGTGAGTTCATACGATTGCAAGGAAACCGGAGCATGACAAGGCAAGCCGCCGCAAGGTCTGCCATTCGCGGCGGACTTGAACCGGATGGCGGGGATCGCCATTGTCTTCTGGCAATCCAGTGAACGCGGAGAGTTTTGCGAGATGACCCAGACCAGCAACCGGTTTTTCGATGAGATCGGCCGTCTGATGAACGATGCCGCGGGCGCCGCCCAGGGCGTCAAGCGCGAGGTCGACACGGTCATGCGCAACCAGGCCGAACGCATCCTGCGCGACCTCGACGTGGTCAAGCGCGAGGAATTCGACGCGGTCAAGGACATGGCCCGCCTGGCGCGTGAGGAGAACGAGGCCCTGAAGGCCCGGATCGCGGTGCTGGAAGCCAAGCTCGGGGTAGGCGGCGCAAGCTGATCTTGCTCCGATCGTCATGGCCGGGCTTGACCCGGCCATCCATCCTCCTACGAGAGCGTCCTCTTTTTGATGGATGCCCGGGTCATCTAGCGCGAAGACGCGCTTCGCGCTTCTGCCCGGGCATGACGAGTTTGAGAACTCCGCAGAAAAATCCCTTCATTTCCTTGTCATTTCGGCCCTTTGGGGCTAAAAGCCCGCCACGTCCGCGGCCCCCGCACCCCTGGAGGCTTGCTGTGGACCTGAGCATGGGCCGCGCTGCGGCCTTTAACTTTTTAAATACAAGGACTTAACGCTATGGCGACCGTCAAGGAATTGAAGGCGACCGCGCGTCCGAAGAGCGGCAAGGGGGCCGCCCGGGCAGAGCGTCGCGCCGGGAGAGTTCCCGGAGTGATCTACGGAGACAACCAACCCCCCGTCACCATCTCGGTCGACGATCGTGAACTGCGCCAGCGCATCCTGGCGGGCCGGTTCCTGACCACGATCTATGACATCGACCTCGAGGGCAAGAAGCACCGCGTGATTCCGCGCGACTTCCACCTCGATCCGGTGAAGGACTTCCCGCTCCATGTCGACTTCATGCGGCTCGGCGAAGGCGCCACCATCCGCGTCAGCGTGCCGCTGCACATCGTGAACGGCGAAAGCTCGCCGGGCGTCAAGCGCGGCGGCACCGTCAACATCGTCACCCACACGCTCGACCTCGAGTGCTCGGTCGACAACATCCCGCAATATATCGAGGCCGATGTCGGCGCGCTCGAGATC
Organism: Bradyrhizobium sp. th-b2; assembly: GCF_000426785.1. Classification (NCBI taxonomy): domain Bacteria; kingdom Pseudomonadati; phylum Pseudomonadota; class Alphaproteobacteria; order Hyphomicrobiales; family Nitrobacteraceae; genus Bradyrhizobium; species Bradyrhizobium sp. th-b2. Next base: position 66,460 of record NZ_AUGA01000023.1, read on the forward strand.
AGCTACTCGCTGCATCTCTCCGAGGTCAAGCTGCCCGCGGGCGTGAAGTCGCTGACCCGTGAGGACGCAACGCTGGTCACCATCGTGCCGCCGTCCGGCTACGCCGAAGAGCAGAAGGCCGCGGCTGCGGCGGCTGCTGGTGGCGCTGCGGCTCCGGCTGCGGGTGCTGCGGCTCCGGCCGCCGCGGCGGCTCCGGCTGCCGGTGCTGCGGCTCCGGCCGCGGGTGCCAAGGCTCCGGCCGGCGGTGGCGACAAGAAGAAGTAATCGATCAGGTCGGCGCGCCATCGTCTGATGGCGCACCGACGCGGGATGCCGCGCCATGCGCCTTTTTGTCGGTCTCGGTAATCCCGGCGCGAAATACGCCAGCAACCGGCACAATATCGGTTTCCTGGCGGTCGACGAGATTGCACGGCGTCATGGTTTCGCACCATGGCGCCGTCGCTTTCAGGGCGAGGCGTCTGAAGGCGTGGTCGACCGTGAGAAGGTCGTGCTGCTGAAGCCGACCACCTTCATGAACGAGTCCGGGCGCGCGGTGCAGGAAGCGGCGAACTTCTTCAAGCTTGCCCCCTCCGACATCACCGTGTTCCAGGACGAGCTCGAACTGCCGCCCGGCAAGGTGCGCGTCAAGACCGGCGGCGGGATCGCCGGCCATAACGGGCTGCGCTCGATCTCCGCGCATATCGGCAACGAATATCGGCGCGTGCGGATCGGGATCGGTCATCCCGGCGTCAAGGAGCTCGTGCACAGCCACGTGCTGTCGGACTTCGCCAAGAGCGACCGGGCGTGGGTGGAGGCCTTGTGCCAGGCCATCGCCGACAATGCCGGCCTGCTGGCGACGGGGCACGACGCGTCGTTCGCCAACAAGGTGCATCTGACGATGCAGGCGAAGGGATTTTTCGACACCAAGGACGAGGGCACGAAGTAGACCCTCGTCGTCGCCGGGCTCGACCCGGCGATCCATTTTCCAAGTGGGATGGATACGCGGGTCAAGCCCGCGTATGACGACCTCAGTCAATTCAACCGCGCAGCGGGAGCGCGCGAGAGATCGGGACGAACATGGGATTCAAATGCGGGATCGTCGGGCTGCCTAACGTCGGCAAGTCGACGCTGTTCAATGCGCTGACCGAGACGGCGGCCGCCCAGGCGGCGAACTATCCGTTCTGCACCATCGAGCCGAATGTCGGCGAGGTGGCGGTGCCCGATCCGCGGCTGGAGAAGCTGTCGGCGATCGCCAAGTCTGCACAGATCATCCCGACCCGGCTGACCTTCGTCGATATCGCGGGCCTGGTCCGCGGCGCGTCGCAGGGCGAGGGCCTCGGCAACCAGTTCCTCGCCAACATCCGCGAGGTCGATGCCATCGCCCATGTGGTGCGCTGCTTCGAGGATTCCGACATCACCCATGTCGAAGGCAAGATCGCGCCGCTCGCCGATATCGAGACCATCGAGACCGAGTTGATGCTCTCCGACCTCGACAGCCTCGAGAAGCGCGTCGACAACCTGTCGAAGAAGGCCAAGGGCAACGACAAGGAAGCCAAGGAGCAGCTCGAGCTCGTCAACCGCGCGCTGGTGCTGCTGCGCGACGGCAAGCCGGCCCGCGGGCTCGAGCGCAAGCCGGAGGAGGAGCGGGCGTTCCGCATGCTCGGGCTCTTGACCTCGAAGCCCGTGCTCTATGTCTGCAACGTCGAGGAAGGCTCGGCCAAGGACGGCAACAATTTCTCGAAGGCGGTGTTCGAACGCGCCAAGGAGGAGGGCGCGGTCGCGGTCGTGATCTCGGCCAAGATCGAATCCGAGATCGCGACGCTGTCGCGCGAGGAGCGGGTCGACTTCCTGGAGACGCTGGGCCTCGAAGAGGCCGGGCTCGATCGGCTGATCCGCGCCGGCTACCAGCTGCTCGACCTCATCACCTATTTCACCGTCGGCCCGAAGGAAGCGCGTGCTTGGACCATCGACCGCGGCACCAAGGCGCCCGCCGCCGCCGGCGTGATCCATACCGATTTCGAGAAGGGCTTTATCCGCGCCGAGACCATTGCGTATGAAGATTATATCGCCGGCAACGGCGAAGCCGGCGCCCGCGATGCCGGCAAGCTGCGGCTTGAAGGCAAGGACTACGTCGTCGCCGACGGCGACGTCATGCACTTCCGCTTCAACACCTGAGCTTGATCTTTCCCCACGTCGTCCCGGCGAAGGCCGGGACCCATAACCACAAGTCTCTGTGATTAACGGGGCTGTGGCCCCAGCGATTCCTCACGGCAGGCAGCGGTGGTTATGGGTCCCTGCTTTCGCAGGGACGACACTGAATGTGAGGCGCCGCTTTCTCCCCACGTCGTCCCGGGCAAGCGAAGCGCGACCCGGGACCCATAACCACCAGCCGTGGTTATGAAGCACGCTGGGGCCCCACCTCGCACAAACAACCACTCCATGTGGTCATGGGTCCCGGCTTTCGCCGGGACGACACTGAATGTGAGGCGCCGCTCTCGACTCCGTCGGAAGCGGCGAGGTTAGCTGCCGTAGAAGGGCTGCGCCCTAGCGATCCGCGCGGCCGATCACATCCATCAGCTCGGTGATCTTGCGCCGCTGGTCGGCCTTGTCGCCGGACGAGATCGCATGCTCCACGCAATGCGCCACATGATCGCGCAGGACCTCCTCCTCGACGCGGCGCAGCGCCGCGCGCGCGGCCGCGATCTGCGTCACCACGTCGATGCAATAGCGGTCGTCCTCGACCATGGCGGCCAACCCGCGGATCTGACCCTCGATCCGTTTGAGCCGTTTTAAACAGGATGTCTTGACCTCTTCTCTCATAGGTCTCATATACCCCCCTAGGGTATATTAATCAAGAGGCCGGGATACCGGCCGGGAAGAGTCTCGTGGCACACGCAGAGCATGACCATTCGCACGCGGATCACCACCATCATGGCGCGGCCGCGCATTCCTGCTGCGGCGGCAAGCATGATCACGACGCCGCGCCGGCCGAGACGGCGTCCGCGATCGATCCGGTTTGCGGCATGAAGGTCAACCCGGCGACCGCCAAGCAACGCTTCAGCTACAAGGGCGAGGAGTATCTGTTTTGCAGCGGCCGCTGCCGCGAACGCTTCGAGGCCGAGCCGGAGAAATTCCTGAAGCCGCGCGAGCCGGAGCCGCCGGCGCCCGCGGGTACGATCTACACCTGCCCGATGCACCCCGAGGTGCGTCAGGTCGGCCCCGGCTCCTGCCCGATCTGCGGCATGGCGCTCGAGCCCGAGCAGATTTCGCTCGACGACGGGCCGGATCCCGAATTGATCGACATGACGAGGCGGTTCTGGATCGCGCTGGCACTGACGCTGCCCGTGTTCGTGCTCGAGATGGGCAGCCATCTCGGGCTGGGACATCTGGTGCCGCAGGACTGGTCGAACTGGATCTCCTTCGTGCTCGCGACGCCGGTCGTGCTGTGGGCCGGCGCGCCGTTCTTCGTGCGCGGCTGGCAGTCGCTGGTCACGCGCAATCTCAACATGTTCACGCTGATCGCGATGGGTGTCGGCGTCGCCTATGTCTACAGCGTGGTTGCGACGCTGGCGCCGCAGCTGTTCCCGCCCGCCTTCCGCGGCATGCACGGCGCGGTCGCGGTGTATTTCGAGGCGGCGGCCGTGATCACGGTGCTGGTGCTGCTCGGCCAGGTGTTGGAATTGCGCGCCCGCGCCCAGACCTCGGGCGCGATCCGCGCGCTGCTCGGCCTTGCTCCCAAGACCGCGCGGCGCGTCACCGATCACGGCGATGAGGACATCGACATCGATGCGATCAAGGTCGGCGATCGCCTGCGCGTGCGCCCGGGCGAGAAGGTTCCGGTCGACGGCGTCGTCATCGAGGGCAACGCGGTGATCGACGAATCCATGGTGACGGGTGAATCGATGCCGGTCACGAAGGCCGAGGGTGAGAGCGTGATCGGCGGCACCGTCAACCAGAGCGGCGGCCTCGTGATGCGTGCCGAGAAGATCGGCCGCGACACCATGCTGTCGCGCATCGTCGACATGGTGGCGAAGGCGCAGCGCTCGCGCGCACCGATCCAGCGGCTCGCCGATCGCGTCGCCGGCTGGTTCGTGCCGGCGGTGATCGCCACAGCTGTGCTCGCCTTCATCGCCTGGACGATGTTCGGTCCGGAGCCGCGCCTGACCTTTGCGCTGGTCGCCGCCGTCACCGTGCTGATCATCGCCTGCCCCTGTGCGCTCGGGCTGGCAACGCCGATGTCAATCATGGTCGGCGTCGGCCGTGGCGCGCATTCCGGCATCCTGATCCGCGACGCGCAGGCGTTGGAGCGGATGGAGGCGGTCGACACGCTGGTCGTCGACAAGACCGGCACGCTCACCGAGGGCAAGCCGAAGGTCGTGCGGATCATTGCCGCCGAGGGGTTCGACGAGAACGATCTGCTGCGCCTTGCCGCCGGCGTCGAGCAGGGCAGCGAGCATCCGCTGGCGCAGGCGATCATCTCGGCGGCGACGGAGCGCAGGCTGGCTTCCGTTACCGTGAGCAACTTCGCCTCGCTCTCCGGCAAGGGCGCGACCGGCACCGTTGAGGGCAGGCAGGTTGCCCTCGGCAACGCCATGCTGATGGGCGACCTGAAGATCGCAACGTCGGCGCTGGATCAGGCCGCCGAGGCCGCGCGCCGGGACGGCGCCACTGCGATCTATGTCGCGGTCGATGGCCGCATCGCCGGCGCGATCGCGATTGCCGATCCGGTCAAGGCGTCGGCAGCCAACGCGCTGCAGGCGCTGCGCGCCGGGGGCCTGCGCATCGTGATGCTGACCGGCGACAATGAGACCACCGCGCGCGCGGTGGCGAAGACGCTTGGCATCGACGAAATCGAGGCCGGCGTCCTGCCGGAGCGCAAGAGCGAGGTCGTGCAGCGGCTGCGCGGCGAGGGCCGTGTCGTCGCGATGGCGGGCGACGGCGTCAATGACGCGCCGGCGCTGGCCGCCGCCGATGTCGGCATCGCGATGGGTAGCGGTACCGATGTCGCGATCGAGAGCGCCGGCATCACGCTGCTCACCGGAGATCTGATGGGTCTCGTCCGCGCGCGGCGATTGTCGGTCGGGACCATGCGCAACATCCGCCAGAACCTGGCGTTTGCCTTCGTCTACAACGCCGCCGGCGTGCCGATCGCGGCCGGCGTGCTATATCCGCTGTTCGGCATCCTGCTGTCGCCGATCGTCGCCGCCGCAGCGATGGCGCTGTCCTCGGTCAGCGTGATCGGCAACGCGCTGCGGCTGTCACGCGTGAAGCTGGATTGAGTCGACGAGATCGGTAGCCCGGATGAAGCGCAGCGAAATCCGGGGCCGATCTCACCAAGTGGTGAGGACACCGGATTACGCTTCGCTGCATCCAGGCTACGGTATTTACGCTGGCTGCAGCAGAAGCTGTGCGCGCCGCTCGATCTCCGCATCGAGCCAGGTCGCGAGATCCTCGCTCACCTCCACCATCGGCAGCCGCACCTCGGGGCTGTCGATCAGCCCCTGCCGCCACAGCCAGTGCTTCGCCGGCGCGGGGCTCGGCTCGGCGAACAACAGCCGGGTCAGGCCGACGACGCTCTGCCAGGCGGTCAGTGCCGCGTCGCGCTGGCCCTGCTTCAACAACGTGCGGATCGAAGCGAAAATGTTTGTTTCCAAATGTGCGGACAGCAGGATCGCGCCGTCGGCCCCGTCGGAGAGCGCATCGAATGTCTGTGCATCCTCGCCGGTCAGCACGCGGAAGCCCGCCGGCCGCCGGCTGAGGAAGTCGATCGACTGCGCGCGGTCAGCGCAGCAATCCTTCATGCCGGCGATGTTCGGATGTTCGGCGAGCGTCAGCAGCGTCTCGTTGGTCAGGTTCACCGCCGTGCGATAGGGAATGTTGTAGAGCACGATGGGCCATGCCGCATGATCGGCAAGCGCGTTGAAGTGCTGCACGAGCCCGCGTTGCGACGGTCGCGTGTAGTACGGGCTCGCGATCAGATAGCCGTTGATCGGCCAGTCGGCGGTGTCATCCAGCACATGCTTCATCCGGGCGGTCGAGGCGCCGGAGAGCCCGAGAACGACCGGCAGATGGCGGGAGCTGGCACTGAGCTCGGCGAGCACGACGCTCACTAACCCCTCGAGTTCATCGGTGCTGAGCGCCATGCCTTCACCGGACGTTGCGCCGAGGATGAAGCCGTCGACCGGGCCGCTGGCGTAGTGCCGCACGAGGCGGCGCAGCGAGGTGACGTCGAGCTCGCCGTCGCGGAACGGCGTGATCAGGGGCAGCCAGAGGCCCTGCAATTGCAGGTGTAAGTCAGTCATGTTCCATCTCCTAAGGGGGCAAAGCCGGAGACGGGACCAACAAAAAACCCCGTCCAGGCGGCGGGGTTCGGGATCGGTTTGAATGCGAAGGTGATCTTATCGCGCGCGATCTCGTGTCCCCGGGAGGGGAACTTTTTTCGACGACAGAACGGCGCACAAAGTCGTGATCATGGGATAATGATGCTGCGCTGCGAGGTTGTTGTCAATGCACGCGCTGATCGGGGCGTGCGGCAGGTCTGAGCGTGACATAGCGATGAAAAGATACGGCGATGAAAAAAAGCCGGGCTCGAGAGAGCCCGGCTTAAGGTATTGGCCACGTGAGGCCGACACAATCACCTTCCAAGAGGGATTACTGAACTTCCGCGCCACTGGAGGAGGGGGACATATGCGCGACGCGACCGCTCAGCGTGTAAGCAATATGATCCCCATCGGCGCCCTGCAGCAACTATCCAGGTCGCATGTCAGTCATGCGGAGATTCAGGGGCCTCTTGGGGCAGCGCGGAAAATCCATAACCCAGCCCATAAGGGCGGCTTAATCAGGACGGCCAGCGCTGCGCCTTGCTGACCACGAAGTCGCGGAACACCTGCACCCGGGCCACCGTCTTCAGCTCTTCCGGATAAACGAAGTAGGTGTCGAGCGCGATCGAGTCGGACTCGCCGAACAGCTGCACGAGATTGTTCTGTTCGACCAGATAGTCCGGCAGCGCGGCGATGCCGAGGCCCTGCTGGCAGGCGCGCACAAGGCCCAGGATGTTGTTGACCTTGAAATAGGGCTCGCGCGGACCGGAGCCGTTGCGGCCGGCATCGATCAGCCAGCTGCGGTTCTGCAGATGCGGCGGCACCTGCGAGTCGCCGAGCATGATGATGCGGTGCGAGTCGAGATCATCCAGCGTCCGCGGCGTACCGAAGCGCTTGATGTATTCCGGCGAGCAATAGGCATGGAAGCCGATCGAGAACAGCTTGCGCTGGATCAGGTCGGGCTGGGTCGGCTTGCGGGTGCGGATCGCGACATCAGCCTCGCGCATCGACAGGTCGAGATCCTCGTCGGTGACGATCAGCGAAATCCGGATGTCCGGATAGAGCGCAACGAACTCGTCGAGCCGCGGGATCAGCCAGTTGATGCCGAGCGCGGGCGGCGTGGTGATCTTGAGGTCGCCGCTCGGCCGCTCGCGGCTGTCGGTGAGCTTGGCGCGGGCCGCCTGCAACTGCATGAACACGTCATGCGCGGTGCGGAACAACAGGTCGCCCTGTTCGGTGAGGATCAGGCCGCGGGCATGGCGGTGAAACAGCGAAACCGAGAGCTCCTGCTCCAGCGCGCTGACCTGGCGGGAGACCGCCGATTGCGACAGGCCGAGCTGTTCGCCGGCATGCGTGAAGCTGCCAGCCTCAGCCGCTGCGTGAAAGACCTTCAGCTTGTCCCAATCCATATCTGTAAATCCGTCGCGAGATCGTGCCATGATTATTCCGCCGCTGCGCGATCGCTCGCGCGAAGAGCCAGGAAGCGTTCCGCCTCGAGCGCTGCCATGCAGCCGAGGCCGGCGGCGGTGACCGCCTGCCGGAAGGTTTCGTCCGCCACGTCGCCCGCGGCGAACAGGCCGGGCACCGAGGTCGCCGTGGAGTTCGGCGCCACCTCGACATAGCCCGACGGTTTCAGCCTGATCTGGCCTTTGACGAGCTCGGTCGCCGGCGCATGGCCGATCGCGACGAAGACGCCGTCGGTCTTGAGGTCGGTCAGCGCGCCGGTCTTGACGTTCTTCAACCGCACATGGGTGACCTTGCTCGGATTCTCCGAACCGCAGATCTCGTCGATCGCGGAGTCCCACACCACCTTGATCTTGGGATGCTTGAACAGCCGCTCCTGCAGGATGCGCTCGGCGCGGAACTGGTTGCGGCGATGCACGATGGTGACCTTCGTGGCGTGATTGGTCAGGTACAGCGCCTCCTCGACCGCGGTGTTGCCGCCGCCGACCACCACGACTTCCTTGTTACGGTAGAAGAAGCCGTCGCAGGTCGCGCAGGCCGACACGCCGCCGCCCTGAAATTTCTCTTCCGAGGGAAGCCCGAGCCAGCGCGCCTGGGCGCCGGTGGCGAGGACGACGGTCTCGGCGAGATAGACGTCGCCGGAGTCGCAGGTCAGGCGGAACGGCCGCTGGCCGAGCTCCAGCTTGGTGACGAGGTCGGTGACGATCTTGGTGCCGACATGGGCTGCCTGCTTCTCCATCTGCTCCATCAGCCAAGGGCCCTGGATCACATCGGCGAAGCCCGGATAGTTTTCGACATCGGTGGTGATGACGAGCTGCCCGCCCGGCTGAATGCCCTGGATCAGGATCGGTTCGAGCATCGCGCGCGCCGCGTAGATCGCTGCGGTGTAACCGGCGGGGCCGGACCCGATGATGACGACCTTGGCATGGGTAGGCGCGGGCATTGTGAGATCCCTCTCTTTTGGGGATTTTGATCAAGGACTTGTGCGGGAAGCGCCCCGGAAACGGTCACGGCGGCGCCAAAAGTGTCAAATCCAAGTCTAGGATATCTGGGAAGCTATGCAAGATTTGCAATCCATGGCAGCGATTTTTCCCCGGAACTGAAGGTCACAATCGCGAAATCCTGCGCTGCACGCGCAATAAAATTGCGCAAGGTGGGCTGGCTGCGCTATGAGAGTTGCCGGCAGACCTGCCAAGCCTTCCAAACCCCAGGGGAACTGTAGTCGCGTGTCGAAGAACCTTGACGAGATCGACCTCAAAATCCTCGCCGAGATCCAGGCTGATGGTCGAATCACCAACGTGGAACTGGCCAAACGCGTCGGTATCTCGCCGCCGCCCTGCCTGCGCAGGGTCCGGGCGCTGGAGGAGGAAGGCTACATCCAGGGATATCGCGGTCTGCTCGATCCGCGCCGCCTCGGCTACGACGTCACGGTGTTCGCCTCGGTGCATCTGTCGAGCCAGGCCGATGCCGATCTGCGCGCCTTCGAGAATTTCGTGCGCGCCGAGCCGTTGGTGCGGGAATGCTGGATGCTGTCGGGCGAGGTTGATTTCATCCTCAAATGCGTCGCCCCCGACATGGCGACGTTCCAGGATTTCGTCACGCATCTGACGGCCGCACCGCATGTGCGCAACGTCAGGACCTCGCTCGTTCTGCACAACTCGAAATACGAAGCCGCGGTGCCGCTGGGACTGAAGGCGGCGGGTTAGCGCCGTGGCGCGTCATTTCGGGGCGATGCGTTGGCTGGAGCGAAGAGTCTACTCAATTTCGGGCTGTCATCACCGAACCGTTTGCCTCGAATAGTTCAACAGCCCCGGACGGTGAAGTCGCGACGTTGAACTCGAGCGGGCCGCAAGTAATCACGCAGTAGTCGTAGACCGAGCGCCGGTCGTTTCCCATCAAGAACTGATAGTGCATCTGCATAAAGTTGAATCGATGACGTCTGAAGCGGATCGGATCCACCATTGAATGTATTTGGACGCGCCGAATCTTTGGGCGCCCTTCTGAATGGCCTCGACCGATACGTTTCAGCGTGACGGGGTCGAAGCGATAGAAACTGATTGCGTCATCTCGCGCCTGGTATTCGACCCAGCCGATGGCAGGCGTTCCAGCTACAAGTTGTGCCGCTTCCCGTATTTGGTTGCCCATCGGATGCAACGAGAATTTGGGAATAGTGGCGCCTATAGTGAGAATGCACAACTTCGGTCCTCGCGTTTCAAGCAGAGGATCCAACTTTAGCGCGCGCGCGACCGCCGCTATCGAGAGCGCAGCGCCGAGGGAATGGCCAACAATCAGAATTTCATCAACGTCTGCGGCCCGAGCTTTTCTTGATATCACGGCCGCAAAATCGTTGAGTCGTTCATCAACTTCGCTTCTTTGCCCGTAAAGAAACTGGTGGGAAAAAATAGCGTCGTCGAGAATGTGATTTATCCGACGCTTGGGTCCAATCCAGAGGACCGCGCTGATGAAGATGGCAAGTGATAGAAAAATGCCAAGCAGCAACTGCTCTACCCAGAATGTAGCGGGTATCGGCCTGACCACCAGATAGGAGAGCCCGGCGCTGAAAAGTGCAATCAACAGCAAACAGCAATATGGAAAGAGGAAGAAGAGAGCGTATTTCCAGCTTGCGATCGCATATCTGAATACTGTTCCGGTCAAGATGAAGTCGAACAGCGCGACCGTGGACTGAACCAGCCGAGGTACCATCCCGACTCCGGAATCGCGCCGGATGAGATCGTCCCAGCGGAGCATCTCGAAGGTGATGCAGGTCTTCCAGTTCGGTCCCCATGCTTCCAGGTTGCATGAAGCATTGACTGCAGATGCGTTCGAGATTTCCGACAGCCGTGAAGAAGCGCCCCAAATCTTTTCGAAGCTCGACAGCGAGCGGCGCAAGCGTTCAACCTGCTCTTCTGGAGTGATTGGATCGTAACCACCAATGTGGAAGACGTGCCGTCGTTGAATCATCCAGCAACTCGAATCTGCAAACGGATCGATAGTTTACCGGGAAATCTTACGACGCTGATCCTGAAATCCCAGGTGAACTTGACATGGATCATGTGGATCTAGGCTTACGAATTTACCACTCGATCTGCTTGGTGCACCATGGAGATTGGCCTTGACTGAAAAAAATGCGGCTGACGGCTCCAGAATGAGAGCCAAGTGACCGCCGGGTGGTGACGAACGGTCGTCGCTTGATCGCTTCTTTCGGTGTGGCAAATCCGTGACAGCCAGCCAATTGGCGTGCCTCGACACGTTTCCAGCAATGGTTTCTTGATTGTCCGATTCCAAAGTCTGATTTAATGCCGCTGGACTTGAGGTTGGCGGGGAATCCAGAAATGGAGAGATTGCGTTACAGCGCGGCGCTGGTATGCGCCGTCTTGACGGTTCTTTTTGCGAGCAGCTTGCATTTGAACGGCGCGGCTCAGGCGAGTCCTGCAATAACCGTTGCAATGAGATCGACCGGTTCGCCCGCTCGACTGCATTCTTCCACGGCGCACGTCTATTTGTTCCGCGGGTTATTGAACGTCTTTTCCTTGGGCATGGACGGCCTTGCCGCCCAGTTGCGAGCGGCTGGCATCGCCGCGGCTGTCGCCAATCACACTCAGTGGAGAAGCGTTGCCGACGACATCGTCGCAAAATATCGAGCGGGCCAGCGTGGGCCTATCATACTGGTCGGGCACTCTCTTGGTGCGGATGCCGTGATGTCGATGGCGGAGTACCTTGGCCAAATGGGAGTGCCGGTCGCCTTGGTTGTGCCATTCGACGGAACATCGCCTCACGTGGCGACGGCGAATGTCGCGCGGGTTCTGAATTTGTACAAGAATGAAGGCGTCCGAATAAGCCGCGGCCCCGGCTTCCGTGGCGAGCTTACAAACTTTTATGTTCGTGATGCAAACGTCAGTCACTTCAACATCGACAAAAGCGCGGCGCTGCATAGCATGGTCATACGAAAGATCAGGGCGATCGGATCCGCCCGCCCGCGGCTACACCAGAGTCCTTTGCCTGCAACCGGAGCTTCCTCCAATTCCTAGCATGATGTCCGAAAGGCAGTTTGAAGGCGCTGTTCGACGCAACGAGCGGGGCTGGACGTCGCACCTCTCCTGAAACCCGGTGTCGGTGTATATCCTCCTTTAGCACTTCAGCCGGTGAGGCAACTGGTGATGACGTTCAGGAAAGTCTCGATTGCCATAGCCATGTGTATCCTGGCGATCGTGTGCGCCGGCTTTACAAAGCCGATTCGTGTCGTGGCGGTCGGCGCAAGCAACACGCAAGGGTGGTACGTCGGGAAGCAGGGCGCTTACCCAGCCAAGTTAGAGGTCCTGCTGAGAGAGAAGGGCGTCAGTGCGAACGTCATCAATGCCGGCGTTCCATTTGATACAACGGTCGGCATGCTCAAGCGCATTGATAGCGATGTGCCAAGGGGAACCGACATCGTCATCCTGCAGCCCGGGGGCAATGACAGGCGTTTCCTTGTTACGAAAGAGCAGCGGGCGGCCAATATCGCGGCGATGGAGCGGCGATTGCGTGATCGCGCCATCAAAGTGATCGTGTATGACGAAGAAATTCCTCCGCAGTATTACGCTTTTGACTTCATCCACCTCACGGCTGACGGCCATGCTTTCATTGCGTCGCGGTTACTCCCGCGCGTGTTGGCGATGATAGACCGGAGAGCCATCGTGGCTTCGCCGCAGGCGAGATAGATAGAGCTGACACGACCACTGCCGCCCACCGCGTTGGGTCAACCGTCCCAAAAGAGCGAACCCGGCAACGCGTCCGCCTTGGATTCTACCCGGCGCACTGTCAACTTATCGGTGGCAACGACCTGCAAGCCCTGTATGATTGCTTCATGTTGGTCAGTGGATCTGTTTCAGTCAAATCTCAGACGCTCGCTAAGGACGGCGCCGTTTCGATGGTCGGCAAGGATGGCGCGCCAGCGAAACGAGCCCTTGGCCCACGATGACGCCTGGCATTGCCAAGTTCGTGTTCGTGATGATGGCGGTTGGTTGGTATCTGATCCGCTACAGATACGCACGTCGTGCTCGCCGTGAAAAGGTCGTGCGGAGCGCCCGCGGCGCTCGCGAGAACGCCCTGCTGCTGATATCGCTCACGGGTCTTGGCATTGTGCCGTTCATCTATGTGGCAACGGCCATACCTCATTTCGCATCGTACGACTTCCAGCCAGCTCAAGCCTGGCTGGGCGTTGTCGTGGCGATCGCAGCGCTGGTCATGTTCCGGCTAACCCATCGCGCTCTCGGTCGAAACTGGTCGTTAAGCCTCGACGTGCGGGAAAATCATCACCTGATCACAACCGGGATCTATCGAAAGATCCGGCACCCCATGTATTCCGCATTCTGGCTTTGGGCTGTCGCCCAGGCATTGCTGTTGCCGAATTTGGTAGCCGGTTTTGCCGGCCTGATCGGATTTGGCGTGCTGTTTTTCGGCCGTGTTGCCAGAGAAGAGCAGATGATGCTGGAAACGTTCGGCAACGAGTATCGCCAGTATATGGCCCGGACCGGGCGCATTATGCCGAGGTTGTTCTAAGCCGGCTGTACCAGGTCGGGTCTTGCCCGAATCTGCATTCAGATACCGAGGCCAAGCAATCATCCGTGTCGATTTTGCCACATCCGGCAAAGAAACGACCGCACGACCACAACCTTCGGCACAGCGTTAATTACACCGCACCCGTCAGAGGGTATGGTGTTCACACTCAAGTTTTCCACCTCGGAGATGACGATGCTGAAGTTTCTGGTTGCTGGAGTTGCAACGTTTGGTTTCGTGGCTGCTGCCAGCGCAGCTGACCTCCCCCGCCCGCAGCCGGTCGCTGAACAGGCTCCGATTGGCAAGGCGCCAATCGGCAAGTACCCGGTCGGCAAGTACCCGGTCGGCAAGTACCCGGTCGGCAAGTACCCGGTCGGCAAGTACCCGGTCGGCAAGGCTCCGGCCCCGATCGTAACCAAGGGTTAATCCGAGGATCGCCCGGGCAGCGCATTCCTGCAGTTTTTGCGGACGGCGCTGTCTGGGGGATGTCTTGCCCTTGTGAGGGTCTGAAGGTGCCAAAATCGAAGCGGACACAGACCGGCCTGCGGCTGCTCGCCGGAATCGGTGTCGTTGCGGCTTCCGTGACTTTGGAGGTCGGCATCAGTCATGCGCAGCAATTGGCTGCGCAAACGGATCAAGCCCCGCTGCAGCAGGACAAGCCGCGCAAGCCATCGTCAAGGTCGGCTGTGGCGGCGGCCGTTGCCGGACCGGGTGCTTCTGTTTCTGGAGCAGACGCGAAACCGGTTCGAAGGTCTGCGGCCAAAGGGCCGTACTACGTGGACTTTCGTGCCCGAACCGCTGCCTCTTACGGGCATGCGTTCGTTTGGTACGGCAAGACAAGCGAGAAGATGGTCGAAGTCGCCGGGCTGCACCCGGCGGGCGACGTTCTGCCCTATATGCTGGGACATCTGACCTGGGTGCCCTCTGAGACGGGGGCAAGTTACGGCGACCTTGACGTGCAGTATTTGTTGGCCAGCTATCGCGTGTACTTAAGTGAGGCCGACGCGAAGAAGGTCTTTGCGTACATCAAGCATCTTCAGGCGACCTCGCCCCTCTGGAACGCGGAAACGACCAATTGCACGGCTTTTATTGGTCGCATAGCCAGCTTCATGGGCTTGAAGACTCCATTTCATTTGCAGAAGCCTGAGGACTACGTAAACCAGTTGAAAGACATGAACGACGGGCGCCAGACGGTGCAACTCGCGTCGGATCGTTAGCTTTCTCGGTCAAGGATGTTCAGGCGCTGTCTGGGCCGGTTTGAAGATCGGCCCCGGGGCCCTGCCCATCTTGCAACGCTCCTCGGGTTGCTCCCATCGCGCTTGGACAGCCTCCTCAGGCTCTCCTGGCTTATTCCTTCATTGTTCGACGGGATTGCCGCTGTCGGTCGTATGGCGCCGCCGCGAAGAATCCGTCCCGGCTGAGCGGGACGGATCTCAGCGTTGTCACTTCCTGCCCATCGCGGCGTCGACGCTGATCGGACCTGGGCCCGAGGTCGCGAGATACAGGCAGGCGAAGCAGAACAGGATCGCAAGTGTGCCATTGTTGAGCAGCGGAAAGAAGCTTACCGGCGCGTGCTCGATGAAATATGCAAAGGCCATCTCGCCCGAGAGGATGAAGGCAACGATCCGGGTCAACAGGCCCAGCGTCAGCATTCCGCCGAGCACCAGTTCGAACATGCCGGCGACGCCGAACAGCGAGAACGGCGTCACCTCGGCGAACATCTCGACGTGCGGAAACTTGAACAGCTTGGCGACGCCGAACTGCAAGAGCAGCAGCCCGGTGATGAAGCGAAAGAGGCTCAGCAGATAGGGCTGAGCGATTGCGCCGAGGCGATCCAGGTCCATGTTGCTCTCCAAAAGAAAACGCGCGCCGTTGCGAGCGCGCATTATGGAGAATGAAACGGCGCTGTCACGCCTTGCGTGCGGTTCCTTGCTGGAGCCCTAGGCGGTCTTACCCTCGCGGATCGCGTCCAGGCTCAAGGGTCCGGGGCCGGCGAACACGAAATAGAGGAAGACGAAACAGTAGACCGCGGCGAGTTCGCCCCCGTTCAGGATCGGATAGAAGCTCTTGCCCGCATGCGCCATGAAGTAGGCGACGGCGGTGAAGCCCGAGAGGATGAAGGCCACCGGCCGGGTGAACAGGCCAATCACGAACAGGACGCCGCCGATGAGTTCGATCAATCCGCCGATGCCCGTCAGCGAGCCGATCTGAACATTGGCGAAATTCGGAACGGTGGGAAAGCCGAGAATCTTCGCGGTGCCGTGCTGGAGCAGGCTGAGGCCGGTGAAGATACGAAGGATGCTTAGAAGGCTGGGCGAATACCGCCCGACGAGAGTGCTGATCATGTATGCTGTCCCCGGATAGTTATGCTATATAATCATTCCGGGGCGGAGCTATTAACAAGTTAAGCAGATTTGACAACTCACAATCCTGTCAGAGCGGTGAAGGGTTGACAGACCGTGCAGCAAAAAGGGCCGCGTGCGATACGCGGCCTTTTTCGCACAAGTTACTTGAGAGTAACTATCGCCATTCGACCTTGGTGATCTCGTAGGCCTTGGCGCCACCGGGCGCCATCACCTCGACGGTGGCGCCCTTCTTCTTGCCGATCAGCGCGCGCGCGAGCGGCGAGGTGATGGAGATGCGGCCCTTCTTGGCGTCGGCCTCGACCTCGCCGACCAGTTGCCACACCGCTTTCTTCTCGGTGTCCTCATCGATCAGCGTCACGGTCGCACCGAACTTAATGGTGTCGCCTGACAGTTTCGAAATGTCGATGATGTCGGCGCGCGCGAGCTTATCCTCGAGCTCGGCGATGCGGCCCTCGTTGTGCGACTGCTCTTCCTTCGCCGCGTGATACTCGGCGTTCTCGGAGAGATCGCCGTGCGAGCGCGCCTCCGCGATGTGTTCGATGATGCGCGGACGATCCACCGATTGGCGATGCTTCAACTCGTCCGTCAGCGCGGCGTATCCACCCGCGGTCATCGGAACCTTATCCATCATCTTGGTCCTTCATCGTGCGCACCCGGCGGCGTGCACGAATATCCAGTTCAGCTAACGCAGGAATCAGGGCGCCAACGCGCCCGGAAGCCCAGTGATATTCGGCCCCGCTAAGGGCCGTGACAACATCCATTCGCGCGGTGAGTTCCAGCCATTCGGCCAATTGACCGCGTCAAGCCTTCAGCCCGGGCAGCGGTCAGCTTTCGGAAAAGTAACTCTGAAGCGTGCGGACCTCAAGGTCCCCGTCCCGATAGGCCCGGATCCCCCGTGCGGCCGCCACCGCACCCGAAAGAGTGGTGTAATATGGCACTTTATGCAAGAGGGCAGCCCGACGCAGCGAACGGCTGTCGGCCAGCGCCTGCGGACCTTCGGTGGTATTGAAGACCAGCTGGACGTCGCCATTGGTGATGGCGTCGACGATGTGCGGCCGGCCTTCGAGCACCTTGTTCACCTTTTCCGTCGGCACGCCGTGGTCGCTGAGGTAGCGCTGCGTGCCCGAGGTTGCCATCACCTTGAAGCCGAGCGAGTGCAGCAGCCGCACCGCATCCGCGATCCGCATCTTGTCGTCGCCACGCACAGAAACAAACACCGTGCCTTGGCGCGGCACGCGGGTGCCGCCGCCGAGCTGGCTCTTTGCGAATGCGACCTCGAAGGAGCGGTCGATGCCCATCACCTCGCCGGTCGAGCGCATCTCCGGTCCGAGCACGGTGTCGACGCCCGGGAAACGCGCGAACGGGAATACCGATTCCTTCACGCCGACATGGCCGAGCTTCTTCTTCTTCAGCTTGAAGTCGGCGAGCTTTTCGCCGGCCATGATCCGCGCCGCGATCTTGGCGACCGGCATGCCGATCACCTTGGCGACGAACGGCACGGTGCGGGATGCGCGCGGGTTGACTTCGAGCACGTAGATATCGCCGTCCTTGATGGCGTATTGCACGTTCATCAGCCCGACCACGTCGAGGCCGAGCGCGAGCTCGCGGGTCTGCCGCTCCAGCTCCTCGATGGTCTTGGCGTCGAGCGAATGCGGCGGCAGCGAGCACGCTGAATCGCCGGAGTGGATGCCGGCTTCCTCGATATGCTCCATGATGCCGACGATGAAGGTGTCCTTGCCGTCGGAGAGGCAGTCGACGTCGACTTCGGTCGCATCCGACAGATAGCGGTCGAACAGCAGCGGGTTCTTGCCGAGCACGGTGTTGATCTGCCCGGTCTTGTCGTTCGGGTAGCGCGCCTTGACGTCGGCGGGCACGAGCTCAGGCAGCGTTCCCAGCAGGTAGTCGTTGAGCTGAGTCTCCTCGCGGATGATCTGCATCGCGCGGCCGCCGAGCACGTAGGACGGACGCACCACCAGCGGCAGGTCGAGATCGGCGGCCACCAGGCGGGCCTGCTCGACCGAATACGCGATGCCGTTCTTCGGCTGCTTGAGACGCAGCTTGTCGAGCACGCGCTTGAAGCGGTCGCGGTCCTCGGCGAGGTCGATCGCGTCAGGCGAGGTGCCGAGGATTGGCACTTCGGCGGCTTCCAGCGCCCGGGCAAGCTTCAGCGGGGTCTGGCCGCCGAACTGCACGATCACGCCATGCAGCGTGCCGTTCTTGCGCTCGGTCGCGATGATCTCGAGCACGTCTTCGCCGGTGAGCGGCTCGAAATAGAGCCGATTGGCGGTATCGTAGTCGGTCGACACCGTCTCCGGATTGCAGTTGACCATGATGGTCTCGTAGCCGGCGTCCTCGAGCGCGAAGCAGGCATGGCAGCAGCAATAGTCGAACTCGATGCCCTGGCCGATGCGGTTCGGCCCGCCGCCGAGAATGATCACCTTCTTGCGGTCCGACGGCGCGCTCTCGTCGGCAAGCTCGCCCGCGAACGGCCGCTCATAGGTCGAATACATGTAGGCGGTCGGCGAAGCGAACTCCGCCGCGCAGGTGTCGATGCGCTTGAACACCGGGCGCACCCCGAGCGCGTGGCGCTTGGCGGTGACGTCGGCTTCGATGGTCTGCGTGAGCACGGCGAGCCGCGCATCGGAAAAGCCCATCGCCTTCAGCATCCGCATCGCGAAAGCGTTCGCCGGCAGGCCGTTGCGGCGGACCTTGTCCTCCATCTCGACGATGGTGCGCATCTCCGCGAGGAACCAGGGGTCGATCTTGCAGGAGTTGAAGATCTCCTCGTCGGTCCAGCCGAGCCGCATCGCCTGCGCGACCTGCAGGATGCGGTTCGGCGTCGGCGTGCCCAGCGCTGCGCGGATCGCGTTCTTGTCGTCGCCGCGGCCGAGCCCGTCGATCTCGATTTCGTCGAGGCCGGTCAGGCCGGTCTCGAGCCCGCGCAGGGCCTTCTGCAGGCTTTCCTGGAAGGTGCGGCCGATCGCCATCACCTCGCCGACCGACTTCATCGATGTGGTCAGCGTGGAGGAGGCGCCGGGGAATTTCTCGAACGCAAAGCGCGGAATTTTTGTGACGACGTAATCGATGGTCGGCTCGAACGAGGCGGGGGTGGCGCCGCCGGTGATGTCGTTGGCGATTTCGTCGAGCGTGTAGCCGACCGCGAGCTTGGCCGCGACCTTGGCGATCGGGAATCCGGTGGCTTTCGAAGCCAGCGCCGACGAGCGCGACACGCGCGGATTCATCTCGATCACGACCATCCGGCCGTCGACGGGGTTGATGCCGAATTGCACGTTCGAACCGCCGGTCTCGACCCCGATCTCGCGCAGCACCGCCAGCGAGGCGTCGCGCATGACCTGGTATTCCTTGTCGGTCAACGTCAGGGCCGGCGCGATGGTGATGGAATCGCCAGTATGCACGCCCATCGGATCGAAATTCTCGATCGAGCAGATGATGATGCAATTGTCCTTTTTATCGCGCACCACCTCCATCTCGTACTCTTTCCAGCCGAGCACGCTTTCCTCGATCAGCACCTCGTTGGTCGGCGAGGCGTCGAGGCCGCGCTCGATGATGTCGAGGAACTCTTCCTTGTTGTAGGCAATGCCGCCGCCGGTGCCGCCCATCGTGAAAGAGGGGCGGATGATCGCGGGCAAGCCGATCTCCGACAGCGCCATCAGCGCCTCGCCGAACGCGTGCTCCTGATAGCGTTTGCGGCGGTCGTTCTCGCCAAGCGTCCACTGTCGCTCGAGTTCTTCCAGCGCCTCGCCGGACAGTTTCTCCCGCTCGGCGTGGTATTTGTCGCGGTAGGACTTCTTCAGCGCCGAGGCGTTGGCGAGCCGCGATTTTGGCGTCTCCAGCCCGATCTTGGTCATGGCCTCGCGGAACAGCTGGCGGTCCTCGGCCTTGTCGATCGCATCGGCGGTTGCGCCGATCATCTCGACGTCGAATTTTTCAAGCGTGCCCTGGCGGCGCAGGCTCAGCGCACAGTTCAATGCGGTCTGGCCGCCCATGGTCGGCAGCAGCGCGAAGCCGCCGGGAATGACGTGGCGTTCCTTTTCGATGATCTTGCCGACGATTTCGGGTGTGATCGGTTCGATATAGGTGGCGTCCGCCAGTTCCGGATCGGTCATGATGGTGGCCGGATTGGAATTGACGAGGACGACGCGGTAACCCTCCTCCTTCAGAGCCTTCACCGCCTGCGTGCCGGAATAGTCGAATTCGCAGGCCTGGCCGATCACGATGGGACCGGCGCCGATGATCAGGATGGTGGAGATGTCGGTTCTTTTGGGCATCAGCTCTCGCGGACTGGATTTTGGGCACAAAAAAAGGGCGCGCTGGTCGCGCGTCCCTCGGGCCATGCGCTACATCTTGTAGCGCAGGAAGCGCGATCCCTCGCGCGCGGGTGGTCTTTAGACCAGTTTCCGCACCCGCGAAACCCCCAAAAACGCCCAATCAACCGCGATTCTGGGGGAAATTCCTCATTGGATGGGGGCGGTTGGGAAGGCTCGGGATGCGAGGAGGGCTTGCCGAGGCCCGGCTTTGCCCCGCCGGTCCAGCGTGGCTGCGCCACGCGTAGCCCGTCAGGGCGAAGCGTGGAGGCCCGGCCTGGATTTGAACCAGGATAAACAGTGTTGCACCACTGCCGCGTCGACGCTTCCGCCACCGGGCCGAGAGGATCATTGCCGATTATTTCAGGGTCGGCCACGTTTACCTTTGGTTAAGGTTAATATTTTGTGCAACCCTTGATCAGTGGTGCGCCACGAACGTCATCCGCCACGGATTGTGTCCGATGTTGCGCGGCGCGCGCGTTGCGCTGAACCCCGCGGCGCCGAGCTTCGCGATCATCTCGTCCTCGCGGTAGCGCTGCAGCCCGATCTTGGTGCGCAACTGCCGGTAATCAGACAGTGCGGTTGAAGCTAGCCCGATCAAAGCATCGCGCAGGAAGCCGTGGGTCGCCGCGAAGCGCAGCAGCGCCACGACGTCCGTGGGCATGCCGACCTCAGGCCGCAGGATGTCGCCGAGCACGAAGCGGCCCGTCGGTTTCAGCAGGCGGTGGATCACGTCGAATGCGTTGTCGAGCTCCTGCGGCGTCATGTATTGCGCCACCGAGTTCATCACCACGAGGTCGATCGAATCCGCTTCCATGTTCTTCAGATCATCGAGCGAGCGAACGCGGATCCTGGTGTCGTGCGCGAAACGCGCGACCAGGCGCCCGCGGACGCCGGGCGCCGGCTCCGCCAGATAGAGCCGGGCGCAGGCGTTGGCGACCTTGGTCGCCGACAGCGCCTCGCCGCAGGCATAGTCCAGCACCACCGCGTCGGGTGAGGTGATGTAGCCGACGATGTCGTTTGCGATGACCTGGAAATGCAGGTCGCGGTGCAGTCGGCTTGCATAGATCGTATGCGTGGAATCGTAATAATCGATCCATTCATCCATCGCGTTTGGTATCCGGCAGAACGGGTTCCTGGCCCCAGGAACGGGTGGGCTGATGATGCGTTAGCGGTCCGGCGGCCAATGTTCAATGCGCCGAAGTACCGGTTCCTAACAGGAAGGTCCAACGTGAGCAAAGCCAAGACTGACAAGATCTCGCCCGATCTCGAGACGCCGAGCGACCTGCCGCAGGCTGCGGTGGACACGATTTCGGCCTCGCTCAACACGCTGCTGGCGGACGCCTTCGCGCTTTACCTCAAGACCAAGAATTTCCACTGGCACGTCAGCGGCCGGCATTTCCATGATTACCATTTGTTGCTGGACGAGCAGTCGGACGCGATCTTCGCCACCACCGACCAGCTCGCCGAGCGGGTACGCAAGCTCGGCGGCGCGACGTTGAGGTCGATCGGCGACATCGCCAGGCACCAGACGGTCAAGGACAATGACGAGGATTATGTGCCGCCGCGCGAGATGCTGCGCGAGTTGATGGAGGACAACAAGCACATGGCGGTAGCGATGCGCAAGGCGCACAAGATCGCCGACGACCACGAGGATTCCGGCACCGCCGGCCTGCTCGAAACCTTCATCGACGAAACCGAGCGGCGCACCTGGTTCCTGTTCGAGGCAAGCCGCCAGGAAGGCAGCAACGCGGCGTAGAATTCACCCTCTCCCCTTGTGGGAGAGGGTGGCGCAATCGAGCGGAGCGAGATGAAGCCGGGTGAGGGGTCTCTATCCGCGGATACAGACCCCTCATCCGGCTCGCATCTGCCGATGCGAGCCACCTTCTCCCACAAGGGGAGAAGGGAGGGTGAGTGTCCCCGGCGAGCTACCGCTTCCACAGCCGCAGCAGCGGCCCGCTCTTGCCCATCACCGGATCGGTCGCGGGGATCGCGACCAGCGGGATCGTCTTCAGTGCCTTGGCATGGCTCTCCGGCGTCGGCCGTTGCAGATCCATCGGTGGCCCCGGCGGATAGGCGCCGACCACGCTGAAATCGTCGCTCGAGGCCAGGCATTGATGTCCGGTGCCGGCCGGCAGGATCGCGACATCGCCGGCTGCGATCTCCAGCGCCTGCCCGTGCGCGCCGCCGAATTGCACGCGCGCGCTGCCGCGGGCGACGCCGAGCACCTCGTGCACGGTGGCGTGATAATGCGCGAAGTCGTAGACGCCGTTGCGCCACATCGCGCCCCAGCCGTTGCTGGCGAACAGCTGCTCGATCGTGGCCTCGGGATTTTTGCGGACGTCGACCGCGCCCCTGTAGACCAGGAACGGCATCGGATTGTTCGGCACCAGCCCGTCGTCCTGAAAGACAAAGGTCAGGGGTTCGGCATCGGACCTGACGACCGGCATGGTGGCTCTCCGCCGTTTCGAGGGACCGTGATCTCCGGACAAACCAAGCCGTCGGTCCGGAAACCGTTCCCGCTAGATCTTGAACTTCAGGACCTCGTCCTTGAATCTGAGCCCGTGCCCCGGCCGCTCCGGCGCCGTGATCATGCCATTGGCAATCGCCGGCGGATCAACCCAGAGGTCGTCGATCAGCGCCATGTTCTCGCACCAGATGCCGTTCGGAATCGAGGCCAGCAGGTGCACATTGAGCTCGGGAAACAGATGCGGCGCGATGGTGATGCCGAAGGTGTCGGCGAGCGCTGCGATCTTGCGCAGGTCCGTCATGCCGCCACGCATCGGGTCGGGCTGCAGGATCGGCAGGCAGGGATTGAGGAAGAACGGCCGCAGATCGTAGCGCGTGAAATGGGTCTCGCCACCGACGACGCGCATGTCGAGCGCCGCCGCGATACGCTGATAGCCGGCGAAATCGTCCGCCGGCACCGGCTCCTCGAGCCAGTAGATATCGTATTTTTCGAACTTGCGTCCCATCTCGATGGCGACATCGGCGCTCCAGCCCATGTTGACATCGATCATGATGTCGATGTCGGGCCCGAGCGCCTCGCGCATGCGGCGCACATTGTCGAGGTCTTGCGCGGGCGTGTGAACATGCGCGACCTGCATCTTGATCGCCTTGTAGCCCTGCTTCACGAAATGCAACGCCTTCTCGATCATGCCGTCGCCGCCCGCGCCGCGGAAGCAGCCGGAGCCGTAGATCGGAATTTCTGAGCGATAATGCCCCCACAGCCGGTGCAGCGGCAGGCCGGCGCGTTTCCCCACCGCATCCCACAGCGCAATGTCGAGCGCCGACATCGCCATCGCGGCGATGCCGCCGCGGCCATAGGTCATCGTCGCCGTCCACAGATCGCGCCAGATCGCCTCGATCGCGGTGGCGTCCTTGCCCTTGACGCGCGGGATGATGCACTCGTCCAGACAGGCCGCGATCGACTTCATCGCCGGGCGGAACACGAACAGATAGCCCATCCCGGTGATGCCGCCCGCGGTCTCGACCTCGCAGATCAGAATGTCGCGCGTCTCGCCCAGCGCTGCGCCCTTCAGCCAGCGATCATCGGCCCAAGGCAGCCGCAGCATCGTGACGCGGATGTCGCGGATGGTCATGTCTGAACTGGCTGACATCATCGGGCGTTTCCCTTTTCTGGCCGGATCAGGTTTGCCTGATCTCGGAGACGGAAACTCAATCACAGAACGCCGGCGCCAATCCAGCGCTGTTCGTCATGCCTCCAATGCGCCAAGACCTTACGCCAAGAACTTATGCCAGGACGCGATTGCCTTCAGCCATTCTTGGGAAGTTCGAATACCAGGCAGGTTGTCGTGGCATGCGCGATCAGCTTGCCCCTGTCGTCGGTAATGCGTGCTTCAGCAGTTGCGACGCGGCGGCCGGCATTGAGCACCTGGCCCTCGGTGCGGATCGTCCCGGTGTCCTGGCTCATGCCGCGGACGAAGGAGATCTTGAACTCCAGCGTGGTGTAGCCAAAGCCCTTCGGCAGCGTGCTCTGCACCGCGAGCCCCATCGCGGAATCCAGCAGGATCGCGGCGTAGCCGCCATGCACCGAGCCGATCGGGTTGTAGTGGCGCAGGCCCGGCACGCTGTGGATCACGACATGGCCGGCCTCGGCGGTGCAGTCGAACGGCTCGACATTCTCCATGATCGGCGGCTCCGGCAGGGTGCGGGCGAAGATGCCGCGCACGAAGTCGAGCCCGGACATCGACGCCATCACCTCCATCGAGGAGACACCGTATTCGGGCTTCGGGGCGGCGCTGTCGGTCATGTCGGCATTTCCCGTGATTTGATGCGAAGGCGCGTTGCTCGTCGGTGCTCGGAGCACATGACAGTCCGTCGTGCCCGGACTTGATCCGGGCATCCATCTTTCTTCAAGGGATGGATTGCCGGGTCAAGCCCGGCAATGACAGGTCGCGTCTAGGCCGCGCGCTTGTTCTGCCGCATCAGATCGGCAAACCGCTGGAACAGATAGTGCGAGTCGCGCGGGCCGGGGGAGGCCTCGGGGTGGTACTGCACCGAGAATACCGGCTTGCCGTCGAGCGCGATGCCGCAATTGGAGCCGTCGAACAGCGAGATATGGGTCTGGGTCGTGCCCTTCGGGAGCGTCGCCTGGTCCACCGCAAAGCCGTGGTTCATCGAGGTGATCTCGACCTTGCCGGTGGTCTCGTCCTTGACCGGGTGGTTGGCGCCATGATGGCCCTGATGCATCTTCATGGTCTTGGCGCCGACGGCGAGGCCGAGCATCTGATGGCCGAGGCAGATGCCGAAGGTCGGTGTGCCCGAATTGATCACTTTCTGGATCACCGGTACCGCATATTTGCCGGTCGCGGCCGGATCGCCGGGGCCGTTCGACAGGAACACGCCGTCCGGCTTCATCGCCAGGATGTCCTCGGCTGTGGTCGTCGCCGGCACCACGGTCACCTTGCAGCCGACGCCGGCGAGCAGGCGCAGGATGTTGCGCTTGATGCCGTAGTCGATCGCGACCACGTTGAATTCCGGCGCGGTCTGCTGGCCGAAACCCTTGCCCCATACCCAGGGAGTCTCATCCCAGGTGAAGCGCTGGCCGGAGGTGACCATCGGCACCAGGTCCATGCCCTCGAGGCCGGGCCATTCGCGGGCCTCTTCCTTCAGGCCGTGCAGGTCGAACTCGCCGCTCCTGGCGTGCGCGATCACGGCATTGGGCATGCCCTTGGATCGGATCAGCGCGGTCAGCGCGCGGGTGTCGATGCCAGAGAGGCCGATGATGCCGCGGGCCTTCAACCACTGGTCGAGGTGGCGGGTTGCGCGGTAGTTTGAAGGATCCGTGATCGCCGAGCGCAGGATCACGCCGCGCGCACCCGGCGTCGCGGCCATGTTCACCGTCTCGATATCTTCCTCGTTGGTACCGACATTGCCGATATGCGGGAAGGTGAAGGTGATGATCTGGCCGGCATAGGACGGATCGGTGAGGATCTCCTCATAGCCGGTCATCGCGGTGTTGAAGCAGACTTCGCCAACGGCGTGGCCTTCCGCGCCGAGGCCAAAACCTTCCAGCACGGTGCCATCGGCGAGCACAAGGAGCGCGGTCGGTTTATGGTCCGGCCAGGCGGGAGCGTTTTCAGGGGTTGTCATGAGCCCTTTAAATAGTCGCCGCACCCTGCGGCGTCAAAGCGAAACGGCGCGGATTCACACGGCAATCCCGGTCGATTTGACAGGCCGGAACGGCCTTTTAATCTAAAGTTCCCGCAAGCGGCCGTTTGCTTGCCGAAAATGACCCGGACCGGAGCCCCGCATGGACAACACGATGCCGATCCTGCTCGTCCCGGGCCTCATCTGCTCGCCGCGGATTTTTGCCCCGGTTATCCCGGCGCTGTGGCGGTTCGGGCCGGTCACGGTCGCCAACCACGTCAGGGACGACAATATGGGGGCGATCGCCCGCCGCATCCTGGCCGAGGCGCCGCCGCGCTTCGCGCTCGCCGGGCACTCGATGGGCGGTTACATCGCCTTCGAGATCATGCGGCAGGCGCCGGAGCGGGTCGCCAAACTGGCGCTGATGAGCACCCAGGCGCGCGCCGACACGCCGGAAGCAACCGCACGCCGCCGCGGCATGATCGAGCGGGCGAGGGGCGGCCAATACCGGAGCGTGGTCGACGAGCTCTATCCGGGCTTCGTGCATCCATCGCGGCAGGGCGACGCAAACCTGCGCCAGATTGTAAATGACATGAGCGAGGATGTCGGCGCCGAGGCCTTCATCCGCCAGCAAAACGCGGTGCTCGGCCGGCCGGATTCGCGGCCGAGCATGGCCTGGATCAAGTGCCCGACCCTGGTGCTGACATCGGACACCGACAACACCGTTCCGAACGCGCTGTCGGACGAGATGGCCAACGGGATTCCCGGGGCTAAGCTCGTCGTGCTCGCCAATTGCGGTCATCTTCTGCAACTGGAGCAGCCGCAGGCCTGCGCCGATGCGCTGGTCGAATGGCTCAGGAACTGAAGCGTTTTCGAGCGAAGCCTGCCCCGCACTTGATGCGGGGTGGATGCCGGTTCGCGCCAGGAAAACGCGGCGAAACAAGAGTTGTCCAGTCGTCCCAAACTGCCTACATGTGGGGATTGCTGGTTTAAGGACACCGAGATGCTGCGCGACGACATCAATACTGCGGTCAAGGAAGCGATGAAGGCGAAGGACGAGCGCAAGCTCTCCACGCTGCGCATGGTCAATTCGACCATCAAGAACGCCGACATCGACGCGCGCGGGCAGGGCAAGCCGCCGCTGTCCGATGCCGACCTGCTGAGCGTCCTGCAGAAGATGATCAAGCAGCGCCAGGAGTCGGTCGAGCTCTACGACAAGGGCGGCCGCGCCGAGCTCGCCGCCCAGGAGCGCGAGGAGATCGCCGTGATCTCTGCCTATCTGCCGAAGCAGATGTCCGACGACGACGTGAAGGCCGCGATCTCAGCCATCATCGCCGAGACCGGTGCCGCTGGGATCAAGGACATGGGCAAGGTGATCGGGGCGCTGAAGGCGAAGTATGCCGGCCAGATGGATTTCGGCAAGGCCAGCGGCCTGGTGAAGGCGGCGCTTGCGGGCTAGCAGTGGAGGCTTCCGGTGTTTCGTGTCGCCGCGGACAGTCTGGAAGCCTACCTCGCCTTTGATCCCGCCCGGACCGCGGATCTCGAACAACTGCATGCGGTGATTCGAAAGGCCGCGCCTGCGCTGAAGCGGCACTTTCATGCGGGCTCGCCGGCCGGCGAGGCCGGCATGCGCATGTGCATGATCGGTTACGGCCAGTTTCACTATGCGATCAAGTCCGGCAAGACGGCAGCGTGGCCCGTGATCGGGGTGGCACTGCAGAAGAACTATATCAGCGTCTATGTCGCGGTGACCCGAGGCGGCAAGCCGCTGGTGTCCTGTTACGCCGGCCAGCTCGGCGCATTGCGGACAGGCGGCAACAATTTCAGCTTTGAGACGTTTGTTGATCTGAAGGCGTCTGCCGTTGCGGCGCTGTTCACCGAGGCCGCCGATATCTTCAAGGCGGATAAGGAGAACCCGGTCCGCTATATGCAGGGAAGCTGATATCGGTTTGCCGAAATGGGGCGATGCCCTGTGAAAGCGGCGCCATCGGGGTGAAGTTCTGGATAAACTGGAGATAGGCCATGGCTGATCAGCAAGCCCCTTCCGGTCCGGATTTGACACAAGGCGTGGCACTCTCCGAATTCCCGGGCCCGATGTTGCTCGGCCATGTCGGCGACGAGGACGTGCTGCTGGTGCGTTCGGGGGCGGATATCTTCGCCATCGACGCTCATTGCAGCCACTACCACGGCCCGCTCGCCGAAGGCCTGGTGGAGGGCGTGACTGTCCATTGCCCCTGGCATCACGCCTGTTTTGATGCTCGCACCGGTGAAGCGACCGCCCCGCCCGCCCTGAACGCGCTCGGCGTCTGGAAGGTCGAGCGAGAGGGCGATCGCATCATCGTGCGGGAGAAGCGCGAGCAGCCGAAACCCCGCGTCAAGGGCCCGGTCGATGCGCCCGGCAGGATCGTGATTGTCGGCGGAGGCGCGGCAGGGTTTGCCGCTGCCGAGATGCTGCGACGGCAGGATTATCGCGGCAGCATCGTCATGCTGAGCGGCGAGGCCGAGCCGCCGGTGGATCGGCCGAACCTGTCAAAGGACTTCCTTGCCGGCAGCGCACCGGAAGACTGGCTGCCGCTGAAGCCGAACAGTTTCTATACCGACGCGGCGATCGATTTGAAACTCAGGACCGAGGTCAAGTCGATCGACACCGGCCGCCGCAATGTCGCGCTCGCCGGCGGCGGAGCGCTTCAGTATGACCGGCTGCTGCTGGCGACCGGCGCGGAGCCGGTACGGCTGCCGATCCCGGGCGCGGACCAGCCCCACGTTCATGTGTTGCGCACCGTCGATGATTGCCGGGCGATCATCGCCTCGGCCAGCGGAGCACGCCGCGCGGTTGTGATCGGTGCAAGCTTCATCGGGCTCGAGGTTGCGGCCTCGTTGCGCGCGAGGGAGATCGAGGTTCACGTGGTCGGGCTGGAACAGCGGCCGATGGAGCGCGTGCTCGGGCCTGACATGGGCGATTTCGTCCGCGCGCTGCACGAAGAACATGACGTCGTATTCCACCTCGGTGACACAGTGACCGCGATCGACGGCAAGCGCGCCCGCCCGAAGAGCGGGCCCGTGCTTGATGCCGATCTCGTCGTGGTCGGTGTCGGCGTGAAGCCGCGGCTGGCGCTGGCGGAAGGGGCTGGGCTCGCAATCGATCGCGGCGTGAAAGTGGACGCCTATCTCGAGACCAGCATTCCCGGCATCTACGCGGCCGGCGATATCGCGCGCTGGCCCGATCGGCACAGCGGCGAGAATATCCGGGTCGAGCACTGGGTGGTGGCTGAGCGCCAGGGCCAGACCGCCGCGCGGAATATGCTTGGGCACCGCGAGGTCTTCGACGCGGTGCCGTTCTTCTGGAGCCAGCATTACGACGTGCCGATCAACTATGTCGGCCATGCCGAGCAGTGGGACGAGATCGCGGTGGATGGCAGCATTGCCGGCAGGGATTGCGTGCTCCGCTACAAGCGCGGCGGGCGCGTGCTCGCAGTCGCGTCGATCTATCGCGACCTCGAAAGCCTCAAGGTCGAGGTCGCAATGGAGCGGGCGGCAGCCTGACCGCGTTCCCCTCAAGGAGGGGTTTGTGGTCTGACGGCAATGGTCTGGAGCGTTTTCGAGCGAAGTGGATACCGGTTCGCGTGAAGAAAAAGCGTCAAACAAGAATCTAGAGCCCCGTTCCGATTCCATCGGAACGGAAAAGGCTCTAGTCTGCGGCCATGCTTCAGGAAGCCAAAACCTACGACGAGCTCTATCGCAACTTTCGCTGGGACGTTCCCGCGCGCTTCAACATGGCGACCGCCTGCTGCGACCGTCATGCCGACGGCACGGGCCGGCTCGCGCTGCTCTATGTCGACGAGGATGGCGGCACCGTGCGCACCTCGTTCGACGAGGTCGCGGAAGCCTCGCGCCGCTTCGCCAACGTGCTGACCGCTGACGGCCTGATGCGTGGCGACCGCGTTGCAGTGTTCCTGTCGCAATCGCTTGAATTGCCGGTCGCGCATCTCGCGGCGTTCCGCGCAGCGATGATCTCGATCCCGCTGTTCGCGCTGTTCGGTGAGGATGCGCTGGAATTCCGGCTCTCGAACTCGGCAGCCAAGGCCATCATCACCGATGAGGCCGGCTGGCAGAAGATCGCAAAGATCCGCGATCGCCTGCCCGACCTGAAGAGCGTCTACATCGTCGGCGAAACGACGCCGGCGGGCACAAAATCTTTCTGGGGCGCGATCAAGTCGGCGTCTCCCGAGTTTGCCACTGTAGATACGTCGGCCGACGATCCTGCGTTGATCATCTACACCTCGGGCACCACGGGCAATCCGAAGGGCGCGCTGCATGCACATCGCGTCGTGCTCGGCCATCTGCCCAATGTCGAGATGTGCCACAACTTTCTCCCCAAGCCGGGTGATCTGATGTGGACGCCGGCCGACTGGGCCTGGATTGGCGGCCTGATCAACGGCCTGTTCGCGTTCTGGTACCATGGCATCCCGATGGTCGGTCACCGCGCCCGCAAGTTCGAGCCGCAGGCGGCGATGCAGATGATGGCCGAACTCGGCATCCGCAACGTGTTCCTGCCGCCGACCGCGCTGAAGCTGATGCGGCAGGCCGATGTGAAAAATTCCGGCGTCAGGCTGCGCAGCATCTTCACCGGCGGCGAGTCGCTCGGCGGCGAATTGCTGGGCTGGGTGCGCGACACCTTCGGCATCGATGCCCACGAGGTGTTCGGCCAGACCGAATGCAATCTCGTGATCGGCAGCAACTCCAATTTGTTTCCGATCCGCCCGGGCTCGATGGGCCGCGCCACGCCGGGCTTCGACGTCCGCATCGTCAACGACAAGGGCGAGGAAATGCCGCGGGGACAGCGCGGCATCATCGGCGTCCGCCAGCCGTGCCCCTGCACCATGATCGAGTACTGGCGCAATCCGGAGGCGACGCGTAAGAAATATGCCGGCGAGTTCCTTTTGACCGGCGATCTCGGCGTGCAGGATGAGGACGGCTATTTCTGGTACGTCAGCCGCGAGGACGACGTGATCACGTCAGCCGGCTATCGCGTCGGCCCGTCCGAGATCGAGCACACGCTGATGAAGCATCCAGCGGTTGCGATGTCGGCCGTGGTCGGCATCCCCGATCCGATCCGCACCGAATCGATCAAGGCCTGGATCGTGCTTCGCCCGGGCTACGCGCCGAGCGACGCACTGGCGCGCGAGATCCAGGAGTTCGTCAAGATCCAGCTCGCCGCCCACGAATACCCGCGCTTCGTGCAGTTCGCCGACAGCCTGCCGATGACGGCGACCGGCAAGGTGCTGCGGCGGGAGCTGCGGGCGCTGGGCTAAGTTCGGTTCGGGGGACCAATGAAGAAAGCCGCCACGCGCGCCGCGGGCTTGCATCGCGCCTCGCTCGAGAAGGTCCACGATTTGGACGCCGCGCTGGAGCTGATGTATTACGGCTGGCGCGGGATGACGCTGTCGGCCGACCAGTATCTTGCCACGCTTGGCCTGTCGCGCCCCCACCACCGCATTCTCTACGTCGTTGCGCGACAACCCGACATCTCGATTGGCGCGCTGATCGAAATTCTCGGCATCTCCAAGCAGGCCTTGAACCGGCCGCTCGGCCTGTTGCTGCAGCGTGAACTCGTGACATCAAAACGGTCGGCGGAGCAGCATCGCTCCAAATTGCTGCGCCTGACGCCGGCCGGACAACGCATCGAGCAGCGCGCATCGGGCTACGAGCGCAAGGTGATGCGCGAGGCGTTCGATCGTGTCGGCCAGTCCGGCGCCGCCGCCTGGATGGCCGTGATGGAGGCCATCGCCGACAGCAACTGATCGCGCCTAACGTCAACATAGTTGACGTTAGGATCTCGCCGTGTCACTCTTCCGTCAGAAGCAGCGGAGGAGGGCGGGAGCGTGGGCGAACAGGCAATGGACCGGGCAGCCGTCGGACGCTTTGTCGAGGCGTGGTGCGCCAACTGGTGCAAGGTCGATATCGACGCCGTCGTCGCGCATTTCGCCGAAAACGCCGAGATGCGCAGCCCCCTGGCGCTTAAATTGACGGATTCCCCCGTGGTTGCCGGCGCAGAGAACATCCGCGCCTACTGGCGCCAGGCTTATGGAAGCATTGAGAGCGCAGACCTCAAAATCCTGAACTGGAGCTGGGACGACACCATCGCGCGGCTGACGGTGTGGTGGCAATTGGGCGACACGCGCGCCAGCGAGTTCATGGACTTCGACGATGCCGGCCGTGTGGTGCGCAGCGAAGCGTTCTACGGAAAATAGCCATGCGATTTGCAGATTTCGTCCTCCTCCTCAACGCACTCTGGTTCGGCGGCGCATTCATCCAGTTCAGCATTGCCCAGGGCAATACGCTGAAGATCCTGGTGCCGCGGCAGGAGCATGCAAATCCGATCGCGCCAACCCTGTCGGCCAGCGTGGCGTTCCTCGGCGGGATCAATCTGCCGATCGGGCTATTGTCGCTGTATCTCCTTGCGGCAAGGCCGCCGTTCTTCCAGGCCGGCGACGCGCAGCTCGCGCTGTTCCTGTTCTTCGCCGCGTGTCACTTCAGCCAGTTCGCCTACAACCTGCCGGTCTTGATGCGCGGCGGACGCGTCGGGGTGGCATATTGGCCCGTGTTGACCGGCCCGATGCTCAGGATCTTCGTCATCGATGCGACGCTGTTCGTGGCCAATCTCGTCGTCGGACTCCTTCTCGTGTAGGGATTCGCTCGCGCCACTCCTGCTTAATCTCTCCGTCGTCCCGGGCAAGCGAAGCGCGACCCGGGACCCATAACCACAGGGTGAAGTTGTTGCGCGACGCTGTGGCCCCAACAAACTCTTACCGCTTGGAGCGGTGGTAATGGGTCCCGGCTTTCGCCGGGACGACGGAAGAAGTTTCACATCGGCAGCGCAATCCCCAATTCCTTCAGCGCGGCCATCATGCGTTGCGGGGGCTGCATCGGGATCACCATGGCCTTGCCGGTTTCCAGCAGGCTCTTCAGGCTGGAGAGGATCGCCGGCCAGCCGGTGCGGCCGCCTTCGAGGATGTCGTCGCTGATCGGGCGATCATGCGACTGCAGCAAGGTCAGCTTCACGCCGTCGCCGGCCGGCTCGATCTCGTAGGTGACGAGCGTCGGCCCGAGCTTTTCGACGAGTTGCGGCCAGTTGACGTTGAAGGTGACGGTCAGCCGCTTCAGCGGATCGCACTCGATCACCTCGCCCGAGATATGCAGCGCGCCGTCGGGCGTGCGCACGATGTAAGCGCCGCCGACCCGCAGATCGACCTCGACCGCGTGGCCGGAAAAATACTGCCGGCTGAATTCGGCACGCGTCAGTGCCTGCCACACCTTCTCGGGCGTGGCGGCGATGTAGATGGCATAGACGATCGCCGGCTTGAATTTCTCGATGTTCATGTCCGCACGTGTCCTTCGATAGATTCTCATGGTCACTCGAAGCCCTCGATCCCGAGCGCCTCCGGCGGAATCGGTGACACCTTGCCGGTCTCGAGCAGGCTCTTGAGCCCGGACAGGATCGCAGGCCAACCCTTGGAGATGGCGCCGAGCAGCTTGCTGCCGGCGGAGAAGCCTTCGTGGGTTACGGTCAACTTCACGAGATCGCCGAACGGCTGCAGGATGAAGACGACTTTCGTCGCCGGCTCGTCGCGCATGCCGTCGAACGGCTCGTGCTTGAACGTATAAGACAGCCGCCGCGGCCGGTCCGCCTCGAGGATCTTGCCGGTATCGGTGGTCTTGCCGCCCATCACCAATGCGAACGGCGAGCCAACCTTCCAATCGGATCGGACCTCGGTGTCGAACCAGTATTGCTTGGTGAACGCGCTGTCGGTCAGCGCATCCCAGAGCTTGTCGGGCGTGGTCTCGATATAGGTGACGTAGACGAATTCGGGCCTGCTCATTGCGCTTGCTCCGTCGTTGCCTCGTTCTCGTACCAGGGCGCATGCAGCACCCGGCCGCACTCGACGTAGCTCTTCAGGCTCGACAGGATCAGCGGCCAACCGAGGCTGATCTTTTCGAGCGCCACGCTGCCGGGTTCGAAGCGGTCATGGATCACCGTGAGCCTGACTTGATCTCTCTGACGTTCCAGCTCGAAGGTAACCCGTGAAGCCTTGCCGCCATCGGAGCCGTCGTGGGCAAGGAACGAATAGGACAGCCGCCTCGGCGGATCGTATTCGAGCACCTCGCCGGTGATTTCCTTGTTGTGCCGGGGCATCCGGATCGCGAATGGCGAGCCGATCTTCCAGTCCGAGACGACGGAGCTGCCGTGCCAGTACTGCTCCGACATTTTGGCGTCGGTCAGCGCGGCGAACACCTGCTCCGGTGTCGAGGCGATATAGATGGTGTAGACGAATTCCGGCTTACTCATCACGCTTCTCCAACTGTCTTTTCAATTCGCTGAGCGCGGCAAGTTTCCCGCGCTCGAACTTTTTGATCCACCGCTCGCCGATCTGATGGATCGGAACCGGGTTGAGGTAGTGCAGCTTCTCGCGGCCATGCCTGATCGTGGTGACGAGGTTGGCCTCCTCGAGAATCACAAGGTGCTTGGTGACGGCCTGACGCGTCATGTCGAGGCCGTCGCAGAGCTCACCGAGCGTCTGCCCGTTCTGATCGTGAAGCCGGTCAAGCAGCGTCCGCCGTGAGGCATCCGCGAGGGCTTTGAAGACTTCATCCATGGCTTGGATAATAGGCAACCAAATGGTTGCATGTCAACAGCGTGTGTTTGGGTGGTCATTTCGCCGTGCTATCGTCGCAGACAGCCAACGCAGATTGGCAGGGAATACGGGGTGGTGCGCATGGGTGGTCGCGTTACGGCAGTTTGCTGCACGTTCTTTGTTGTCCTGCTCGCAAATGCTGCGGGCGCCCAGCCGCCGAAGATCGGCGACCCGCCCGAAGCCTCCAACATGAGGCTGGTTGGAACCAGCGATTTGCAGGCGCGCAGCGCCTATCAGCCGACCATCCATCATCAGGGCGACCGGTGGATCGCCTATATCGGCCATCACGGCGGCACCGACGACATTCCCGATCCCGTCAATCCGATGACCGGCAAGACAGAGCCGAACGGCACCTCGATCGTCGACGTCACCGATCCCGCGCATCCGAAATATCTGCGGCACATTCCCGGGCAGGAAGGCAAATACGAATCCGGCGGCGCGCAGATGGTGCGGATCTGCGACGGCAAGGATCTGCCGAAGGGTGATCGCAACGCGGTCTACATGCTGCGTACCTTTGGCAGCGAGGCGCATGAGATCTGGAACGTCGCCGATCCCGCCAATCCGGTGCTGGTCACCCGGATCGGCGGGCTGAAGGACACGCACAAGAATTTTTGGGAATGCGGCACCGGCATCGCCTTCCTGGTGTCGGGCGCGCCGGACTGGCGCACGCGGCGGATGACGCAGGTCTACGATCTCTCAAATCCCACGCAGCCCAGGAAGATCAGGGATTTTGGTCTGCCCGGGCAGGAGCCCGGCGCCACCGGCGCGGTGCCGACCGAATTGCACGGGCCGATCTCGACCGGGCCGAAGGGCAACCGCGTCTATTTCGGCTACGGCACCAACAAGGGCGGCTTCCTGCAGATCGTCGATCGCGACAAGTTGTTGAACGGACCGAAAGAGCCGACGCCGGACAATCTGAAATATCCGGAGATCGCGCGGATGCCGCTGTCGGCAATGAACGGTGCGCACACGGTGTTCCCGATGCCTGGCATGCCGATCGCCGAGTTTGCGCACGACAAGGACGGCAAGACCCGCGACATCGTGATGATCGTCGACGAGGCGATCCAGAACGAGTGCGGCGAGGCGCGGCAGATGGTGTGGTTCGCTGACATTACCACCGAAGCGCGGCCGATGCTGATTTCGAGCTACACGGTGCCGGAGGCCTCCGGCTCGTTCTGCGAGCGCGGCGGCCGGTTCGGCTCGCACTCGTCGAACGAGAGCATGGCGCCGGTCTATTACAAGAAGCTGGCCTTCATCGCCTTCTTCAATGCCGGCGTCCGTGCGCTCGACATCCGCGATCCCTATCACCCCAAGGAAGTCGGCTACTTCATCCCGTCGATCACGTCGGCGACCGACAAGCGCTGCGTCACCCTCGACGGCAAGGAGCGCTGCAAGGTCGCGATCCAGACCAACAATCTCGAGACCGACGAGCGCGGCTATATCTACGCGGTCGACCGCGCCAACACCGGGCTGCATATTCTCGAACTGACCGGCGCGGCGCGCGCCATCGCTGGCCTACCGTGAGCGCGCGATGAAGCGATCGTGGTCGGTCATCGCGGCGCTGTTCCTGGCGCTCGGCGGCCTCTCAGCCGAGCGGGCTACGAGATGGGACCGCCGCGCGCTGCGGCGTGGCGCGAGATCGCCTGGCCGTTTCCGCGCGACGGCTGGCCCGCCGGCCGCGCCTTCCGCTGCGGCGTGGCCGATTGCGGCGCCGACGTCGAGGTCTATCTCAGGCCAAAACTCGGCTTCTGCAACTGCGACAGCGGCGTCGCTGATGACGACGAGGTCGACCGCGTTTCCGATGTCGACATGATCAGCCCGCGCTTCGTGCCGCTGAAGGCGGGTGAAGTCGTTCATGTTGCGGGCATGTCCGGGCGGATCAGGGCCTATGATCTCGACGGTAAGCGCGCCGCGATCGGCATCGCGGCCTCGCATCGCTGCGATCTCATGGCGGTGGCGGCGCAGGGCAGGGGTGACGCCGTAAAAGTGCAACGGGCGACGTTGAAGTTTCTGGAGTTGCAAGAGATCAAGGAATGGATGACGGTGGCCATGGATGGCCGTTGAGGAGCCCCTCTCTCGCATGCGAATATGGTGTCGTCTCCCGCGAAAGCGGGTGACCCAGTATTCCAGAGGCGCTGATGTTCAGCAGATAGGCCGCGGCGTACTGGATACCCCGCTTTCGCGGGGTATGACGGAGATGAGCATGAACCACTTCCTCTTCACCTCTCCTATGTGCATAATTCGCACTCACCGTCAGTGAGATTTCCATGTCCCTGCAAGCCTATTTCGCCTTCGTCGCCGCCTGCATGGCGCTGGCGCTGTTGCCCGGTCCGATCGTCACGATGGTGATCGCCAACGGCCTGCGTTACGGCACGCGCGCCGCGCTCACCAACGTGCTGGGCGCGCAGGTCGGGCTCGCCATCGTGATCGGCATCGTCGCGGTCGGCCTGACCTCGCTGATGGCGACGATGGGGTACTGGTTCGACTGGGTGCGCTTTGCCGGCGCGGCCTATCTGGTCTGGCTCGGCATCAAGCTGATCCGCTCGCCGGTCGAGGGCGTCGGCACCGACGAGACGCCGCCACCGCCGCGCGGCGGCTTCTTCCTGCAGGGCTTTCTGGTGCTGCTCTCGAACCCGAAGGTGCTGGTGTTCTTCGGCGCCTTCATTCCGCAGTTCATGGACATGGACAAGCCGCACATTCCGCAGGTCGCGCTGCTCGGCGTCACCTTCATGGCAACCGCCGTGCTGACCGACGCGGCCTACGCGCTGGCGGCCGGCCGCGCCCGAAAGTTCTTCTCCAAGGAGCGGACGCGGTTGATGTCGCGCATCTCCGGCGGCTTCATGATCGGCGGCGGCATCTGGCTGGCGCTGACCCGGGCCCGATAAACCCCGCCGGGTGGTTGAACCCTTCACAGGGGTGGCGCGTCAAACCGGCGCTGCCTCCGATGAAGGACCCTTCCCGTGCCCGATTTGCCCTGGCTTGTTTATGCGATGCTGCTCGCGCCGCTCGGGCTGATCCTGATCGCCGCCGTCGTCAAGACCTGGCAGGTGCGCGAGGCGAGGGGCTGGCCGGACACGTCCGGCAAGGTCGTGACCGCGGCCGCGGAGGTACGCGAGGTCAGGGTCTCCGACGATGAGCGCGAGGACGGCTATCGGATGGAGCAGCGCAACTTCGCCAATGTGGTCTACGAGTACCAGGTGGACGGCAGGAAGTTGCGCAATAACCGCGTCAGCATCGGCGAAGACCTCGGCAATTTCCAGGTCGCGGAGACACTGGCGAAGTATCCGGCCGGCAGCATCGTGACCGTCTACTACAATCCGCGACATCCCGATCAGGCGGTGCTGGAGCGTGATCTGCCCAAGGGCATCTGGGGATGTCTGGGCATCGGCAGTGCGATCGTGCTCGCGATCGTGTTCGGCTCGGCTTTCGGTCTCAATCGGATCAACGATGTTCTCTCGCGCCACATGGCGCGGCCCGATTTGTCGGGGATGGTGATCGGCTTCGGTGCGTTCGGCCTCGTCGTCGCGCTGTTTGCGCTCGCCGTGCGGCGGCAGGCGACGATGGCGAGCCACTGGCCGGTGGTATCAGGCATCATCCATGTGTCCGAGATGGAGGAGTATCGTGGCGCTGCCCCCGATGGCGACGGGCGCGGGATGGAGATGTTCGGCAAGCGCGTGTCCTGCACTTACACCTACGAGAACGTCAGCTACACCAACGAATGCGCGCGGGTCGGCGCGGAGTCCGCTGCGAGCTCGAACAAGTTGCTGCAGCGCCTGATGTCGCGCTACCAGGATGGCGCCGCCGTCGAGGTCCATGTCAATCCCGCCAATCCCGCCGAAGCGTCGCTCGACGCGCGCGGCGACGGCCGGCTCGCCTGGGTGCTGTGGACCATCGCAGGACTCTTTTTCGCGGCCGCGCTGTTTGCTGCCACCCGTGGCGGCTAGCGCGCGGTCTCGTTGACGTTGAGCGTCCGCTCCATCACATCGCGCAGCAAACCGACCAGCAAATCAAGCTTGTATCCTGTCATCGGCAGCGGCTTCGCGCCTGATGTCGCGAGCTCCGCGGCTTGCGCGATCGTCGCTGCGTTGGCGGGCTTGCCCCGCAGTGCCGCCTCGCATGCCGCAAGCCGCAGCGGCACCGGAGCGATGCCGCCGGCGGCGATATAAACTTGCTGGAATGCACCGCCTGAGATCACGGTTCGTACGCAGATCTCGACCAGCGGCCATTCCGCATGCGAGCGGCTGATGGCGCGCTTGTAGAGCGCGCGTTCGCCGGCCAGCGGGGCGGGGAGCTCGATCCGCTCGATCCGTTCGCCTGCCGCAAGCAAATTGTCGGCCGTGCCGTTGCTGCCGTTGCTGCCGTTGCCGAGCAGGTCGGAGATCGACAATCCGCTGCGCCGGTCCGTGGTGACCTTCGCATCATAGGCCAACAGCGCCATCGCCATGGTCGACGGATGCGGCGCCACGCAAGGGCCGAGATCGAACGCGACGTGATAGAGATGGTTGCCCGATCGCGCCGGGCAGTCGGAGCCGCCCTTCTTGAGACAGGCGATCTGCGGATTGCGGAAATACCAGCAGCGCGAACGTTGCGCGAGGTTGCCGCCGAGCGTCGCCATGTGCCGGATCTGCGGCGTGGCCAGGCCCTGTGCGGCCGCGGCGATGCCGGGATAGGCCTGGGCCAGTCGCCCGTCGGATGCGATGGTTGCGATCGCGGTCAGGGCGCCGATGCGTGCCGAGCCGTCGGCGTTCCACGCGATTCCGATCATATCGGGACTGGCGGCGAGATCGATGATCGTGCCGCACGACAGGCCGCTGCGGCGGCGCTCCGACAGGTCGGTGCCGGCGGCACGGAATTCGGGCGCGAACATTGCCTCTGCGGTTGCGGCACTCATGCGGCAGCCCTCCCTTTCAGCGCGGCGACGATGCGGTCGGGACGGATCGGAATCTCGGTGAGGCGGACGCCGATCGCATTGTGGATCGCGTTGGCGACGGCCGCCGAGGTCGGCACCGTCGACGCCTCGCCGATGCCGACGCTGTTGCCGAGCACATGGTCGAAGCCGGCTTCGTCGAAATGGACATCGATCTCGGGCGTGTCGGCGATGCCCGGGATGCGATAATCCTCCATCCCCGCGGTCAGGACGTCGCCGCTCGTCGGATCCAGCTCGCGCGCCTCATAGAGCGCGTAGCCAAGGCCCTGGATCACCGCGCCGCAGGCCTGGCTGTGCGCCAGCGCGGGCGCTGCGATCTTGCCGACCGCAATGCCGGTATGCACGTTGAGCACGCGCACATGGCCGAGCCAGGTGTCGACCTCCACCTCGATGACCTGCACCGAGCTCGGCACGCCGGCGCCGACCGCGATGTTCGAGAAGCGGCGCATCATCCAGCCGAACACAAATCCCATCAGGCCGACTTCGCGCAGCGGCGAGCGGATGCCGGGCGCGGTGTTCTTGCCGTCCTCGCCGCGCGTCTCCGTGACAGCGATGTCGGGCGAGCGCGCGATCAGCTCGCGCCAGGGCGCGTTCGAACCCGGCGCAGGCTTTCGTGTGGCCTGTTCGAGGATCGCGGCCTTCAGCTTCCGCACCGCCTGCAGCGTCGGCGGCAGCACGGAGGCGGTGACGCGGCTGCCGCCGGAGCCGGGCCCCTCGGGCAGCGACGAATCGCCGATCCGTACCTCGATGTCAGCTGGTTCGAGATCGAACTCGCGCGCGATCGTGTCGGCAAGCACGCTGCGGGTGCCGGTGCCGATGTCCTGCGTCGCGGTGCTGGCGATGATGCGGCCGGCCTTGACCGCGACCTCGACCTTCACGTTGGGCTGCCACAGATAGAGCCAGTAGCCCGTCGCCACCCCGATGCCGCGGCGATAGCGTCCATTCTGTGCCGGCTTGCGATTGCGCCAGATCTCGAGCCCGGATGCCCAGTCGTAGAGCCGCTGACGGTTGGGATCGGGATCCCAGCGCTTGCGCAGCGCGATCGGATCGACGTTGAGCCGCAGCGCGGCCTCGTCGATCGCCTGCTCCACCGCGAATGCCATCGGCGGACCGCCGGGGCCGCGGAAGGCGGCGCCGGGCGGCAAATTGCTGATGACGTCGAAATCCGAAAGGTCCTTGGCCTCGGCCGGATAGATCAGCCGCGCCAGGCCCGCGATCGTCGAATTGGTCGCGGCCCCCGTATCGGCATGCGCAGTGACGGAGAGCGCCTTCAGGCCGCCCTGCTCGGAGGGAAGCAGCGCGACCTTCAGTTCCGCGGCCGGCCGGTAGCCGGCGACGGAGAGCTCCTCCTGTCGATCGTAGGCGACCCGCACCGGTGCCTTCGCCTCGCGCGCGAGCTCGATCGCGGCGATCGTCTCGACGCCGAGACTCGCCTTCGATCCGAAGCCGCCGCCGACGTGATCGGCGATCACGCGAACCTTGTCGTGACCGAGCTTGAAGCGTTTTGCGATCTGCTCCTTCAGGTGAAACACCTGCTGGGTCGAGGCGTGCAGGGTCAGCCCGTCGCCGTCGAAGCGCGCCACCGCAGCGTGCGGCTCGAGGCATGCGTGCTGTTGTGTGGCGGTGCGAAAGGTTGCTTCGACGAGCAGCCGGTTGTTGGCCTGGCGCGCCTCATCCACCCAGTTGCGGGCCTTTTTGGCGCGTGTCGAGAACACCGCGGTCGGCCCGCGGATGTTCTGCTTCCAGGGCGCCGGCCCGCCGGCCGCTTCCGAGACGTTGCCGGCCCGCTTGCGGCTTGCTTTGTCGAACACGACAGGCGCGTCATCCTTGCGCCCGGCGTCGAGCCCGATCACGGAGGGCAGGCGTTCGCTGGTCAGCTTGATCGCGGCGAGTGCGGCATGCGCGGTCCTGCGGTCCGGGGCAGCGACCGCCGCGATGGGCTCGCCGACATAGCGCACGATGCGGTCGTCGCCGAGCAGCGATACCGCGGCGACGCCGGGGATTGCTCGCGCGGGAGCCAAATCAAGCGTGGTGATGCGGGCATGCGCCTCGCGCGAGCGCAGGATCACGCCTTCGAGCTGGCCATTATGGTTGATGTCGACGGTGTACTTTGCCGCGCCCGTCACCTTGTCGCGCGCCTCGATGCGGGGCGCTGTGACATTGTCGCCGTCGAAACGGCCGGTGCAGGCATCCGCCACCGCGCGGAAAATCCCGTCATAGGCGCCGCAGCGGCAGAGATGGCCGGACAGCGCCACTCCGATCTCCTCGCGCGAGGGCACTGCCGTTCCCTTGGTTGCACGCCAGCGGTCGCAGAACGCGGTCGCTTCCACGATGAAGCCCGGCGTGCAGAAGCCGCACTGCAGCGCGTCATGCGCCATGAACGCCCTCTGCACCGGATGCAGCGTTGCGGCGCCGATGCCTTCCACCGTCGTCACCGATTTGCCGGCAGCTGCGCCGGCCGGCATCAGGCAGCTTGCGACCGGCGCGCCGTCGACCAGCACCGTGCAGGCGCCGCAGACGCCGGCGCCGCACACCAGCTTGGTGCCGGTGAGCTTGAGCTGGTCGCGCACGACGTCGATCAATAACGCGTCGGGATCGTCGGGCAGGGATTCAACGCGGCCGTTGATGGTCGTCGTGCTCATGGATGTCCTCCGGTCTTCCTGCGTGTCGGCTTTTGGCTGATCGCCGCCTTCTTGACGGGCGGCCTCTCGGATTTCGACATGGATTTCGACATGGCACCCGCGCAGAGCGTCCGCACCATCATCGCCATGTCCTTCAGGAACGCATCGGCCGGCTGCATCGCCGGGTACTGCGACTTCGATGCGTACATCGCCATTTCGACCAGCCGGGCGAATTCGGCCGGCGACAGGCCCTGCGGCAGCACAAGCTGCTGCTTGCGCACGATCCGCGAGATCGTCGTGACCATGCGCTCCGCGTAGCGCGCGGCATAGGTCTGGTAGAGGTCGCGCGCGTGCAAGAGGTGCTCGGAATACAGCTCCTCGAGATGCGGCGAGCCGTCCAGCGACGCGATCATGGTCGACATCCGCGCGATCATGCCTGCGGCAAGAATGTCGCCGAGATCGCCGCCCGCCGTCTCCGCCTCGGCAACGGCGGCGTCCTCGGCCGCGATCGCGGACTCATGCACGCGCTCGATCACGGCGCGGAACAGCGCTTCCTTGGATTCGAAATGGTGGTAGAGCGCCTGCCGCGTCAGGCCGGCCGCTTCGGCGACCTGCTCGATCGAGGATCGGCGAAAGCCGTGCCGGCGGAACACCAGCATCGTGGCATCGAGAATGCGGGTCTTCGGTCCCATTTGACGATTTTGACAAATATAGACGAACTGTCAAATCGCGATTTGGTGAGGGTGGTGCTGGCGCCCCTGATCACCATTCCGCGAGGTCGCCGCGCCGCCGGCACCGGTGTGAACCGCATCACGGATGGTCGCGTCCAAGAAACGTAGAGCTTGTTAAAGGCGAGCCTGCTCGCCCGGAGCTTGCAAGGACACTGACATGGCCCAGGTTTATTTCCATTGCTCGACTACGCGCGGCGTGTTGATGGATCGCCGCGGCACCGCGGTGACCAGCCTTTCCGAGGCCTGCGAGGCGGCGACGTGCATGATGCGATCGTTGGTCGCAACGGCCAGCCTGGAAGACTGGCGCGACTGGGCCGTGCATGTCAGCGACGAGGCCGGCGACGAGATCGTCATCCTGTCCTTCGCATCCGTTCTCGGCAAACCACACTGAGAGGACGCCATGCCGTCGCTGCAGCCAGCATTGCTGCCCTTTCGCCACGGCCTGCACGCGATCACGACCGGCTGGCAGAATCTGATCGAGCGAATTCGCGATCCTTACCGGCCCGAGCTCCACTACATGCGCGGGCCGGGCCCCAAATGGCATGCCAAGCATACCGTTCAAGCCGCCCCGGCCGGTTGAACGCGGACCGGTTCAGCTCGCGCTGTTCGCCGGGCGATGCGTCTCGCGGCGCCACACCGCCGGGCTGACGCCGATCACGGCCGAAAACACCCGCGTGAAATGGCTCTGATTGGCAAAGCCGGCCGAAATCGCGATCTCGGACAGCGACAGGTCGCGCACCGCCATCAATTGCTTGGCCGCCGTCACCCGTTGCTGCAGTAGCCATTGGTGAGGCGGCAGGCCGGTGAGACGCGGAAGGCCCGCGAGAAGTGGCTGACCGAGAGGCCGAACTCGGCCGCGATCTGCTTCAGCGGGATTTTTCCTCCGAGGTCGGCTTCGAGCCGTTCGCACGCTTGCCTCGCTTGCCAGGCGGCAAGGCCTCCGCGGGTCGGCGCGGTGATGCTCCGCAGTCCGCCGTAGGTCTGCGCGACTTGTGCGGTGAAGGCGAGCATCATGTGATCGACGAACAGCTGGTTGGTCTCCTCCGGCCGGCGCAATGCTTCAAGCAGCGAAGCGCCGAGATGACGGACGATGGCGTCGTCATGGCCGATACCGGGTTGATAAGCCAGTTCATCGATACGTGGCGCGCCGGCCTGCCTTGCGATGTCGTCGAGCGCCGAGCGCGGCAGATAGAAAAAGATCGAGTGGAACGGCTTGTCGATCACATAACGCGGATCGCGCTTCAGGTCGTACAGGTAGGTTGCGCCGCTGCGGATATCCGACTTGATGACGCACCGGCCGCGTTCCCAGCACTCGCAGTCCGGATAATCGCGAAACTTGAGGCTGAGGAGATAGGCATCGTCGGCGGGCAGCGACCCGGACAGGTCGCGCACCGGGCTGTCGTTCCGCGTCTCGGTGACCGCGAGCTCGGCACTGCGCAGCGAGCGCGTGATCAGCGAGGGCGCTTCCGCCAATTGCAGCGGCTGCCCGAGCCTCCGTCCGTAGACGCCTGCCTGTGCCATATCGATCAAGTCCGACTGTGATGGGCGACCTCGGATACCGTCACCGTCATCCCGCGTGGTCGGGGCTTATTTATCCGGATTGTTGCGGTGCCGTCCAGTTCCTCACGCGATGATGAACGCCCCGCCGCGTCGATCATGACGATGCAATTCCAGAAGGAATTCAATTGCTTTGGTCCGATCGAATTTGTCGGAGGCAGAATGTCGCAAAGGCACGCTCGCAACAGAATTAGATAAAGCATGGCCGTTTCAGGAAAGACATCCAAACTGCGTGGCGCTTAGGTCCCGCAGACAGTTCCGCACCTCATCGGTCGATAGACCCTGCCCGCAGGGAGGTAGCGCATGAGCTTTCAAACGCGAGCACAGGTCATGACTAAGCCGATCCTGCACGATGCTTTGCGGGATTCGTCCGCCGCATCCGATGCCAAGCCGCCCGAGACGCCGGTCGGCCCGCGCGCTCCCGCCGACCAGGAGATGGCCCGTGTGCTCCACACGCGGCCGCTGCGCATCGCGGCCGACCCGTCGAGCGGCGCGTTCGCCTATTGGAAGCACGAGGCCCTGCACGACGTCGTCCGGCCGATGGTCGATCACGTCATCATGACCTATCCTGCCGGCTCGCAGCAGCTGGAGCGGCGCACCGGCAAGGTGACCTCGATCGGAACGGCGCGTTCCGGCGTCGTGACGATCATTCCGGCCGGCTCGACCTCGCGATGGGACATCCACCAGTCGATGCATGTCGTTCAGCTCTATCTTCCGCATGCGACGCTGCAGCGCGTGGCCGGCGAAGCCGACACCGCCGCGCCCGGCGACCTCCTGGAGCGCACCGCGCATCCCGATCCCATTACGTCGCGATTGCTGTTGAGCGCCGCCGACGCCCTCGACGGCAGCCAGGCGC
This sequence comes from Bradyrhizobium sp. th-b2, assembly GCF_000426785.1. NCBI lineage: Bacteria > Pseudomonadati > Pseudomonadota > Alphaproteobacteria > Hyphomicrobiales > Nitrobacteraceae > Bradyrhizobium > Bradyrhizobium sp. th-b2. The sequence continues at coordinate 111,447 of NZ_AUGA01000023.1, forward strand.
TGGATGCGCTGTTCAGGCACCAGCTGACAGATCTTCTGGCGAACCGCCTGCTGTCGGCGCATGCCGGCGCGCCTGCCATGCTACAGGCGACCATGGGAGGGCTGTCGCCGACCGCGCTGCGCCGCGCCGTCGAGCGGTTGCGCTCCGACAGCGATGCGGACGTCTCGCTTGCGGCGCTGGCCATGGACGCCGGCCTGTCGCGCTTTCACTTCTGCCGTGCCTTCAAGGAAAGCACCGGGCTCTCGCCGCATGCCTGGCTGCGCCAGCACCGGCTCGAGCAGGCCATGAACATGCTGCGCGACACCGATGCATCCGTCGTCTCGATCGCGGCGGCGCTCGGCTACAGCTCGCAGACCGCGTTCGCCGCGGCATTCAGGAAGTTGACCGGCGAAACCCCGAGCGATTGGCGTCGTCGTCTGCGGTAGCAGCAATCGCTCTTCAGGTCGGGCAATCGCTCTGGGGCACGGACAAGCTCAATTCGCTAGATCACCGTGGCGCCCACGCCAACAACGGAGACAAGCGATGGCCTGGAAGGATTTCGGCAGCTCCCTCGCAATCACGCGGCGACGCCGGGCCGTCGCGACCGCACTGATGTACGGGCTGACGCTCACCGTCCGCTTCACCACGGCAACCGGCGACGATGCCGACGCCCCGGCGCAGGCCGCTCACGGCGTCCATCCGATGACCTCGGTGATGATCAACGACGCGGCTCAGGGGCTCACCCGGGACCTCTTTCCGGGCGCCGCGCAGCCGATCTCCTTTCACCGCGGTTCGCTGCCCGGCACGCGCGGCTGTCGTGCGGCGTGTGGGCCTGCGCCGCGCACGCCGTTCGTATCGGGCTGCGCCGCCCGTCAATAGGCACTCACTTTCATTTCACAGCTTCGCGTCGCAGCTCGCGGCAGGTTTGACCGTCAGCGGCAAGTGGCGGCGGCGACGCGCGGACATCAGAGACTGTCAACCCAAAGGAGATATCCCATGCGACTGGTCATCATCGGCGCCGGCTTTGCCGGCATGTACGCCGCACTTTCCGCAGCCCGCCTGCGCGACATCAAGGGCGTTTCGCCCGAGGAGCTCGAGATCGCGCTGGTCGCACCGGAGCCGACTTTGGTGGTCCGCCCGCGGCTCTACGAGCCCAAGCCGGAGACGCTGACCGCACCGCTGCTCGACGTCTTCAACGCGATCGACGTCGTCTATGTGCAGGGCAGCGCCGAAGCCGTCGACACCAAGGCGCGTACCGTGCAGATCGTCACCGCCAAGGACGCACGCAAGACGCTGCCTTACGATCGGCTGGTGGTGGCGACCGGCAGCCGGCTGTTCCGCCCGAACGTGCCCGGCCTTGCCGAGCATGGCTTCAGCGTCGACAATCTTCAGGACGCGATCGCGCTCGACCGTCATCTGCATGGTCTCGCCAAGCAGCCCGCATCGGTGGCGCGCGAAACCGTGGTCGTTGCCGGCGGCGGCTTCACCGGTATCGAGGCCGCGACCGAGATGCCGGCGCGGCTCAAGGAGATTCTCGGCAACGACGCCAGGCCGCGCGTCATCATCGTCGAGCGTAACGCCGCGATTGCGCCCGACATGGGCGAGGAGCCGCGTCCGATCATCGAGGAGGCGATGCGCAAGCTCGGCGTCGAGGGCCGCTTCGGCGCCGGCGTCGCCGAGGTCAGCAAGTCCGGCGTCACGCTGTCCAGCGGCGAGCATATCGAGGCCGCGACCGTGGTCTGGGCGGCGGGCATCCGCGCCGCGCCGCTGACCGCGCAGATCCCGGCCGAGCGCGACAATTCCGGCCGACTGCTGGTCGACCGCGATTTGCGCGTGCCGGCGGTCGCGGGCGTGTTCGCCACCGGCGATGCGGCGCGCGCCGCATGCGACGACGACGGCAACTACGCGCTGATGTCGTGCCAGCACGCCACGCGGATGGGCGCCTTTGCCGGCAACAACGCCGCCGCCGAACTGCTCGGCGTCCCAACCAAGCCGTATCACCAGAAGGCCTATGTCACCTGCCTCGATCTCGGTGAGGCCGGCGCGCTGTTCACCCGCGGCTGGGAGCGCAAGGTCGAGATGGTCGGCGACGTCGCCAAGAAGACCAAGCGGGAGATCAACACCGTCTGGATCTATCCGCCGCGCGCCGAGCGCGCCGCCGCGCTCGCATCCGCCGATCCGGAGCACGTCACCGAAGTCTAACACTCCCGACATCGGCCGCGCCCTGCACGGGGGCGCGGCCACCCTCGACCGCCATATCTGGAGCTCACCAAAGTGAAACACGACACCGTGCGTACATCGTCGTTCGCGATGCCGCTGACCAGTCCGGCCTTTCCGCCCGGGCCCTACCGCTTCATCAACCGCGAGTACTTCATCATCCAGTACCGGACCGATCCCGACGCGCTGCGCCGCGTGGTGCCTGAGCCGCTGCAGCTGACCGATCCGGTGGTGAACTACGAGTTCATCCGCATGCCGGACTCGACCGGCTTCGGCGACTACACCGAGAGCGGCCAGGTCATTCCGGTGTCCTACAAGGGCCAGCTCGGCGGCTTCACCCATCAGATGTTCCTCAACGATCATCCGCCGATCGCGGGCGGGCGTGAGCTGTGGGGATTTCCCAAAAAGCTGGCACAGCCGAAGCTGGAGGTCGAGATCGACACGCTGGTCGGCACCCTGAACCACGGTTCGGTGCGGATCGCGACCGGAACCATGGGCTACAAGCACCGCGCGCTCGACATCGCTGCCGAAGCCAAAAAGCTCGCCGCGCCGAATTTCCTCCTCAAGATCATTCCGCATGTCGACGGCACGCCGCGCATCTGCGAGCTGGTGCGCTACCACCTCGAGGACGTCACGGTGAAGGGTGCCTGGACCGGACCGGCTGCGCTCGACCTGTACTCGCATGCGCTGGCGCCCGTCGCCGAGCTGCCGGTGCTGGAGGTTCTCTCCGCCAAGCACATCCTTGCCGACCTCACGCTGGGGCTTGGCAGCGTGGTGCACGACTATCTCGCCACGAGCCAGGCGGCACCGCATCGCGGCGGCGACGTCTTGACCGCTGCGAATGCCGGCTGACCGGCCCCAACCCGTCCATCAGGAGATCCAGCCATGCTGAACGTGATGCGCGAGCAGATCAATCCGCTGTCGCAGCAGACCAGGTCGCTGCCCTACGATGTCGTGGCGCTGGTGCTGCAGGGCGGCGGCGCGCTCGGCGCCTATCAGGCCGGCGTCTATCAAGGCCTGCATGAGGCGGGCATCCGGCCGAACTGGCTCGCCGGCATCTCGATCGGCGCGCTCAACGCCGCGATCATCGCCGGCTCGCCCGAGGGAGAGCGCGTCGAGCGGTTGCGCAAATTCTGGGAAGGCATCTGTGCCGCGTCGGTGGAATGGCCGGCCGGCGAGGGGCTCGCCAATGCCCTGCCGTTCGCCTTCGACATGCGCTCGGCGCACAATGCGCTGGCGGCGATGCGCGCCTTGTTCCAGGGGCAGCCCGGCTTCTTCAAGCCGCGCTTCCCGCCGCCGTTCCTGTCGCCATTCTCAGGCGCCGCCGCGACAAGCTTCTACGACACCTCCGCATTGCGCCAGACGCTGGAGCAGCTCGTCGACTTCGATCGGCTGAACTCGGGAGGGGTGCGCGTCAGCGTCGGCGCGGTCAACGTGCGCACCGGCAATCTGACCTATTTCGACACCGCCGAGCGCCGGCTCGGACCGAAGCACTTCATGGCGTCGGGTGCGCTGCCGCCGGGCTTCCCAGCTGTCGAGGTCGACGGCGAGCACTATTGGGATGGCGGCGTGGTTTCGAACACGCCCTTGTCCCGCGTGTTGTCCAGCGAGCCGCGCGATACGCTGACCTTCCAGATCGATCTGTGGTCGGCGAAGGGCCGCGTGCCCAACGACCTGATGGAGGTATCGAGCCGGCAGAAGGACATCCAGTATTCCAGCCGCACCCGCGCCATCACCGACCAGGCGCTGCGAATGCAGAAGATGCGTCAGGCGTTGCAGCGGACGCTCGCACTGCTGCCGGAGAGCGCCAGGCAGGATCCGGAAATTCGCGAGATCGCCGAGATGGCTCGCCATCGCTCCTGCAACATCATTCACCTGATCTATCAGTCCAAGATCCACGAGCGTCACTCCAAGGACTATGAGTTCGGGTTGAGCGCGATGCGCGCGCACTGGCAGGGCGGCTTGGAGGATATCCGCCGCACGCTGGCGGATCCGAGCCGCCTCGACCGGCCGGCGCCCGAGCGCGGCATCGTCACCCACGACGTCCACCGCCGCGACTGAGTTGCGGCGCCTCACATCCTCACAGCATCGAAAGGAAATTCCCATGTTGAAAGGCAAGGTTGCCATCGTCACCGGATCGACCAGCGGCATTGGGCTCGGCATTGCCAGGGAACTCGCCAGACTGCGCGCCGACATCGTCTTGAACGGCTTCGGTGACGCCAATGAAATCGAGGCGATCCGGAGCGGCATCGAACGCGAGCATGGCGTGCGCGTCACCTACGACGGCGCCGACATGTCGAAGGAAGATGCCGTGCGCGGCCTGGTCACCGCGACGGTTGCCAAGTTCGGCCGCCTCGATATCGTCGTGAACAATGCCGGCATCCAGTTCACCGCGCCGGTCGAGGAATTTCCGGCCGCCCGCTGGAATGCCATCCTGGCGATCAATTTGTCGGCTGCATTCCACAGCATTGCCGCCGCGGTGCCGCAGATGAAGAAGCAGCGCTGGGGCCGCATCGTCAACATCGCCTCCGCCCACGGCCTCGTTGGGTCGACGCACAAGGCGGCCTATGTCGCGGCCAAGCACGGTCTGATCGGCCTGACCAAGGTGGTAGGCCTGGAGACCGCCGGCAGCGGCGTGACCTGCAATGCGGTTTGTCCCGGCTGGGTGCGCACGCCGCTGGTCGACAAGCAGATCAACGACATCGCCGCGGAGCGCGGCATCAGCCAGCAGGATGCTGCGAGAGATATGCTCGCCGAAAAGCAGCCGTCGCTCGAGTTCGTCTCTCCGGCACAGCTTGGCGGCACTGTCGCCTTCCTGTGCTCGGGCGCAGCCGACCAGATCACGGGAACCGCGATCTCGGTCGATGGCGGCTGGACGGCGCGGTAGCGCTCGGCCGTTTGGCCGGGTTCCTTCTGGGCTGTGTGATTGCCGCGGCGGCGGTCTCGCTGGCCGGAGATTGGACCTGCTCGCTTCCCGCGGCACTCGCCGGTGCTGCGATCGCGGTGCGGTAGCGCGGTCGGAAATCCGCGTGGGCGGTTTGTCCGCCCACGCGTCCCACGGCAGGCCGTTCAGGTGATCGCGATCGGGCAGCCATTGCTTCCCGTCGCGCCCTTGATCGGCGCCGGCGCGAAGCAATAGACGAACTGGTATTTCTTGTCGGCAATCAGCTCGTCGAAGATCAGGTTCTCGTGGTTATGGATGCCGTGCTTGGTCTGCAGCTCGGCGTGCACCGCGAAGGCAAGCGATTTGTCGGGATTGGGCACGACCTCGACCGCCCAAGTGTCGGCGCCGGTGACCGAGAGGTCCTTCTCGACCACCCATTTCGCGGCGTCGAGACCGATGCCCGGCTCGCCGCTGTTGAAGCGGTCATTGTTCTTCATCCACAGTGAGCCCCAGCCGGTGTGGAACATGATCGCGTCGCCGGGCTTGATGTCGCTCTCATTGATGTTCTGCTTCTGCAGCGCCGCCTTGATGTCGGCTGTGGTGATCTCCTGGCCGGCGTCCATCATCCCGCCCTTGAGTGCGACCATGTCGACGAGATGCGCGCGGGTGAACAGCGGCTTGAGCTTCTCGACGCCGAGCTTCTTGAGGCCGTAGGCGTCGCTGATCTCCAGCGCGGTGTGGCCGTTGTAGAATCGCATCTCGCTCTTGTCGCCATCCTTGCCGAGCTGGATGCCGATGTGGCCGAGACCGTCGAACTGCGTGCCGGTCTGGCCGATCTCGCTGGCGAGGAATTCGTCGTGATAGACCAGCTTGTTGTCGCCGAACGGGCCGCCGGTCGGGCCGCCCGGGATACGCAGCGTGAACGCACGCGGCCCGAACAGCGGCATGCCGCCCTCGTAGACGCGGCCGATCTTGTAGATCTTGCCGTCCTTGATCCATTTCGCCGTGTCGAGCACCTTCTCCGGCGTGATGTGGTTCGATGCGCCGGCCTCGTCGTCCGCGCCCCATTTCGAGGGCCACCACGGCTTGTCGGTGCCCTTCGGCATCGCGGTCGGGGTTTGCGCCTGGGCTGCGGTGATCGGTGCAAGCGAAAACTTGCCGTGCATCGCGCCGGCAAGCGTCGCGCCCGCTGCGCCGGCAAGGCCCGCCGTGCGCAGCAGGGTCCGCCGATCGGTCGTGACCGGCCCGTTGTTCGGTTCGTCGCTCCTGACGTCGTCGTCCATGCTTTCCCTCCCAGGTTGCGCCCGCGGTTTCGGGCTTGAAATTTGTTTTCGGCATGCTCCTCCTCGGTTAGGCTGTTGTCCAGCGACAAAACGATGACGGTGGGACGCGCGTCCATGAGCCTGTTCGAGAACGACAAGTCCGCCGATCGGCTGCCGGTGTCGGTCATCACCGGCTTTCTCGGCAGCGGCAAGACGACCCTGCTCAATCATCTGTTGCGTCACGAGGCGATGAGCGACAGCGCCGTCGTGATCAACGAATATGGCGAGGTCGCGCTCGATCATCTGCTTGTCGAGCGTGTCGATGGCGAGGTTGCGGTGCTCGCGAGCGGTTGTATTTGCTGCACAATCCGCAGCGATCTCGAGGAGACGCTGCGCGCGCTGCTGGTGCGGCGCGATCGAGGCGAGGTGCCGCCGTTCGGGCGGATTCTGGTCGAGACCACGGGGCTGGCCGATCCCGCGCCGATCGTGCAGCTCCTGCTCAACAATCCGCTGGTGTCGCATTTCCTGCGGCTCGATGCGGTCGTGACGACGGTCGATGCCGCCAACGCCGATCGCCAGCTCGATCGGCAATATGAAGCAGTGAAACAGGTGGCGCTGGCCGACCGTCTGCTGATCACCAAATCTGATTTGGTCAATGACATTGACGCATTGGAGGCGCGGCTTCACCGCCTCAATCCGGCGGCGCGGATCGAGCGCGTGGCGCATGGCGAGATCGATCCCGCCAGGCTGTTCGGTGCCGCCCTGGTCGATCCCGAAAAGAAGACGGCTGACGTCGCACGCTGGCTGAACGAGCAGGCGTTCGCGGGGTCCTGCGGGGAAGGGCATGGGCACGCCGCACGTGACCATCACGATCACGACGGCCATCACAGCCACGATGCCGCGATCACGAGCTTTGTGCTCGCGTTCGATGAGCCGCTCGACTGGATGGCGGTTTCACAGTGGCTCGCCTATCTGCGCAACGCGCGCGGCGAGGATCTGTTGCGGGTCAAGGGCATCCTCAACCTGCACGGCGAGACGACGCCGGTCGCGATCCACGGCGTGCACCATATCTTCCACCCGCCGGTCGCGCTCGCCAAATGGCCCGATGCCGATCGCCGCTCGCGCATCGTGTTCATCACCCGCGACATCACGCGCCACGAGGTGATGGCGCTGTGGGAAGCGGGCCGCGATTTAGAACGATCCTTAGAAGCGGTCGAAAAAATCCGAGGCGCATTGTCGCGGTTTTACTGCGTACGCGTTGCGAGCTCGCAACACGGATCAACGATAAGTCCAACACTGGACGAGTTCTAATTCCCGAGCGGCTGTACGCATCCTTCGTCGTGGTAGTGACGGCGAGGAAAAGCGTACCTAGAATTAGGCGACGGAAATTGACTGCGACCACCACTTCCCTGCGGCGATGGGGCGCCGTCCACAAATGGACCAGCCTGATCTGCACCTTGTTCATGCTGCTGTTGTGCATCACCGGCCTGCCGCTGATCTTCCACGAAGAGATCGATGATCTCCTGCACAATCAGGTCAAGCCGGCCGAGGTGCCGGCGGGCACGCCGCCGGCCAATCTCGATCATCTGCTTGGCAACGCGCTGGTGCGGGCGCCGGGCAAGGTGCCTCACTTCCTGATCTGGGATCGCGACGAACCCGGCGCGATGTGGGTCAGCGTCGGTCCGACGATCGATGCCGATCCGACCAACAACCTCTTGGTCCGGATGGATACGCATAGCGGCGCCTATCTCGATGCCCCCGATGTCACCGGCCGCTTCACCTACATCATGCTGAAGCTGCACACCGACATGTTCGCGGGCCTGCCCGGCAAGCTCTTCCTCGGACTGATGGGGATCCTGTTCTGTGTTGCGATCGTTTCCGGCATCGTGGTCTATGCGCCGTCGATGCGGAAGCTGCGTTTCGGCGCCTATCGTGCGCAGCGGACCCGCGTCGTGCGCTGGCTCGATGTCCACAATCTCGCCGGCATCCTGCTGGTCGCCTGGACGCTGGTCGTCGGTTTCACCGGGGTCATCAACACCTGGGCCGATCTCGTCGTGAAGATGTGGCAATTCGGCCAGCTCGCGGAAATGACTGCGCAGTATCGCGACCGGCCGGTGCCTATGAGGCTGACCTCGCTGAATGCTGCGGTTGAGGTGGCCAAGCATGCGGTGCCCGGAATGACGCCGAGCTTCGTCGCGTTCCCAGGCACGACCTTCAGCAGCAAGAGCCATTATGCGGTCTTCCTGCGCGGCGATACGCCGCTGACCTCGCGACTGCTGAAGCCGGCGCTGATCGATGCGGAAACCGGCAAGCTGACCGACAGCCGCGACATGCCCTGGTACGTGACGACGTTGTTCGTCTCGCAGCCGCTGCATTTCGGCGACTATGGCGGCATGCCGCTCAAGATCGTTTGGGCGCTGCTCGATATCCTCACCATCTTCATCCTCGTGACCGGCGTGTATCTGTGGTGGCGCCGCCGCAAGGCGTGCGTGAGCCAGGAACGCGCCATCGCCAACGCCGCCTCCATCGACACCCCTGCGCTCTCGTCGTGATCAGCATGGTCTCGCATCGCTCCGTGACCCAGATCTTCGCCGCGCCGCTCGTCATCGCGATCGTGAGCACGGCGGGATTGATCAGCGCACTTGTCGGTGACGGCTGGTGGGATGCCGTCTCATGGGCGGCGCTCGGCCTGCCAGTGCTGCTCTACCTGGCGTTCATCTGGCGGCGCCGGCCGAATTGATCGGGCCCAGCCTGATCGCTGCTCGAAGCGATGGGCGGCCAAGTTCAATCGGAATATGCGCATCTCTGTGGTGTTCTCAACCGCCGAGATGCGTAAGAAATCGAAAAAGCAGTCGCCACCGCGCAAGTGCCTGGCATGCGGCGTCGCGCCGGTGAAAGCGCCACAGATCATCTGCCACGGTTGCGTCGGTACGGCCGCCGCGATCGAGGCGGTCCGTAAATCCAGGGTCGCGCCGACCTCGGCCAAGAAGCGCAAGACAGCGTCGGACCGACGCTCACCGAAAAAGCGGCGGCTTCATCCGCGGCAGCCAAGTACGTAGTCAAAAGATCAGTTAGCGGGATCGCGCTCCCTGTCCGCGTAAACGTCAGGCGTCTCCAGATATGGGGATACTAAGGCAGCGATGGCGCCGCTCGTTATGGCCGCATCAGCGAGGTTGAATATGGCGAACGACCAATCCTTGTAAGAAACGTGAACGAAGTCGATCACCGAACCGATTCGGGCGCGATCCAACATATTGCTGAGCGCCCCGCCAATGATCAGAGTGAGGCCAATTGCCAAGACTGGCTTGCCAGAAGGTACGCGAGCGAGCCACCAACCGAGCAGCCCAGAGGCTAGAACAGACAGGCCGACCAGCGGCCAGCGCTGTGCATCGTCCACAAACTGGAGGAAGCTGAACGAGATGCCCTTGTTGTAAGACAACACGAACTCGACCGACGGCAATATGACCATCGAGCGGTCGGGTTGCAGCAAACTGACAACAAGCTGCTTCGTGCCTTGATCCAGCAGCACGATAAGAACGATCAACCAGGCCCAGTGGAGGCTGACGTGTGACGGCTTGTGAGGCATGCTCAAATTGTCCGGCCTGATGGGCAGTCGAACCATACCGGCCTCGCCTCGAAAGCAACAGTCATCCTGCGAAGGTCCGGGGTGTTGTATTTAACCGGACGCCCGTGATTCAAGCTTCCGAACCGGATACTAAATCATGCGCTCGTGAGACGACGTCCTAGATCAGCGCTTCCGCGCGCAGCGCCGTCTCGATCTCGCCGAGCACGCGCGCCAGCCGCTCGGCCCATGCGGTCTCGCCGGCCTGGTCGCAGATCAGGTCCTGGCGGATCTCGATGCCGGAATTCATCAGGCCGCGCTTCTCGCCATGCGCCGGGATCGTGTAATCGGTCTCGTCGCTGACCGCATAGGGCTCATTGTCGCCGACCACGAGATCGCCCTCGTTGCGCAGCTGCTTCAACAGAAGCGGCGGCAGCACCGTGTCGCGGTGGTAGAGCGTGCCGATGTGCCAGGGACGGGCGATGCCGGCATAAACCGGCGTGAAGCTGTGCAGCGACACCAGCACTGTCGGCATGCCCTGACGCGCACGCGCGTCGATGATCTCGTCGATGCGCCGGTGATAGGGATCGAAGATCTGCGCGCGGCGCATCTCGGCGGCCTCGCGCGACAGGCCCTCGTTGCCCGGCACGGTGGTGGCCTCGCTGATCAGCGGGATCGCGCTTGCGACATGCGGCGGACGGTTGCAGTCGATCACGAGCCGCGAATAGCGCTGCGCGATCAAATGCGCATTGAGCCGGTCGGAGAGCTGTTCGGCGACGCCGGCGATACCGATGTCCCAGGCGATGTGCCGCGCGAGCTCGCTTGCGGGCAGGCCGAGGTCGCCGAGCGGAGAGGGAATCAGCCTGCCGTAATGATCGCAGGTGAACAGGAACGGCGAGCGGCCGGAGGCATTATGTTCAAGAACCGGTGAAACGTCGGTGCTTGCGAGCAGGAACGATGGATCACCGCCGCAATTCAAGGGCCTTTTCCTCAACTTTGCCTATTCAAGGGGCATGCTGGTCTGGAATCGAGCAGCATTCTCTATAGATTAAGCGGTCCGAAATCACGATGATTGTTTGAAGATGCCGCTGCTGACTATTCATCACAAGACCGTTTATCGCTACGCGCGCCCGGTGGCGTTCGGCGAACACCGCATCATGCTGCGTCCCCGCGACGGCCACGATCTGCGCGTGCTCGACAGTGCGCTTGTGATCGATCCGCAGCCGATGTCGCTGCGCTGGATTCACGACGTGTTCGGCAACAGTACGGCGATCGCCGGCTTCGACGAGCGCGCCGACACACTGACATTCGTCTCGACCGCGACGGTGGAGCACAATCCGGCCGACACATTCGCGCTGACGCCTGACGACGCCGCCTACTTCTATCCGTTTCTCTACGACGATGAGGAATTCCCCGATCTGCAGCAGTTCGTCACGCCGCAATATGGCGACCCGAACGGCGAACTGTCGGCCTGGGCGCGGCGCTTCCTGGATGTCGAGGCTCCGACGCCGACTTTCAATATCCTGAGCGGCATGACCCATGGTATCCGCGAGAGCTTTAGCTATCGCAAGCGCCACGAACATGGCACCCAGCATCCGCTCGACACGCTGCAGACGAAGTCCGGCACCTGCCGCGACTATGCGCTGTTGATGATCGAGGCGCTGCGCCGGCTCGGCTTCGCCGCGCGCTTCGTCTCCGGCTATCTCGCGATGCCCACAGACAGCGCGCATGGCTATGTCGGCGGCGGCTCGACCCATGCCTGGGTGCAGGTCTATCTGCCGAGCGCCGGCTGGATCGAGTTCGATCCGACCAACGGCATCGTCGGCACGCGCGATCTGATCCGCGTCGCTGTGGCGCGCGATCCGCGCCAGGCGGTCCCGCTGCACGGGGTCTATCTTGGCCCGCCTGACGCCTTCCAGCGCATGGACGTCGACATCAAGGTCGTGTCGGTCGGCGAGAGCGTAACGGAGCGGGAGGCAGTCTGACGATGCAGATCAGGGTCGGCTTCGAGATCACCTACACGGCTCCGCAGCCGACGCCGATGGTGATGATGCTGTCGATCCATCCGTCGCGCTACGCGGACATCGTAGGCACAGAGCAGATCGTGACCGAGCCAGACGTGCCGTTCGGCCTGTATCGCGACGGCTTTGGCAATGTCTGTGGGCGTCTCGTCGCGCCAGCCGGTGGCGTCACCTTCCGTGGCAGCGCGCTGGTGCGCGATTCCGGATTGCCTGACGTCGTCAATCCGGCGGCGCAGCAGGTCCCGATCGAGCAGCTGCCTGACGATATGCTGCTCTATCTGATGCCGAGCCGCTATTGCGAGACCGACAAGCTGACCGACATCGCCTGGTCGCTGTTCGGCAACACACAGCCCGGCTGGGCGCGGGTGCAGGCGATCACCGATTTCGTGCATCGCCACGTGACGTTCGGCTACGAGCACGCCCATCACATGAAGTCGGCGCATGATGTCTATGAAAGCCGCGCCGGCGTCTGCCGCGACTTTGCGCATCTGGCGCTCACCTTCTGCCGCTGCATGGGCATTCCGGCGCGTTACTGCACCGGCTATCTCGGTGACATCGGCGTGCCGCCGGATCCCGCGCCGATGGATTTCTCCGGCTGGTTCGAGGTCTATCTGTCCGGCCAGTGGTACACCTTCGATGCCCGCCACAACACGCCGCGGATCGGCCGCATCCTGATGGCGACCGGCCGCGACGCCGCCGACGTAGCCCTCACCACGAGCTTTGGCCGCATGACGCTGGCGAAGTTCGTCGTGGTGACGGATGAGGTTGCGGCGGCCTAGCGTCCCCTGGATTTTTCTGTCATTCCGGGGCGCGTCGCAGACGCGAACCCGGAATCTCGAGATTCCGGGTTCGATGCTGCGCATCGCCCCGGAATGACCAGGTAACAATGATCTCCGATCTTCTCTTCGTCTATGGCACGCTGATGCGCGGCTTCGACCATCCGATGGCGAAGCTGCTTGCAGGCAATGCCGAATTCCTCGGGCCGGCGCAGTGCCGCGGCCGGCTCTATCTGGTGAAGCACTATCCGGGCCTGGTGGCGTCGGATGATCCGGCCGACATCGTGCACGGTGAATTGTTCCGCTTGCGCGAGCGCGAGGCCATGCTGCGTGAATTCGACATGTACGAGGCCTGCGGCGAAGGATTTCCGCCGCCGACCGAATATGTCCGCGAGATGCTGAAGGTCACGCGCGCCGACGGCAGCGCGAGCGAGGCGTGGACCTATTTCTACAACTGGCCGGTCACGGAGCTGCCGCGGATCGCGTCAGGAAAGTTTATCGAGCATTAGCGCGCAGGTGTAACGGCATATGTCGTCATGCCCGGGCTTGACCCGGGCATCCATCTCACTTCGCGAGAGTCCTTGGTTTGACGGATTGCCGGGTCAAGCCCGGCAATGACGGAGGGAGATGTTACACTTCCCGCACCACGCGGATGTCGACCTCGCGCTCGACGAAGGTCCATTCCTCGGTTGCGCGCAGCACGCCGACCAGTTCGTCGAACAGGCTGACATGTTCGGGCGCGAATTCGAACCAGGTCAGGAAGTCGAAGGGCATGCCGAGGTCGCGGGCGTGAAACAGCTGGCGGGCGATCGCCGGCAGGAATTTCATGGTGTCTGCGATGTGGTGCGACTTGTCCTCGAAGATCTTGCGGCGCTCCTCCTGCGTGAGCTCCCACCAGGCAGCGGATTTCCTGATCGGGATTAGCGCCGCATGCGTCGCCTCGCTGCGGCCGAGAGCGGCCTGCACGGCGGCGAGCTTCTCGCGCTCCTCCTTCTCGGTGTAGCGCAAATGGCTCGCGACGCCGGCCAGCCGCCAGGAGGTCTGCGCCGGCAACAGCGGCAGCGCGATCGCGTCACTCGAGATCACCGAGAGCGCCTCGACCTTCGGCAAGGTCTCGCCCTTCACCCGCGTGATGGAAGTGACCTTCCAGCCGCCGCTCTGTCCGCCTCTGAACGTCGTGAACATGGCGCTATCCAATCCCGGAAGCGGGGAAGGTTCAAGTTGGCTGAAACGGCTCTCCACCGTGAATTCAGGGGTAGCCCGCTCGACCGGGCCCGACAGACCAGCCTGTGAATAGCCCGGAAAAGCCCCACATTGTTCGTCATGCCGGGCCATCCCGCTATATGGCTAACCGGTTGTCCGCGATTCGTCGCCCGAGCCCAGAATCAAACTGATGCGTTTCACGCCCGAATTCCTCGATGAGTTGCGCGCCCGGCTTCCGGTCTCGGAAGTCGTGGGCAGGCGCGTCAAGCTCAAGAAGGCCGGGCGGGAGTGGAAGGGGCTGTCGCCGTTCCAGCAGGAGAAGACGCCGTCGTTCTTCGTCAACGACCAGAAGCAGGCCTGGTTCGACTTCTCGTCCGGGCTGAATGGCAACATCTTCGACTTCCTGATGAAGACCGAGGGCGTGACTTTCCCCGAGGCGGTGGAACGCCTCGCCGCGATGGCGGGCGTTCCGTTGCCGGCCGTGACGCCCGATGCAGCGCGGCACGAGCAGCATCGCCGCACCCTGCACGACGTGATGGAACTCGCGACAAAATTCTTCGCCGACACGCTGGCCTCGCGCAACGGCGCCAAGGCGCGCGGCTACCTCGCCGACCGCAGCATCTCGCCGGCAACCCAGCTCCAGTTCCGGATGGGCTATGCGCCGCCGGATCGCTTCGCGCTGAAGGAGCATCTCGGCGGGCAGGGCATCTCCACCGAGGACATGGTGGAGGCCGGGCTCTTGGTGTCCGGCGAGGACAAGCCGGTGCCGTTCGATCGCTTCCGCGACCGCGTCATGTTCCCGATCACGGATGCGCGCGGCCGCGTCATCGCGTTCGGCGGCCGCGCGCTGGAAAAGGACGTTCCGGCAAAATACCTGAATTCGCCGGAAACCACGCTGTTTCACAAGGGCGACAATCTCTACAATCTGTTCACCGCGCGGCAGGCCGCGCATGACGGCGCACAGCTGATCGTCGTCGAGGGCTATGTCGACGTCATCGCGATGGTCACGTCGGGCTTTCCCGGCGCCGTCGCGCCGCTCGGCACCGCGCTGACCGAGAACCAGCTCGGCCTGCTCTGGAAGATGGTCGACGAGCCGATCCTCTGCTTCGACGGCGACCGCGCCGGGCAGAAGGCGGCTTATCGTGCTGCGGACATCGCTTTGCCGCAGCTCAAGCCGGGAAAAAGCCTCCGCTTTGCGCTGCTGCCGGAAGGCCAGGACCCCGACGATCTCGCCCGCTCCGGCGGCCGTGGCGCGGTCGAGGACGTGATATCAGCCGCGCGGCCGCTCGCCGAGATGATCTGGTCGCGCGAGATCGAGGGCGGCAATTTCGACACGCCGGAGCGCCGCGCGGCACTGGAGGCGCGGATCGGCGAATTGACCAACGGCATCCGCGACGAGGTGGTGCGCCGCTATTATCGCCAGGACCTGCAGGAGCGGCTGCAACGCAATTTTGCCCCGGAGGGCGGCCGGGGCGGTTATGGCCGCGGCGGCTACGGCAGGGGCAATTTCGGCGGCGGCCGGGGCGGCGAATCACCCCGCCAATTTGCCCCCCGCGGCCCGGCCCAAGGGGGCCAAGCCAGCCGGTTTGGCGCCAAAGGCGGCGTCACCCCCGGGATTTCACGGGGGCCCTATCAGGCGGCGAGCCCCCAGCTTGCCAACAGCCCGATCATGCGCGGCCAGCGCAGCGCGATCTCCCGCCGCGAGGCGCTGATCCTGCAATCCCTGATCAACCACCCCTGGCTGCTGCACGACCATCTCGAGGAGGTCGCCGCCCTCGAGCTCGCCCATCCCGAGGTCCACAAGCTGCGGGCGGCCATCATCGCGGCCTTTGCCCACGACCATCACCACTCCCCTGATGTCGAGGAGCAGGCCGAAAAGATGCGGGCCGACCTCGAAGCAGGCGGATTATTACAGATTCTTCAAAGGGTTGATCGATCAATCACAACCCAGGCGGTGTGGGGCGCGCAGATCGGCGCAGCGCGCGAGGATGTTTTATCGACCTGGCGTCAACTCGTTGCCTTGCATCAGAAAACCCACGCCCTACTTAGGGAGAGAAAAGATGCGGAAGTGGCGTTGGCTGAGGACTCCAGCGAGGCCAATCTGGCATGGTTGCAGGATATCCAGGCCCGGATGGCAGAAGCCGATGGGACCGAAGCCCTGATTGAGGGATTCGGGGAATTATCGGGCCGGTTCCAGCGTAATGTCTGATAACAAAAATGCTGCGGACGGCGCTGGCCGAACCCGCAAAAAGACTCGCCAAATCCATGGTTTGGCTGCAAAAACAGGGTTAAGCGAAACTTAATAGCCTCGCGGCTATTGCAGATGGAAACCATCGAGACGGATGACAGGGGTGGCGATTTCTTGCGCCGCCCTTTGTGCGTCGAGAGTAATTCTAGATAGCGTGTAAACATGCGTGCGTGGCACCATTTTGCACGACCGCGTTTCGGGAGCTTAGTGAATGGCCACCAAGGCAAAGACGCTGCAGGTTAAGGACAAGGAAAAAGACGACAAGGCAGCGGACGCTCCTGAGAAGGATTCCGCTGACGCGCCGTCGCCGTTGCTCGACCTGTCGGATGCCGCGGTGAAGAAGATGATCAAGCAGGCCAAGAAGCGCGGCTTCGTGACCTTCGATCAGCTCAACGAAGTGCTTCCCTCCGACACCACCTCGCCCGAACAGATCGAAGACATCATGTCGATGCTCTCCGACATGGGCATCAACGTCACTGAAGCTGACGACTCTGAGGGCGAGGACGAGAAGGACGACGGCGACGACGAGACCGACAACGAGCTTGTCGAGGTCACGCAGAAGGCCGTCACCGAGGTCAAGAAGTCGGAGCCCGGCGAGCGCACCGACGATCCCGTGCGGATGTATCTGCGCGAGATGGGCACGGTGGAATTGCTCTCCCGCGAGGGCGAAATCGCAATTGCAAAACGCATCGAGGCCGGCCGCGAGGCGATGATCGCGGGCCTCTGCGAAAGCCCGCTTACCTTCCAGGCCATCATCATCTGGCGCGACGAGCTCAACGAAGGAAAGATCTTCCTCCGCGACATCATCGATCTCGAAGCGACCTATGCCGGGCCGGAGTCGAAGGGCGGCATCAATCCGAACCTGATCGGCAACAACGGCGCCGAGGGCGCCGCCGCTGAAGGCAATGGCGGCGATGCGCAGGCCGCCGCGCCCGCCTTGGTCGCGCCGCCCGCCGCGCCGCCGTCGCCGACCCCGTTCCGCGCTGCGCCCGCCGGTGGCGAAGCCGCCACCGAGGAGAAGGATCCCGGCGAGGCCGCGGCCGAAGCCGACATGGACGACGACGAGTTCGAGAACCAGATGTCGCTCGCCGCCATCGAGGCCGAGCTGAAGCCGAAGGTGGTCGAGACCTTCGACAAGATCGCGTCCGAGTACAAGAAGCTGCGCCGCCTGCAGGAGCAGGACATCGCCAACCAGCTGCAGAGCGAGTCGCTGTCGCCCTCGCAGGAGCGCAAGTACAAGAAGCTGAAGGACGAGATCATCGTCGAGGTGAAGTCGCTGCGCCTCAACCAGGCCCGCATCGATTCGCTGGTCGAGCAGCTCTACGACATCAACAAAAAGCTGGTCTCGTTCGAGGGCCGCCTGCTGCGCCTCGGCGACAGCCACGGCGTCGCGCGCGAAGATTTCCTGCGCAACTACCAGGGCTCGGAGCTCGATCCGCGCTGGCTCAACCGTGTCTCGAAGCTGTCGGCCAAGGGCTGGAAGAACTTCGTCCATCACGAGAAGGACCGCATCAAGGACCTGCGCCACGAGATCCAGTCGCTGGCGGCGCTCACCGGGCTCGAGATCGGCGAATTCCGCAAGATCGTGCACGGCGTGCAGAAGGGCGAGCGCGAGGCTCGTCAGGCCAAGAAGGAGATGGTGGAAGCCAACCTCCGTCTCGTGATCTCGATCGCCAAGAAGTACACCAACCGCGGCCTGCAGTTCCTCGACCTGATCCAGGAAGGCAATATCGGCCTGATGAAGGCGGTCGACAAGTTCGAGTATCGCCGCGGCTACAAGTTCTCGACCTACGCCACCTGGTGGATCCGGCAGGCGATCACCCGCTCGATCGCCGACCAGGCCCGCACCATCCGCATCCCCGTGCACATGATCGAGACGATCAACAAGATCGTCCGCACCTCGCGCCAGATGCTGAACGAGATCGGCCGCGAGCCGACCCCGGAAGAGCTCGCCGAGAAGCTCGGCATGCCGCTGGAGAAGGTCCGCAAGGTCCTCAAGATCGCCAAGGAGCCGCTGTCGCTCGAAACCCCGGTTGGTGACGAGGAGGATTCGCATCTCGGCGATTTCATCGAGGACAAGAACGCGATCCTGCCGATCGACGCCGCGATCCAGTCCAATCTGCGCGAGACCACGACGCGCGTGCTGGCCTCGCTCACGCCGCGCGAGGAGCGCGTGTTGCGTATGCGCTTCGGCATCGGCATGAACACCGACCACACGCTGGAAGAAGTCGGCCAGCAATTCTCGGTCACCCGCGAACGCATCCGCCAGATCGAAGCCAAGGCGCTGCGCAAGCTGAAGCACCCGTCCAGGAGCCGCAAGCTGCGGAGCTTCCTGGATAACTGATGCTGTCATTGCCGGGCTTGACCCGGCAATCCATCGAGACAAGAACGGCGGGCTTGGCCCGCCGTTTTTGTTTGTAGAGATCTCGCGAAATTTCACGCGCCAGCACCCGCGGCCACCCCTCTCCCCAACCCTCCCCCGCAAGGGGGGAGGGAGCGTGGAGAGCGTGCTCACCTCACGTCGCGCGTGGCTTATTGTACTTCGCGTCACGACGCGTGCGGCACGCTGCTGCGTGCTGCACGGTGGTCGCAAATGTGAGTGAGGCACCGGCGGGAGGGCTCCCCCCCCCCTTGCGGGGGAGGGGCGGGGAGAGGGGGTGCCGCTTGCTCCGATGCTAATCGAGCGTGCAATTCGGCAAATGCGTCTGTCTGACGATGCGCCGCGCCCGCGCCGCTACTTCTTCTTCACCCCGACGCGCTCGATGGTCTTGATTTCGAGCGGCGGGCGGCCGCCCTTTTCGGCGATCTCGCGGTCCTGGTCGCGCAGGAAGGCGCGGACCGGCTCGTCGCCGTCGAGCCCGCCCAGCAGCTCCGATGGCACGCGGCGGTTGGAGCGCTGCGAGCCGTCTTCATAGAAGACGTTGAAGAAGGCGAATTCGCCTTTGGGATTGGTTCCGGGTTTTTTCGGCATGGCGGCTTGTCCCCGATACCGGCAGCGCTGTCAAAGCAAATCACGCGGATTTCCGCGCCGATCTGCCTTGCACCATTGCACGGTGACGGTCTTGCGACATGTAAACCGCAACCCACAGCTCATTTTGGACCGCGCGCCAGCCGTGCGATCAGGCGCCCGCCTCAGCCCTCGAACAGCACGAATGCCGCCCACACGCTGGAATCCCGGGCACCGGCGATCTTGCCGTCGCGCGCGTCGCGCCGGGTCTGGCGCAGCGCATCCGAATAGGTCAGTCCATCAGCGAGGTGCTCGTAGAAGCGGACGGTGAAATTCGCGGTGCCTTCGTCGGCGACCGGCCACAATGTGAGCAGCGCGCGGCGCGCGCCGGCGATGCCGAGCGCGGTCGGCAGCCCACGAAGCCCGCTGACGAAGCTCTCGTCGCCGCGGCCGGTCTCGCAGGCCGACAGCACCAGAAGATCGAGCCCGGACAGATCCCAGTCCATCAATTCGAAGGCATAGAGATAGCCGTCGCCGTCGTCGCGCAGCGGAAAGCGGCTGTCGCCGGCGCCCGACAGCACGATGCCGCTCTGCCACAGCGTGTCGAGGCCACTTGCCGTGCTGTCGTGATAGAAGCCGTGCGTCGCCAGATGCGCGATGCGGGCCTTGCCGATCGCCTCGCGCAGCGTGCCTTCGCTGACGCCGCGCCCGCTCAGCATCTCGACCGGCGCGCCGCGCGCGCGGGCGAGCCTTGCGATCGCCTCGATCTCGGTCTTGGTGCCGGGCAGCGGCATCGGCCCCGGCTGGCCGTATTCGATGCCGCCGGCGAGCAGCATCGCTCCTCGCGTGTCGAGCTTCTCGCGGGCATGGATTGCGATCAGCGCGTCGGGGCTGGTCAGCATCCGGATCGCGTAGCGGTCCTCCAGCAGGCCGCCGTCGGTATCAGGCAGCAGCGAGAACGGCACGGCGAACAGGAAGCCGTCCGGCACGACATAGAGCGTGGTCTTGTCCAGCAGCAGCGGCTCCAGCGGCGCGAACAGCCGCTCGCGCACGTTCTGGAAGCGGCCCCTGACATCGAGGGGCTTGGCATCGAGTGGCCTGGCATCGAGATCAGGCACGGTGGCGCGTGTCGCGCGCAGCCGCGCGATCTCGATCCGCACCCCCGTATCGACCATGCGGCCGGGATCGCCGAGATCGACCACGCGCGGCGCGCTCTGCGCGGTCTCGACGATAGCGTACAGCACCGTCGCCGCCAGCGGCTGCTTCGACTGGCGATCCGCCTTCCATTGCCGCGTGATGAAATAGTTGACGACGGCCTCATCGCCGGCGAGCAGCTGCGCGGGGCGGAGCGGGTCGCGCGGCGGCCTCATACCGATCGCATCGAGCCGCTGGTTCAGCGCCGTCTCGGCCGCGTCCTGCCGCTGCCAGACTGATCTGGCCCAGTCGTCGATATTGCCCGACGAGAACAGCTCCTGCCTCTCGCCATTGAGCCGCAGTGCGGTGCGCACCAGCGCCGCGGTCTCCTCGTCCTTGCCCGCGACCTCCGTCTCGAGCCGGCGCAGCGCCGTGGCGTCGCCGCCGCCGAGCGACTTCCAGCGCAGCACGGCGCTCGCAAACGCCGGCTGCGCGACCGATGAACCGGCGCCGGTGGCGAAGCGGCCGAACGCGAACAGCAGGTGATCGGCATGGGCGCGGATCGCCTCCGCGACGGCGCGATCGCCGGATGTGCCGACCTCGCGCTTCATCCAGTCGAACATCTCGCGATCGAGCGCGGTGAAGGCCTGCAGCGCGCGGTTCGGATCAACAGCGATCAGGGCTGTCGCGATGCCGAGCTTGATCTCGAAGCTCACCGGATGCTGCGCGGTGAAGGCCCGCGTCGAGATCGCAAGCGCGGTCTCGCGCAGCCGCATGCCCGCATCTGGATCGCCGCGCTGTTCGCGCTTGGCGGCGGCCAGCCCAGCTGCCTTGATGCGCAGGAAATCCGCAAAATTTTCCTCGTTGGCAACGATCGCCTCCAGCCGCTCCAGATCGGGTGCCGCCGTCGCAGCGTCGTCGGCGGCGAGCATGTCGGTGTAGAACAGCCAGGCATCAGCCTGTCCCGCAAAACTCGGATCGTTCGGCGCGAGCACGGTCGCGATCGCGCGATGCCGGCGGAAACAGCGGCGGGCATCGTCGAAGCGGCCGAGATTGAGAAAATCCTGGCCGGCGTTGTTGACCGTGACCAGCGTGTTGAGGTGGTTCTCGCCATAATGCTTGGCGCGCTTCTCGATCGCGAACAGATCGAGCTCGAGCGCGTTCGCCGGCGCCCCGATCTCGCGCAGCATGTCGGCATAATTGTTGGCGAGCTTCCAGGTGGTGCGGTGGTCGGGCCCCAGCGCCTTCTCGGAGAGTTCGAGATTGTGCCGGCCGAGATTGGTCGCCGACGCGGCCGAGCCGTTGGCCGACAGCGCGACCGCGAGCTTGTCGTTGGCGATCAGCGATTCCTCGGAGCCTTCGCCCCAATAGGCGTTGTAGGCCGTGATCGCCTTCATGTAGAGCGGCACCGCTTCGGCGATCCTGGCGTGGTCGGATATCAGGATGGCGTATGACAGCAGCACGTCGGCGTTGCCGGGCGGCGATTGCGCCGCCGCCTTGCCCTGCAGCGCCCGTGCGAACAATTTCTCGGCGAGATCGTCGCGCTTCACCGCGCGCAGCGTGGCGGTCGCCTGGTAATATTGCCCCATGACGAACTGGGCGTCGTCGAGTCTGTCCGCGGCGTCGAGCGCGGCATTGAGCTGGGCATAGCCGGCGTCGATCTTGCCGCCGCGCGTCAGCGCGATGGCGTTGTTCATTTGCGCGGTGATCGCCTGCGCGCTGCCTGCACCTTGCGCCGGCGCGCGTTTGGCGCGGGTGTCCTGCGCTGCGGCGGTGCTGAGTGGTCCGGCGAAGGTCGCGCCGAGCGCGAGGACGATGCCAACGGATGCGGCAGCCCGGCGCGCGCGCACAAATCCTCCGGCTGATGTCATCGGCAGCACATCCTCGTCGTGAAGTCCGTCATCGGATGGTGTCGCCCGAATGACAGCGTCGTTGCAGCCAGCCGGCCTGGCTTTAGCGGCGTAGCCTTGCATGAACAAGACACGGCGGACGGTCGCGCGTCAGCGCGGACCGGCCCGCGGCATGTGTCCTCGTTGGTCGCGGACGGTGCCTTCGGCGTTCATCCGCCGTGCCCCGAACGGTTTCCCAGTTGGTTGGGCGCGGCGTCGCTTGCATGCCGGCGGCGCTGCCTGCCATCGGACGATGTTACCGCCCGCAGATGAACGGCCTGCCGGCAACCGCCTTTCGCATCGGGCTCGAAACGCGCGCGGGCCGAAAGCCCCGATCTTTCTGACCATCGTCACTTGCGCGGCTACGCCAGATTCGCGTATGAGGCGCATCCTGCCTTTACTACAACTTCTCATTTTTGAGAGCCGATCGCCGATGTCCAACGCCACCCTCGACGCCAACAAGGCGCTCGTGCTTGCGCATTATGACGCCGTGACCAACCGGCATAATCCCGAGGCGATCCGCGCGCAGCTGGCGCCCGACTTCTTCGACCATGCGGCGGGCAAGCGGATGAGCGCCGAGGAGGTGATCGCGCATTCGGCTGCACTGCACGAGACCTTCGCCGACCTGTCGGCGGTGGCCGAATGCCTGGTGGCCGACCGCGACATCGTCGCCGGCCGCTTCGTCTGGCGCGGCCGGCACCGCAGCCCGTGGCGCGGCATTGCTCCAACCGGCCGCCACGTCGAATTCCGCGGCATGACGTTCTGGCGCATCCGAGATGGCAGGATTTCCGAGCGCTGGGCCGAGATCGATTTTGCCGGGCTGGAGCAGCAGCTCAGGGACTGAGGGAAATCTGCACAACTCCGCCGCGCTGAGACCCTGATCCGCCGCCATCG
Source organism: Bradyrhizobium sp. th-b2 (assembly GCF_000426785.1). Lineage (NCBI taxonomy): Bacteria > Pseudomonadati > Pseudomonadota > Alphaproteobacteria > Hyphomicrobiales > Nitrobacteraceae > Bradyrhizobium > Bradyrhizobium sp. th-b2. The sequence continues at coordinate 134,463 of NZ_AUGA01000023.1, forward strand.
TCCGCGGCGTGCATCACCCGCTGAGAAGCCAACCCAAACCGATCGCGAGCGCCGCAGCCAACTGGCCGCCGCTGCGCCGCTTCATCGCCGCCGAACATCGCCTCGGCCTCGTCATGGCCCAGCGCCGCTGGACCGCCGGTCTTTACGAATTCCTGCGCTTCGGCGCGAAGCAGGCCTGGGCCTGCCTGTTCGGCGGCATCGCGGTGGCGCTGATGATCGGCACCTGGCGCTTCTATCCGCCGGACGCGGCGCTTGCGCGCTACGACTTCCTGTTTCTCTGCATGCTCGCGGTCCAGGCCGCGCTGCTGATCGGACGGCTCGAGACCTGGGAGGAGGCCAGGGTCATCCTGATCTACCACGTCGTCGGCACCGCGATGGAGCTGTTCAAGACTTCGGTCGGCTCCTGGATCTATCCGGAGCCCAGCATCTTCCATATCGGCGGCGTGCCGCTGTTCTCCGGCTTCATGTATTCCTGCATCGGCAGCTACATCAGCCGCTGCTGGCGGCTGTTCGATTTCCGCTTCTCGCAGCATCCGCGCCGTCTCAGCCTGATCGCCCTCAGCATTGCTGTATACGTCAACTTCTTCAGCCATCACTACGTCGTCGACATGCGCTGGCTGCTGTTCGCCTGCGCCGCCTGGCTGTTCGGCCGCACCAGCGTCCATTTCAGGGTCTGGACCCGCCACCGCGCGATGCCGCTGCTGCTCGGCCTCGTGCTGGTGTCGCTGTTCATCTGGTTCACGGAAAACATCGGCACCTTCACCAAAACCTGGCTCTACCCGTCGCAGCGGCTCGGCTGGTCGATGGTCCCGATCGACAAGCTTGGGTCGTGGTTCTTGCTGCTGATCATCAGCTACACACTGGTCAGCCTGGTGAATGCGCCACGGGCGTGGAGGGGCGAGAGCGCTGGTGCCGGCACGCGGGGGGATGTTGCAGGAGGAGTGTCCGTGCCGACGCTTTGACTGCATCGTTTCTCCCATGGCATGATCAGCCGTTCGAAGCAGGAGGGATTTTTGCATGCTCAGGTGTCGTTTGGCGATTGTGTTCGGCGCCCTGCTGCTTGCCACCCCCTCCTACGCCGCCCGCTGCGGCGGCGGCTTTCCCACCTTCGTCCAATCCATCTCGCAGGAGGCGGCCGCGGCCGGCATCTCGCAGGACGTGATCTCGTCGGCGCTCGGCGGGGTGCAGCAGGATGGCGGGGTGCTCGCCTTCGACCGGCGGCAGCGCTACACCTTCAACAAGACCTTTGAGCAGTATGTCGCAACCCGCGTCGGCGCCGGGCGCATCAATGGCGGCCGCGCCATGCTGCAGCGTCACGCCGCGCTGCTGTCGAAGATCGAGCAGCAATATGGCGTGCCGCGCCAGATCCTGGTCGCGATCTGGGGACTGGAGACCGATTTCGGCAAGGGCGACATGGGCAAGCTGCCGGTGTTCCGCGTGCTTGCCACGATGGCGCATGATTGCCGCCGCACCGACCTGTTCCAGGGCGAGCTGCTCGCGGCGCTCAAGATCGTGCAGCGCGGCGACCTTCGTTTGAACGATATGATCGGCGCCTATGCCGGCGAGATCGGGCAGACGCAATTTTTGCCGTCGTCCTACATCAAGTACGGCGTCGATTTCGACGGCGACGGCCATGTCGATCTGCGCCACTCGGTTGCCGACGTGCTGGCCTCGACCGCGAACCTCCTGCACACCAACGGCTTCAAGATGGGCGCGCCCTATGGCGAGGGCACCGCGAATTTCGAGGCGATGCGCGAGTGGAACAGGGCGGTGATCTACCGCAAGACCATCGGGTATTTTGCCGATCAGCTCGTGGGGCGGTGAGGGCGCGGATTTCGTAGGGCGGATTAGCGAAGTGTAATCCGCCGCCGTCCCGCTCGCGATTGGCGGATTACGCCTTCGGCTAATCCGCCCTACGTTCTGTCCGCTTGTCGCAGAGTTCGGGCTATCCATGGAAACCATCGGCAGCCAAAAGATCTGGTCGTTCTTCAACCGCCGCGGATGCCAGATCGCGAAGAACGCGGCGGTGCGGGAGGGGCCGGGCCATCGGGTCGGCTCCTATCTCGAGCTCGCGACAAAAATCGCCGAGCTGCAATTCCTCAACCGCGACCATGTGCTGCTGTTTCGCGGCCAGGGCGCCGACTTCAGGAACATCAAGCGCAACTCGTCGCTGAAGCCGACGCTGTTCCGGGGCGGCCGCGGCAATCCCGATTCTGCGACGCTGGTGGCGCGGTTCGCGACGATGACCCGCGCCGAGCAGATCCTGATCGCGGAGTATGCGAAGGCAAAACTGCTCGGGCTGGAGCGGCTGAAGCGGCATCGCATCCTGCGCTGGTCGATCCTGCAGCATTACGAGGTCTGCACCACGCCGCTGCTCGACGTCACCCATTCGATCCGGATCGCGGCGTCATTCGCCTCGCTGCGGAGACCGGCACCGCCTTCCTCTATGTGCTCGGCGTGCCGAACCTCAGCGGCGCGATCACCGCCAGCGCCGAGGCCGGATTGCAGATCGTGCGCCTCTCCAGCGTCTGCCCGCCATCGGCGGTGCGGCCGCATATCCAGGAGGGCTATCTGCTCGGCGAGTATCCGGAGATGTCTGGCACCGAGCAGAAGGAAAACTATTTTCCATATGAGATGGATTTCGGCCGTCGGCTGGTCGCAAAATTCGCGTTCGCGCCGGCCTCGTTCTGGAAGAACGACAATTTTCCGCAGGTGACGAAGAGCGCGCTCTATCCGTCGGAGAAGAGCGATCCGCTGTTTCGGCTGGCGCTTGGGGTCAAGAAGCAGTTGGGCGGGTGAGGACGAGCTGCGTGGGCGTGACTCACATGCTGCAACACCCTGAGCGTCATCCCGGGCAAGCGAAGCGCGACCCGGGACCCATAACCACAAATGCCTGTTATGTACGACGCTGTGGCCCCAGCGGATTTCAACAACCAACCCCTGTGGTTATGGGTCCCGGCTTTCGCCGGGACGACGATGGTGTACGCGGCGCCCTTGCGCGCTGCCGTGGCGCATTCAATCCGCTCTCGCATCCCGCGCCATCCGCCGCGCCGCGGTCTTCTCCATCTGCCGCTGCATCACCTTCCAGTAGGTCCCGGGGAGGAAGCGTTGCAGCAGGTCCATCAGGCGGGCGTCCTTGCCGATCAGGATGCGCGGCTGGTTTTTCTCGATGCCGGTGATGATGCATTGCGCGGCGCCGGCCGGCGTGGTCCTGGCCAGCGAATCGAAGCGCTCGATCGATTGCGCGCGGCGGGCGTTGTCGGTGATGCCGCTTCCGGTGCGCGAGTTGCGCGCGATGTTGGTGGCGACGCCGCCGGGATGCACGACGGACAGCCTGACCGGACTGTTCGCCACCGCAAGCTCGTGGCGCAGGCTTTCCGAGAAGCCGCGCACCGCGAACTTGGCCGCGCAATAGGCGCTCTGGCCGGGCGGGGCGAGGATGCCGAAGATCGAGGAGATGTTGACGATATGCGCCTCGCGCTGCCGCGACAGAAGCGGCAGGAAGGCGCGGGTGCCGTGCACCACGCCCCAGAAATTGATGTTGAACAGCCACTCCATCTGCGCCTGCCCGATCTCACCGAACTCGCCGAGCAGCGCGACGCCGGCATTGTTGACGAGGATGTTGAGGCCGGGATGCGCTGATACGGCGGCTTGCGCGAACGCCGTGATCTGCTCCGGCTCGCTGACATCGAGGCGGTGCACGCTGACCTTGCGCGGGCCTGCTTTCGCGATCTCGGCGGCGACGCCCTGCAGGCCGGCCTCGTCGCGGTCGGCGAGCGCCAGGTCGCAGCCGCGTTGCGCAAGTTCGTGCGCAAGCGCGCGGCCAATGCCGCTGGCGGCTCCGGTCACGGCGGCGGCGGATCCAGCGATCGCGGTCATGTCGGGTCAGCTCCATTTCAACGAGGGGTGACGGTGGCCGTGCGGGAACACGGCGGCTGTCCCCACTTTTCTCAAATTGGAACCGAACCATCCAGTGATTTTAGGCATTGAACCCGTGCTCGCTTTGAAAAACTGCAATCAAAAGGGAGGCCCAGCCATGGGATATTCTATGGGACAGTCGAGGCCCCACCGTGCGAAGGCCCTGGTCGTCGAGGACGATCCGATGCAGCGCGAGATGATCGAATTGCTGCTGGCGGAGAGCGAGTTCGACGTCATCGCCTGCGCGAGCGCGGAAGCCGCCGAACTGGTGTTGCAGGGCAACGGCGACAATGTCGTGCTGATGATGACGGATGTCGAGCTGGCCGGAAACATGACCGGCGTCGAGCTCGCTTACGCCGCCAAGCGATACAACCCCGATCTCGATGTCGTCGTCACCTCGGGCCGGCCGCTGCGGCAGCGCCTGCCCGATGGCGCGCTGTTCTGGGCCAAACCCTGGGCGCCGCTGGACGTGATCCGCCTTGCCGAGACGACGGCGTCGGCGCTGTCCGGCCGTGGGCAGCGCGGGTCTTCATAACGCTGGTCGTCATAACGGAGTTGTCAGCGCGGGCGAGCCGCGGCCGGCCGACCGCCGCTTCCGCCGCCCCGGACGCCGTGATATTGGCGGCTGATGTCCCGCCCGTGGTCGATCGTCGGACTGGTCTGGTTCATGTTCGCGATCGCGGTGCCCGTCGCGGCGGCGGAGGCGATTGTCAATTTCCCCTCGCTGGACGGCGCGACCGACCTGATCGGCCATCTCACTCGTCCCGAGGGCGACGCGCCGCGGCCGGCGGTGGTCCTGATGCACGGCTGCTCCGGCCTCAACGACAAAAAGGGCCGCATGTTCGGTCTCTACCGCGCCTGGGCGCGCGCGCTTGCCGCGCAAGGCTACGTCACGCTGATCGTCGACAGCGCGACGCCGCGCGGTCTCGGCCAGACCTGCTCGCGCGGACCGGACGCCCGCCGGATGTGGCGCGACCGGCCGAAGGACGCCTACGGCGCGCTCGGATATCTGCAGGGGCAGCCGTTCGTGAAGCCTGACCGCATCGCGCTGATGGGCTGGTCGCAGGGCGGCGGGGTGGCGCTGCTCTCGATCAACGACAAGAGCATCGGCCGCCCCGCCGCGCTGGTACAGGATTTCGCCGTCGCGGTGTCGTTCTATCCCGGCGTGTGCGCCGACATCTACCAGTCAAGGCCGTACACCAATGTCGAGCCGGACAGCTGGACCACAAGGGTGCCGCTGCTGGTGCTGATCGGCGAGGCCGACGTCTGGACGCCGTTCAAGCCGTGCGATGCCTTCATCGCGGCGGCCAGGGCGCGCGGCAATCCGGTCGAGCTGAAGAGCTATCCCGGCGCGGTGCACGCCTTCGACGCGCCGAACCTGCCGCGCACCGAGCTGCCGCAATATCAGATGCACGACGGCTCAATTCCCGTGATCGGGACCGATTCCGAAGCGCGCAAGGATGCCTTTCCCCGTGTGCTGGACTATCTGAAGCAACATCTGGAATGACGTGACCCCGTGAGGATTTGAAATGACCTGGTCCTTCCTGCTGACCACCCTGATCGTGGTCGCTTCCCCCGGCACCGGCGTGCTCTATACGCTGGCGGTGGCGCTGACCCGGGGCTCGCGGGCGAGCGTGGCTGCGGCGTTCGGCTGCACGCTCGGGATCGTGCCGCAGATGATCGCGGCGATGCTGGGGCTCGCCGCCATCCTGCACACCAGCGCACTGGCGTTCGCGGCGCTGAAATGGGGCGGCGTGATCTATCTGCTCTATATGGCCTGGCAGGCGCTGCGCGAGCGCGGCGCGCTCGCCGTCGACACCGGGATCAAGCCGCGCTCGAGCGGGCGGGTGATCGTCACCGCCATCCTGATCAACATCCTCAATCCAAAGCTGTCGATCTTCTTCCTGGCCTTCCTGCCGCAGTTCATCGCCGTCGACGAGCCGCATCCGCTGGCGCGGATGGTCGAGCTGAGCGGTGTGTTCATGGCGATGACTTTTGCGGTGTTCGGGGTCTACGGGCTGTTCGCGGCGTCGGTGCGCGAACCGCGTCATCACCCGGCCGAAGGTGATGGCCTGGCTGCGGCGTAGCTTTGCCGCGGGCTTTGCCCTGCTCGGCGCCAAGCTTGCCTTCGCGGAGCGCTGACCGCGTTTCGCCACCGTTGATGCAGGCAATAAAAAAGCAGGCCTTGCGCCTGCGGTGTTGCCCCATCCGTCTGGGGCCGACTTATTTGGATTGGTGAATTTGAAGTTGATATTGTTGCGGCCGGTGGTCCTGATCTGGATGCCCCGATCTGGGTGCCCGGGCAGGGCAGAGCCGCTACCCGGGCAAGAAACGGGTTACTTCTTCTTGGCGGCCTTCTTCTTCTTGGGGGCCTTTTTCGCCTTCGCCTTCTTCGCTTTCTTAGCCATAGTATCCTCTCAAGGTTTCATGGATTGAAACGCGACTCCGAGGCATGCTTGGCGGAGGGCCAGCCTCGCAACATCCTCAGTAGCAAACTCAGCAGATTCGGAGGCGGCTGCCGCGTGCTGTCACGGCGCTGTCATTGTGTTATCCACAGTTGTTAGCTGTTTTAGCCAGCTTTTTGCCGCGCTACGTGCGCCGCGCGTCACATCCGTCATGCTTAACGATGCGCAAACGGCCGATGCGCGCATCTTCATCAATTCAAAACCACAGCTTGGATTGGAGCATTGCGGGTGACAGTCCGTTAAGCGGCGCGGCCGCATCCTGTCCCGCAAGACAACGGGGATTGTCATTGGGGAAGCGCCCTAGGGGCGGCGGTCATTTCAGGAGAGGCGAGACCGATAGGGGTCTCGAACAGGGGCGATGTTGAGCGTTCCGACGCTTTGGACGGTATTCGTTATCAATTTTCTCGCGCTCGGCCTGATCTGGGCCTATGTCGCGCGCAGCTATCCTGCCTTCGGTGCGGCGCAATTCTGGACCGCGTCGGCGTTCGCCGCGGCGGCCGGTGCCTCCTGTGCCATGCTCCGCGTGATGCTGACGGACTCGCTGCTGCCGCTGCTGGCGGCGGGGACGCTGATGGTGTTCGCCGCCGGCCTTGCCGCGATGGGCATCGAGCGGTTCTACGGCAAGCCGGTGGGCTGGCGCAGCACCATGCTGACCACCGTGCTCACCTTCGCCGGCCTTACCGTCTTCATCTTTGCCTATGACAGCATGCCGATGCGCATCCTGGTCTACACCATCGCGCAGGTCACGCCGTTCGCGTTGACGCTGAAGCTGCTGCTGTCGCCCGAGAACGGCCGCGTCAGCCCCGGCGCGCGGCTTGCCGGCATCGTCGCTTCGCTGCTGATCGGCATCTATGCGCTGCGTGCCATCGGCGCGCTGCTACAGCCCGGCGAATTCTCCTTCGTTCGCTTCAGTGCCGGCCAGTCGCTGGTGATCCTGCTGATGGTCTTCCTGTCGATGGCGCTCAATTTCGGCTTTCTGCTGATGGCGATCGACCGGCTGCGCAACGAGGTCGCCGACCTCGCGCTGCTCGACGACCTGACCGGCGTCGGCAACCGCCGCCATCTGCTGCAGCGGCTGACCGAGGAATGCGCGCGCTCCGACCGCAACGGCGAGGCGTTCGCGCTGCTGGTGATCGACCTCGACGGCTTCAAGGGCATCAACGACACCCATGGCCACGCCGCCGGCGACGCCTGCCTGCAGCACTTCACGCTGATGGCGCAGACCAGGCTCCGCCCCGGTGACATGCTGGCCCGCACCGGCGGCGACGAGTTCTGCATCGTGCTGCCGTCCTCGACGCTGCGCGAGGGCGCGATGATTGCCCGCCGCGTGCTGGAGGTCTGCCGCGCCGATGCCGAGCAATGCACCGGCCAGGACATTCCGATCGCGGTGTCGATCGGCGTTGCGCAATGGAGCCGCGAGATCGGCATGCATCCCGACCGCCTGATCGCCGCCGCCGACCATGCGCTGTACGACGCCAAGAAAGGCGGCAAGAACGGCTATGCGACCTACGAGCCCAGGCTGCCGCCCGAGATCGCCGATCTCGTGGAAGCGACCCTGCGCAAGCGCGCCTGAGCATGCTAGAGCATGATCCGGAAAAGTGTGTAGCGGTTTTCCGAAAAGATCATGCTCAAATCAAAAAGATAGAGTCGGATGACGATTCGGAGAAAAGTCATCCCGCTCTATCGAGGGACGACACTGGATCCTTCCGTGATGATGTCTCGCCTGCTCGCCGTACTTGCTGCGCTCGTGCTGTCCTCCGCGGTATCGGCTGAAACGCCCGATCTCGCGACCATCGCGCGATCGCAAGGCACGCCTGAGATTCCCGGGTTGAAAATGGTCTGGCTGTCGCCCTGGGGCGACGTCGCCAAGTCCCATCCCTGGCGCAACATCATCGTGCACCAGACCGAGGGCCCGCAGGGCTCGGCGCGGTTTGGCGCAGCAGAGCAGCACAACCACCCGACCCGGCGCGGCGTCATGGTCTGGGTCGAAACCGACGGCACGGTCTATTGGGCAGTTGCGGACAATTTGGTCCCGACCCACACCGACGGCGCCGACCGCAACGACAACAAGTATATCGATAACAGCAAGACCTATCGGCAGGTGAACAAGGACACCTCGATCGGCGTCGAGTTCGCCGGCAACTATCCCGACGTCGCGAAGGGGGCGACCGATGCACAGATCGCGGCGTGGCGGGTGCTGGTGAAGGTGTTGCGCGCGCGTTACGGCATCCCGCTCGACCGCGTCTATGCGCACAACTGGATCGACTTCAAGGACGCCCGCTACTGCGAAGGCTGCGCACTCGCGACGATGGCGCGCGAGTGGGGGGAGTAGTCGTTAACGACGCTCAGCAATTTCCAGCCTGGGCGAAATCGCTTCGAAGCCTGTTAAATTTTGCTGGGTACCTCTTCCGAGCATAGGGATGAGGGGAAAGATATGAGTAAGCGGGCCAAACGTGGGAAGACAGAGACGCTCGCACTACCGGTGGTCGGAAGAGTTGCAATTGGCGCCATGGCCGCTGCCGCATTGGGGTACAGCTTGCTGTCGCGCCCGGCGAGCGTTCAACCGATACGGAGGCCGTCCGCGCACCAAGTTGTGGCACCGTCGACTCCACCTCATGTCTCGACTCCAACTCATGCACTAGCGTCAGCTCCGGCGCCAATCCCGGTCCCGACGCCTCAGGTCGAAACACCGAAGGCCGCTGACGTTCCCGGAAGGCTCGTTCGCCAGGTCTACAACTGAGAGCAAACAGACATTCAAGTCGTCGGGTTTAATTCGGCTTCTGGCCCTTAGCCGACATCACCAAGTGCGCCTCGCTTGTCCGCTCCCGAAGCTGATGCCCCAGGGCGCAACATCAAGGCGCTAACGGACGCGCAGATCGCGGCGTGGCCGGTGCTGCGCGCGCGTTACGGCATTCCGCTGGAGCACGTCTACGCGCACAACTGGGTCGACTTCAAGGATGCCGGCTGCGCGCTCGCAACCATGGCACGGCAGTGGGGCGAGTAGGGGTGGGTACTCGTTAAGATCCCGGAGGTCTGCTTTCGAGGATGAAGCGGAAACCCGATCCGACCTCCGGGATATCGCCTTCTGACCCAACTCGGACATTCGAAGGGTTTTGTCCGCTGGCAGTGTTCGCTTCAATAAGCGAAGCGCTGGATTGGCCTTGGGACTACCGCGAGAGTGCGAGGGCATGAGGGCGCGTGACAAACGGCTTACATTTTCCTTAGCGCCGGCCTATTCTTTTGGCGTGAGGCGTCACTCTGGTGACCTCAAAGGGCAACCGGGGGAATGTGCATTGCGCTATTTCTTCGAGCACTTCGCGTTCGACATCGACCGGCGCGAGCTGCGGCGTGGACCAGACGTAGTGCCTACAACGCCTCAGGTTTTCGATTTGCTCGATTACTTGATCCGCAACAGGGCGCGGGTCGTCAGCAAGGACGACCTCGTAAACGCCATCTGGAAAGGACGTGTCGTATCCGACGCGGCACTGACGACCCGCCTGAACGCTGCTCGAAGCGTCATCGGCGACACAGGCGATGAGCAGCGCCTTATCAAGACGCTGCCACGAAAGGGGTTTCGTTTCATCGGACGAGTGCGGGAAGAACGGGGCAGGACCCCATCAGGTCCCGATGACTTAGCAGACCCGGAAGAGCTCTCTCTCGCGCTTCCCGAAAAGCCCTCGATCGCTGTATTGCCGTTCGAGAACATAAGCGGTGATCCCGAGCAAGAGTATTTTGCCGATGGAATGGTGGAGGAGATCACTACGGCGCTTTCGCGGTTCAAGACCTTGTTCGTGGTCGCCCGAAATTCAAGTTTCACCTTCAAGGGTAGAGCCGTGGACATCAAGGAGGTCGGGCGCAGGCTTGGCGTGCGCTATGTGCTTGAGGGATCTGTGCGCAAGGCATCGGGAAAGGTTCGCATAGCAGGACAATTGATCGATGCCGCTACCGGGGCGCATATGTGGGCGGACAGTTTTGATCGAGACCTGAGCAGCGTCTTCGCTCTCCAAGATGAAATCACGCTCGCCGTTGTCTCCGCGGTTCAACCAACGCTGCTCCAAACGGAAATTGCAATGGCGACGCGGCGCCGACCCGAGAATCTCACTGCATATGATTTCTATCTCCGGGCCGTGCGCGAGTTCCGTTCGATGACTCGGGAAGGGCTTGCCGAGGCGATAAGGCTGGCTCATCGCGCCTTGGACCTCGACTCTGGGTTCGGCCTAGTTGCTGCCTTGGCGGGCAACTGTCACGCGCTCAACGTTGCTTTTGGCTTTGCTGTCGACCCTCAATTCGAGCGTGAGGAAGCAATTCGACTAGTTCGCCTGGCGTTGAGCGTCGACGATAGTGACGCAGACACGTTGGCATGGGCAAGCTTCATCTCGGCAATCGTGATCGGAAATCATGAAGCCGAGATCGAAATGGCGGACAGGGCGGTCGCGCTCAACCCGAATTCATTTCACACCCTCGCCTGTAGAGGTCATGTCTGTAGGATTGCGGGGCGGCCCGAGGAAGCAATTCGGACCTTTGAACGTGCCGTACGCATGAGCCCGTTAGACCCGGTTCTTCACGTGGTGTTTACCGGGATCGGGATGGCCTTGATTGAGCTTGGCCGCTTTGACGAGGCCGTCGAAGCAGGAAAGAAGGCTCAGCGTCAGAACCCTTCCTATTCGTCGGCTTACCGCTGCCTCGTTTCCGCATACGCCCATCTCGGACGCGATGCAGAGTCACGCGAGGCAGCGAAGCATCTGCTCGAAACCGATCCTGCCTTCACAATATCAACGTGGATGGCCCGCGGCGGGCAATCAAACGCGAAGCTGCTGACCGAAGGGCTCCGGAAAGCGGGGTTACCCGAATAGATTTCCGATGGCACCAAGGTGACGGGGTCGTGGCGCCCAGGTGCGGTCAATGCGTCCGCTTTTGGCCCGAGGCTGACGGCCTGCATGACCGTCGCGAACTTTCGCTCTTCGAGGTGAACCGGAGGTCCCCCGGTTCGGTCGCTATCGGCGGCTTCTGACCCAAAGAAGACACTGAGGGCTCGCTTCGACAGGCCACTCCGGCTCGCGCGCGACCAAAATAATTCAGTCTTCCGAGCGCAGGGCCGCCTCGACGCGCTGGATCAGCCGCTCCCGCATGTCAGGCATGGCCCCGCCGAGCAGGAGGAAGACGCGGACGATCGGCAAATAGGGCTGCATCGCCGCCGTCAGCGCCACAGGCGCTATGCCGGCCAGCCGCGCATACTCCGCCTGCAGAACCGAATTGACCGTGGCCCGCTCCGGATCGTCGGCGTGTTCGGGGCCAATCTCGGCAAGCAGGAC